>JAFNUO010000141.1 GCA_017383985.1 Clostridia bacterium | reverse complement strand
AGCGAAGATGAAACGGTTGGCGAAGAAGGAATTGTTACCGACTTTTTGGCGGCAACCGACGACGCAACCCAACATATTTCGGTAATAGTTCAGGATATGGGCCTTGTATACGGCGCCGTTATGGACGAAAAAAGCTTAATCGAATCGGCCTTAGCCGGCGTGGAGCAGGGAATAAGCGAAATGGACGGCGAAAAGGTTTCGATAAAAATAGCCGAGGTTGATTTTTGCGGCGCTACCCGCTACGCATATGATTGCAGCTATGAACGCAGCGGAATGCCCGTTTTCCAGAAACAGATTTATTTAAAAAAAGGAAAATATTTAGCGGTAATAACCTTTTCTACCTATCTTGAAAACACTACCGACGATATGGTTAAGTTGTTTTATGCGATATAAAATTTAATTTTAAAGGACGGCTACAACCGTCCTTTTTTATTGCAATCTATGCTTTTTGGTGTTATAATGGCAAAAATGTTTAATTGAGGTTTTTTATGATGAAGAAAACAGTTGCAATAATTTTGGCGCTTGTTATGGTTTTCTGTTTCGCTTCTTGTAATAAAGAAAAAGAGTTTACTCTTGGAACGGTTAACGGCGATACGTACGAAAACGAATTTATCGGCGTCGGCTATACCCTTGACGAGGGTTGGTCGTTTATGAGCCGAGCCGACCTGCTTTCCGAAATGGGCGTTGACGAAACCCTTTCGGGCGAAGAGTTTGAAGCGGCGATTAACCAGGCCGATATTATAAGCGACATGGACGCAAGCATAGCCGACGGAACCGAAAGCGTATTTGTTCAGGCGAAAAACATGGGAATGGTTTTCGGAACGATAATGGGCGAAGATAAATATATCGACATGTGGCAAGAGGCGCTGGACGAGGATTATTCCGAAAACGGAAACTTTGACGACGTTGTATATACAAAGGAAGCGGTTGATTTTTGCGGCCGAAAATGTAAAAGCCTTAATGTCCATTTAAAGTCGGGAGACATAAACGTTTATCAAAAAACTATTTTTATAAAAATTGACGGCTATATGATAGAAATTGTCGTAACGTCGGTTACCGATTGGAACGCGGTTGACGGAATTTTAGATAATTTTTATAGCTTAGCTGATTAAAAAAATCGGAGACGAAAAAATAATGCAAAAAAGAGTTCTTGCAATAAACGATATATCCTGTATAGGAAAATGCTCGCTTACGGTTGCGTTGCCGATAATTTCGGCGGCGGGACACGAGTGCGTTATTTTACCTACCGCCTTGCTTTCTACCCATACGGCGCAAGGATTTGGTAATTTTGTCGCCTTTAACATGACCGACGAAATGAAAAAAATCGCCAACCATTGGGCCGACATGGACACAAGGTTTGATGCGATTTATACGGGCTATATTTTATCGCCCGACCAGGCCGATTGCGTATATGATATAGTAACTCGGTTTAAGTCGGAGGAAACCCTTTTGATGGTTGACCCTGTTTTGGGCGACAGCGGTAAGCTTTACCGCGGCTTTACCGAGGATAATATTTCCGCAATAAAAAAGCTTTGCGCTATCGCCGACGTAATAACGCCTAATTTAACCGAGGGCAGCTTGCTTACGGGAATAAAAAGCGACGGCGTACATCTTTCAAAGAGTGACGCTGAAAAAATGCTTGACGGCTTGGCAAAAATTTGCCACGGGAAAATTGTACTTACGGGCGTCGAGTGCGAGGAAAATGTTATAAGCACGATTACGCGGGATTGCGAAACGGGCGAAACCGTTTTTCATAACCAACCGCGTATCGTCGGATCCCTCCACGGAAGCGGAGATATATTTACCTCCGTCCTTACCGCGACCTACCTTAACGACGCCGATTTCGACGTCGCTGTTTCGGCCGCCGACGGGTTTGTTCACCGCGCAATTTCCGAGTCTAAAGACGACCCCGACGGACGTTGGTACGGCGTAAATTTTGAAAAATTGCTAAAAGATATTACTGAACGATAAGATAAACTCCGTTTATATGAAAATAAGCGGAGTTTTTTTGTTTTTAATTTGGCTTTATCGCTTGCTTTAACTAAAAAAACATGATATATTATGATAAAATATTGTTAGGAGGGCAATTATGTCTATTACCTTCAACGAAACCGACAAATTGTTTGTCATTTCAACAAACAACACCGAATATGCTTTTAAAGTTCGTCATGACCGTTTCCTCGTACATCTTTACTACGGCGAAAAGGGTAAGTCGAATTATGATTTTAAGGCTAACTATCGTAGCTTTTCTCCCTATTTGCCTAATGTGGGAGAGGGTTTTTCGCTTAACGACGATTTTATCGAGTTCCCGTTTTACGGAAGCGGCGATTTCCGCGCAACTTCGCTTAAATTGCGTGCTCCGGCGGGGGATTGCTGTACAAGCTTTGTTTACAAGAGCCACGAAATCATTTCGGGAAGAAAAATTATTAAGGGAATCCCCTGTGCAAGAGCGCAGGAAGGTACCGAAACCCTTATTATACATATGGCCGACGAGGTTACCGGTTGCCTTTTAAATCTTTATTATACCGTTTTCCCGAAACATGATATTATTTCCCGCTACTTTACCCTTGAAAACGCGGGAAAAGAGACGGTTAAGATTGAAAAGGCGATGAGCCTTTCGCTTAACCTTGTGGGTCACGATTACGACATGATTTCTTTATACGGCGCCCATATGGAGGAACGAAATATTCAGCGTTCGGCCGTTGTTATGGGTAACCAACGTGTTTTCAGCCGTCGCGGCGCCTCCAGCCACCAGTTTAACCCCTTTATGGCTCTTGTAGGTAAGGACACCGACGAAACAAAGGGCGACGTTTTTGCGTTTAACTTTGTTTACAGCGGAAACTTCCTTGACGAGGTTGAGGTTGACCAAAACGGACATACAAGAGTTCAGGTAGGCCTTGGCGACGAGGACTTCGGATTTAAGCTTGAGGCAGGGGAGAGCTTTGAGGCTCCCGAGGCTATCATGATGTATACTCCGAACGGCCTTGGCGATATGTCAAGAAAAATGCATTCCTTTGTACGCGAGGCTATCGTGCCCCGTGACCCGATGGAAAAACGCCCGATTGTTCTTAACACTTGGGAGGCCTGCTATTTCGATATTGACCAGCAAAAGCTTATCGACTTTGCATACGAAGGCGTAAAATACGGCATGGATATGCTTGTTATGGACGACGGTTGGTTCGGCGCCCGTAATGATGACAAAGCCGGCCTTGGCGATTGGTTCACAAATACCGAAAAGTTCCCCGATGGCCTTGCCGTTTTTGTTGACAAGGTTAAGGCGTCGGGTATGAAGTTCGGTATTTGGATTGAGCCGGAAATGATTAACCCCGATAGCGACCTTTACCGCGCCCACCCTGAATGGTGCATTTCCTGTAAGGATAGAACGGGTAGCCTTTCAAGAAGCCAGTATGTGCTTGACTTCGCTAACCCCGCCGTTCTTGATTACCTTAAAAAGTCGTTTAAGGAAACCTTTGACGGCGTAGCGATTGATTATATTAAATGGGACTTCAACCGTCATATTTCCGAGCCGGGCTCGCCTTACCTGCCCGCCGACCGCCAGGACGAAGCTACCTTCCGCTTTATGCTTGGCGTATATGATTTGTTCTATTGGTTTATGGAAACCTTCCCCAACGTAATGATTGAAAACTGTAGCGGCGGCGGCGGACGTTACGACCTCGCCATGATGTCGGTTTCTACCCAAATTTGGACAAGCGACAACACCGCCGGACGTATACGTCCGTTTATCCAGTACGGTTCGTTAATGGCTTACCCGTCATACGTAATGTCTTGCCACGTTTCTAACCCGATGGTGGTTGAGGATTACATGAACCTGATTGATTACAAGTTTAAGGTTGCCCTTGCGGGAATGCTTGGATACGAGCTTAACATTCTTCACATGGGCGACGACGTTAAGAACGAAATTAAAAAGCAAACGGCCTTCTATCGCTCGGTTGAAAAGCTTATTAAGTTCGGCGACCTTTACCGCCTTGTTTCTCCGTTCGAAAATAACGGAACTACGGCATACTACTATGTATCTACTCCCGATTCGGGCGAAAACTATGCCGACCGTATTTTGCTTACATACCTCCAAAACGAGGGCGTAAACGACGGCTCGACTATTACCCTTAAAATAAGCGAAGCCGACGCAAACGCAACTTATAAAGACAGCGTTTCGGGCGAAACCTTTAGCGGAAAAGAGCTTAACGACGGAATTAACTTTAAGATGTACGAAAATAACATGCACGGAAACCTCTGGCTTTTCGAAAGAGTATAATTCCAATAATAAAAACTGCTTGCACAAAAACGTGCAAGCAGTTTTTTTATGCATATAGATTAAGTTTTAGTCTAATCGGGTTTATATGCGTATAATTTAAGTTTCGCTTTCCTCACCGGAGGAGTTTTCGCCGGAGCTTGTGCCCGATGATACGTCCGAGCTTGTGTTCGACGATGTGTTAGAGCTTGTATCCTCCTCGTCATCGGTTCCCGACGGAGTATAGTCGCCCTTTTTTATAAACTGGCTTTGGGTTGCGGTGGCGTCGTCGTTTAGCGCAAAGGCTTTGCCTCCGTGAGTACCCCAATCTAAACCGAATTCCTTATATGTGCCGTCGATTTTTACTAAAAGCTTGTATCTTCCGTTAATGTCTTTTTCAACGATAAATTCGTGCTTAAATTTGCCGTTTTCATAGGCGGATTTTTTAAAGGAATAGTTTTTCGAAACAATTAATCCGTCGTCTTTTCCGGTAAATGTAATCTCGGCGTTTTCATGACCTTGTACCGACCATACGCCCATAAGAGAGAAAACCGATTCGTCATATGCGGCCGTTACGGTATATCCGCTTCTTTCGGTAACCTCGCCGTTAAATTTAACGTTTACGGTTAAAAGGTCTTCTTCAAAATAAACGTCAACTCCGCCGTTTTCGTTGGCCGAAAGTTTAATCTTTTCTTTGGCAACGTCGCTTATATAAACTACGCGGAAAACGATACCTACGTCGGTTTCGTCAATGTAAATGGCGAACGTGCCGAATTGCGGCGTGTGTAAAATTTGTTCTCTGCCGGTGTTGGCCATGATAGAGGTGTTGCTGAGCCATTCGCTGCCGTAACCCGACAATACGATAACGCCCTCGTTTTTGGAATCCTTATCGAAATCGGCTAAAAGCGATTCGCAGGTACCGTTCATTGCTTTAAATTTGGTGATAAGGTCGTTTATAATCTTGTTTCGCTCGTTAACCTGATAATAAAGGTTAAGCATTGATTGCCAGTTGTTAAGCAAAGCTCCCTGCGACGCCTTTTTAAGGTTGGCGTCAAAGGCTTCCTTGCTTATGTGCTTGTTGTCCCAAATATATGTAGGCTTGCCCGACTTTTCGTCGGAGTATTTGGCAAAAATCTCCCAACCCATGTTGGTCCATGAATAAAGGGTCTTTGCGTCGCTGCCCGATTTAAACTGTTCGCAAAGATAGGCCGTTGAGTTTGCGGAATCATAGAATGTACGGAAATCGTAATCCTCGCTTTTTGAGGAGTCAACCGCAATTTTTGCGTTTGCAAGGGTGTCGAAGGCAAGGTTTGTAATAAGGTCGTCGTCGTTAACGGTCATCATGAAAAGCTCGTTTGAGCCGTCCTTGTCGGCGTCTATGATACGGTAGCCGTTAATATCCTTGCTTATTGATTTTGTGCCTAAGGCAAGCATAGCGTAGTTTAAGGTATCAAAAAGCTCCTCGTCGCTTGTAATTTCGGTGGCTTCAATTCCGCTAAAAAGTTCCCAACCGTAAAGCGACCAGTCGTTGGGTCCGTAATATCCGAAAAACGCGGGGGTTTCGTCGCCGTCGGACTCTCCGTTGTTGGAAACGACAAGCTGTAACGTGTCGGAAATTGTCTTGCCCGAGATAAGGCATTTAGCGGCGTCCTTAACGCACTTTGCCTCGTAAGCGGCGCTTACGTTACCCGAGTAGCCGACAATAACCTTTGCCCCTGCGGCGGAAAATGCGTCGGCAAAGGCGTTGTTGCCGCCGCCGTAGCCGTTGTCAAAACCAAGATAGACAAGAGAATTCGGCATAACCGATTTATAATTTTCGGTAATAAGCTTGTCGTTAACAGTAAAGCTTGGGTTGTCGGACATCATTCCGGAGTAAACCGAGGATTGGCGGTTTGCGAGCTGAGCCGAGTAGCCGACAATGTTTGCCTTTGTGGCCTTTTCGTTAAGCGCAATAACCGTTTTGTTGTCGCGCGATTTAAAGGACTGGGCGTGAATAAAAATCATGTTATACTTGCCGAGTCTTCTTGAAAAATCGTCAAGCGTAGCGTATTCGATAAAATTAACGTTTAGGTTTGCGTCCTCGAAATAATAAAGAGTGGAGTCAAGGTCTTCATAAACCGATTTGTGGTTATCGGTTGCGTTTAAAATAAGTATGTTGTTTTCGGTGCCAAGCTTAAAATCGGAAAAATCGCGGTGTGACGAGTAAATTCCGTTAAACGATTCGGAAAAATCCTCCGCAACTATGGTGGAGGCGTTGTAAGTGTCGGCGGTAGGGTCGTCCATTACAAAAACGCTTTCGGTGTAATTAACCTCGAAATAAATTTTTGTTCCGTCGCTTGAAAGCTCGACCGAGTCAATGGTTCCTATTTCTTTTAACGAACTAAAATATTTAAAGGCCTCGTCGCGTGCCGACTGTCTTGAACTGTCGCTGTCGGCGGAACGGAACTTTTCCTTAATTTTGCCAAGCGTCGGGCCGTTAAAAGCGGTCAAAATGGCCTCGGCATCCTTTTCGGAAACGGTCGGGATTTTTTCGCGACCAAGCGAGTCGATAATTATGTATCCGAAGGTAAGAAATACAAGCACGATAAGCACAACGCTCGTAATTGAAACGGCAAGCTTAGCGCGGTTCAACGGTTGCTTTGTTTTTTTCGGTTTATTGGCAGCGGGCTGGTTTGAGTTGCCGTAAATGTCGACGTCCTTTGTTCCCGAAACGTCGCACAACGCGCATATATCACGGCCGCCTTCTGTTATAGCTCCGCATTTTTTGCAGGTCATATTATTTCCTCCGTAAATAAGGATATTATTGTAAGTATAACACATTTAAGTTGCGGTTTCAATGCCTACGCCCCTGAGTTATATCTGAACGTTTAAACTCGGCGTAAATAGTGTTAAGCACCTTGCGTTTGTTCGCCGTCCATAACGGAGCAATAAGCGTTTTTTTATCGCCGTCGCCCGTCATTCGGTGAATAACCGTTTTTTCGGGCAATCTTTCAATACACCCGCCAAGCAAGCGTATATATTCCTCCATATCGGGTAAGGTGATTTCGCCCTTTCGGTAAATTTCGGCGAGGTCGGTGCCTTCCTGAACATAAAGACAGTGGATTTTTATGCCGTCGGCGGTTTCGCCTATGTGCCTCGCCGTGTTGAATATCATTTCCTCGGTTTCGCCGGGCAACCCAATTATCATGTGGGCTATTACGGTTACGCCAACGGCGTGAAGGCGACTTACGGCGTCGTCATATACGTCAAGCGAGTATCCGCGACGAATAAATTCGGCGGTTTTTTCGTGTATTGTTTGAAGCCCAAGCTCAACCCAAACGGGCTTAATCTTGTTTAACTCGTTTAAAAGCTCAATTACCTCTTCCGAAAGGCAGTCGGGACGCGTTGCAATCGACAACACGGCGACCTCCTCGTTTTCAATCGCCGAGTAAAATATGTCCCGTAAATAATCTATCGGCGCATATGTGTTGGTAAAGCTTTGAAAATATGCGATATACTTGACCTTTTCGGCGTTTTTTAACTTGTTTGCAACCCGAAGCTTTGCTTTTTCAATTTGCTCGCTAACTGTTTCGGCTTGCTTTTCGGCGAATTCTCCCGCTCCCGATTCGGAGCAAAAAATACAACCTCCCGTTCCAACGGTTCCGTCGCGGTTGGGGCAGGAGACGCACCCAACAAGGGAAAGCTTATAAACCTTACACCCGAAAGTCTCCTTTAAATAACCGCTTAAATCTCTGTATTGCATATTTTCACCTCGCTTTGCTTAATTGTACCAAAAAAGAGGCGTCATTTCAATTGCATAAGAGTTACATATCTGTTATAATTACGTTAAATAAACTTCCTAATAAAGGAGAAGAGCATATGTTCGGTAAAAATTTTGTTTGGGGAGCGGCTACCGCTTCGTATCAAATAGAGGGTGGCGCTTACGAGGACGGAAAGGGTCTGTCCATTTGGGACACCTACTGCCAGCGCAGCGGAAAAATACTTGCGGGCGATACGGGCGACGTTGCCTGCGACAGCTATCATCGTTATAAAGAGGACGTTGCCGCCATGAAGGAAATGGGGCTTAAGGGCTACCGCTTTTCTATCTCCTGGCCGCGTATTATGCCTAACGGCGTCGGAGAGGTTAACCAAAAGGGAATAGAATATTACAATAACCTTATTAACGAGCTTATTGCCAACGGCATTGAACCCTACATAACCCTTTTCCATTGGGACTATCCGAACGAGCTTTTTTATAAAGGCGCTTGGCTTAACTCCGAGTCACCTAAATGGTTCGCCGATTACGCAAGGGTTTGCGCCGAGGCGTTTGGCGACCGCGTAAAGCATTTTATTACCTTTAACGAGCCCCAGTGCTTTATCGGCAACGGCTTTAACGGCGGCGGACACGCTCCTAATTTGCATTACGGCCCCCGAGAGGTTATTCGCATGGCGCACCACGTAATGCTTGCCCATGGTATGGCCGTAAACGCCATGCGTGAGGTTCGCGACGATATAAAAATCGGCTATGCGCCTACGGGTCCGTATTTTTATCCCGAAAATCCCGAAAACCAAGCCGATATCGACGTTGCGTACGAAAAAACCTTTGAAACAAACGACGGCGGCGACTGGTTCGGTTGGACAGTTGCTTGGTGGCTTGACCCGATTTTACTTGGCAAGTATCCCGAAGACGGGCTTAAGATTTACGAAAAATACTTACCCACCGGTTGGCAGGACGACCTTAAAATAATAAGCACGCCTATCGACTTTTGCGGCCAAAACCTTTATAATGCCCACGCCGTAAGGGCGGGGGAAAACGGCGAGCTTCAATGGGTAAAGCGTTACGTCGGTTTTCCTCATACCGGTAATATGTGGCCCGTAACCCCCGAAGCTATCAAATGGTGTGCGCTGTTTACTAACCGCCGCTATGGAAATATCCCGATTTACTTTACCGAAAACGGCATGGCGGGAAGCGACGTTATCTCCCTCGACGGAAAGGTACATGACCCCAACCGAATCGACTTTTTGCACCGCTACTTAAAGGAGCTTTCCGAGGCCATTGACATGGGCGCAAACGTTGTCGGCTATTTCCAATGGTCGCTTCTTGACAACTTGGAATGGTCAAACGGCTACCGCGACCGTTTCGGACTTGTTTATGTCGATTTTCCGACCGGAAAGCGCATAATAAAAGACAGCGGCTATTGGTATAAGGACGTAATCGCTACTAACGGCGAAAATCTTTAACTCGGTGGGCGCTTTATGAAAAAACAATTAATGCAAATAACGGCGATTGCGCTGCTTGCGGTTTTGGTTGTTTTACAAAGCTCTTGTTCAAAAATAAAGGATAACGAGCCAAGCTCATCGGCGTCGCCCATTGAGGCGGCAATAGCCGATTGGGTTGACGACGATACAAGAAGGGGACTGAAAGAACTTTTGTGTACCGTCGATAACGGCCTCGACAAGGTTTGCGTTTACTCGACCCAAAACGAAGGCGTGTCGGTTATCTATTTAGAGAACAAAGCTACCGCCGATAACCCCGATTACGGCACATATTTATGCCAAACCTACGACGTTGCCAATTTAACTTATGAGCCAACCGACTGTAAGGAGTTTTGCAAGCGGGGAAACAAAAAGGTTGTTTACAACATTTATTACAACCCGACAACGACCGAGGTTGAATACGAGGGTGAAAAAACTTCGGTTCACACCGCGGTGCTTAACTACCGAAAAATCGGCGTTTGGTGTCTTGTGGTTGACGCATAATATATAATGTATAATAAAAAACGGATAGGGGAAATTCCTCTGTCCGTTTTTCTTAATTGAAAAAGTTTTCCAAATAAATAAAAAAAGACTTGACTACTTGCAAAATGCGGTATATAATATTAAACTACACAAATAATGGGTATTTATGTCTAAATCATTATTTATGTATCCTGCATGAAGTGCGGCTTTTAAACAAAAAGCCGCGAAAATGTTATAATTTTTTGGTTATAATTTTTGGCCGCTTTGTGCAAAAAACGCGTTTAAATATATTATAGGAGTGATAAAGCCAATGGTGAATGTCAAACCGGTGCATTTTGGCAAAACTGAACGAATGAGTTTTTCCAAAATCAATGAGATTCTCGATATGCCGAATCTTATTGAAATTCAGAAAAATTCGTATCAGTGGTTCCTCGAAAAGGGGCTTAAGGAAGTGCTCAATGAAATGTCCGAAATTACGGACTATTCTGAGAAGCTCAAACTCCGCTTCCTTGATTTCAGATTGGACGAAAACCCGAAATATTCGGTAATGGAGTGCAAAGAGCGTGACACAACTTACGCCGCACCCATGCGTGTTCGTGCCCAGTTGCTTAACGAAGAGACAGGCGAGATTAAAGAAAGCGAAGTATTCATCGGCGATTTCCCGCTTATGACCGATTCGGGTACCTTTGTAATCAACGGCGCCGAGCGTGTTATCGTATCTCAGCTTGTTCGTTCACCCGGTGTTTATTACAACCGAGAAATAGATAAATCCGGTAGATCGCTTTTTAACTCTACCGTAATACCTAACCGTGGCGCTTGGCTGGAGTATGAAACCGACCAGGCGGAGGTTCTTTTTGTCCGTATCGACAAGAATCGCAAGATTTTGCTTAGTACCTTTGTCCGCGCTCTCGGTATGTTTGTAAGCGTAGCTAAATCTCCCGAATCCTTCAAGTTTACCGACAAGGACGCTAAGATGATTGAAAAAATCCAGCAGCTTGTCGCTAACTCCGTATTCCTTCAGGACGATGCCGCTTTTGCCGAAATGACAAACGAGCAAATGCGTCAGCTTTTCGGCGTTGACGAGCGTTTCGGCTACACTCTTGAAAAGGACGCCACCCAAAACGCAGACGATGCGCTTCTTGAGGTATACAAAAAGCTTCGTCCCGGTGAACCCTTCACCATTGAGGGAGCAATTACCCATATCTATAACCTTTTCTTCGACCCGCATAGATATGATTTATCCCGCGTAGGTCGATATAAATACAATAAAAAGCTTGGTATCGCTTCCCGTATCGAGGGCAAAAAGCTGGCTCAGCCGGTTATCAACCCCTTTACCGGCGAAATTATAGCCGATGCCGGCGAAACGGTTAACGCAGCGCAGGCAGCCGCAATGCAGGCCGCCGGTGTATACTGTGCATACATTATGATTGGCGACACCGAAGAAACCGAACGCGAGTTTAAGGTTGTCACCAACGGTATGGTTGACGTTAAGGGTTTCGTAAACGAAAACGTATACGATGCAGTAAAGGAAATCGTTAACGAAAACGTTTCTGTTAAGTGCCTTGCCGACGTTTTGGAATCGGTTTCCGATGACGAAGCTCTTATCGAGGCTCTTACCGATAACGTAAACGACCTTATCCCGAATCACATTACCTTCGACGATATGTTTGCGTCGATTAACTATTTCCTCGGTCTTAACCACGCTGTCGGCGTAATCGACGATATCGACCATTTGGGCAACCGTCGTATTCGCTCGGTAGGCGAGCTCCTCCAAAACCAGTTCCGTATCGGCTTTGCCCGTATGGAGCGTGTAATCCGCGAAAAGATGACCCTTCAGGCTCAGGATCTCGACACCATGACGCCGCAGACCTTGATCAACATCCGTCCGGTTGTTGCCGCAATCAAGGAATTCTTCGGTTCGTCTCCGTTGTCCCAGTTCATGGACCAAACCAACCCCCTTTCCGAGCTTACACATAAGCGTCGTCTTTCTGCGCTTGGTCCCGGCGGTCTTTCCCGTGACCGCGCAGGATTCGAGGTCCGTGACGTACACTACAGCCACTATGGACGTATGTGTCCTATCGAGACACCGGAAGGTCCGAACATCGGTCTTATCTCTTATCTTGCAACCTACGCCCGTATTAACAAATACGGCTTTGTAGAAACTCCTTTCCGTAAGGTTGATAAAGCTACCGGCGTCGTACTTGACGAGGTTGTTTACATGACCGCTGACGAAGAAGATAACTATATCGTAGCTCAGGCTAACGAAACTCTTGACGAAAACGGCCGCTTTAAGAACAAGTCGGTAACCGTTCGTTTCCGTGACCAGTTCCTCGAAGTATCTCCCGAAAGAGTTGACTTCATGGACGTATCACCGAAGATGGTAGTTTCGGTCGCCACGGCTATGATTCCGTTCCTTGAAAACGACGATACCAACCGAGCACTCATGGGCTCGAACATGCAGAAGCAGGCTGTGCCGCTTCTCAAAACCGAGAACCCGATTGTTGCTACCGGTATGGAATATCAGGCTGCGGTTGACTCCGGCGTAGTAGTTCTTGCTAAGCACTCCGGCGAGGTTATAAGCGTTAGCGCCGATACAATCGAAATCCGTTCGGAGGATGGCGAAATCGACACCTATAAGCTCATCAAGTTCCTCCGCTCCAACCACGGCACCTGCGTTAACCAGCGCCCGATTGTCAACGTAGGCGAAAAGGTTTGCGCCGGCGACGTAATTGCCGACGGCCCCGCAACAAGTAACGGTGAAATCTCCCTTGGTAAGAACGCCCTTATCGGCTTCATGACATGGGAAGGCTATAACTACGAGGACGCCGTTCTCCTTAATGAACAGCTTATCCGTAACGACGTATATACGTCTATTCATATCGAAAAATACGAAATCGAGGCCCGCGACACCAAGCTCGGACCGGAAGAGATTACCCGCGACATTCCGAACGTCGGCGAAGATGCTCTTAAGGACCTTGACGAACGCGGAATTATCCGTATCGGTGCTGAGGTTCGTGCCGGAGACATTCTTGTCGGTAAGGTAACGCCTAAGGGCGAAACCGAGCTTACCGCCGAGGAACGCTTGCTCCGTGCAATCTTTGGCGAAAAGGCACGCGAGGTTAGAGACACCTCCCTCCGCGTACCCCACGGCGAATACGGTACAATTGTTGACGTTGACGTATTTACCCGCGAAAATTCAAGCGAGCTCAACCCCGGCGTAAGCATGGTTGTTCGCTGCTACATTGCCCAAAAACGTAAAATCAGCGTCGGCGATAAAATGGCAGGACGTCACGGAAACAAGGGCGTTGTTTCCCGTATTCTCCCTGTTGAGGATATGCCGTTCTTGCCCGACGGCCGTCCGCTTGATATCGTTCTTAACCCCCTCGGCGTACCTTCCCGTATGAACATCGGACAGGTGCTCGAGGTACACCTTGGCCGCGCCGCAAAGGCTCTCGGCTGGAAGGTTTGTACACCGGTATTTGACGGCGCTCACGAAAGCGACATTTTCGACGCATTTATTGACGCCGGAGTATACCGCGACGTTAAATTTAACGAGATTGACCGTAAACTTGGCGAAAACCTCGACGGTAAGATTCTCGTAACCGAAGAAATCGACGAAAACGGCAAGAAACAGGTATTTACTCTTGATAAAGAGGATAGAACTAATATCGAAAAGCTTACCGAGCTCGCCGAAAAGAAAATCCTCAAGGTTGTTGACGGTAAAACATGGCTTTACGACGGACGTACCGGCGAGATGTTCGATAACCCCGTTACCGTAGGCTACATGTACTACCTCAAGCTGCATCACCTTGTTGATGATAAGATTCACGCCCGTTCAACCGGCCCGTACTCTCTTGTAACCCAGCAGCCTCTCGGCGGTAAAGCCCAGTTCGGCGGCCAGCGTTTCGGAGAAATGGAAGTTTGGGCACTTGAAGCATACGGCGCCGCATACACACTTCAGGAAATCCTTACCGTTAAGTCGGACGATATCGTTGGCCGTGTAAAGGCATACGAAGCAATCGTAAAGGGTCAGAATATTCCGAAGCCGGGCGTACCCGAATCCTTCAAGGTTCTTATTAAGGAACTTCAGTCTCTCGGCCTTGATATCCGCGTACTTGATAAGTATAACGAGGAAATCGACCTTAAGCAGACATTTGAAGACGACGAAGCTGACATGGGAATAAACGCAGTTGACGCCTCTGAAGCCTTTGAAGAGGATACCGTAAATGACGGTCTTGACGGCTTCGGACTTGAGGACGAAAACGGCGAACCCATCGCTGACGAAACAGATGACGTCGAAGATATCTTTGACGACGAAGATATGGAATAAGGGGAGGTTATAAGACATGGCAGATATGGAATTTGAATCAATAAAAATAGGTCTTGCTTCTCCCGACCAGATTAGAACATGGTCATCCGGCGAAGTAACTAAACCCGAAACCATCAACTACCGTACCCTTAAACCGGAACGCGACGGTCTTTTCTGCGAAAAGATTTTTGGCCCGACCAAGGACTGGGAATGTCACTGCGGAAAATACAAGCGTATCCGTTACAAGGGCAAGGTTTGTGAACGCTGCGGAGTAGAGGTTACCCGTGCAAAGGTACGCCGTGAGCGTATGGGCACAATCGAGCTCGCTTCTCCCGTTTCACACATTTGGTATTACAAAACTATCCCGTCAAGAATGGGTCTCGTTCTTGACGTGGCTCCCCGCGTGCTCGAGCAGGTGCTTTACTTCTCATCTTATATCGTAACCGACCCGGGCGATACACCCCTCGAGAAGAAACAGCTCCTTAACGAAACTCAGTACCGCGATATGCGCGAAAAATACGACGAAGACTTCAAGGCCGGCATGGGTGCCGAAGCCATCAAGACACTTCTTGAAGAAATTGACCTTGACAAGCTTTCCGAAGAGCTTAAAGCCGAGGCTGAAACCGCCACCGGCGCTAAGCGCGCAAAGCTTTTCAAGCGTCTTGAAATCGTTGAAGCCTTCCGCCAGTCGGGCAACCGCCCCGAATGGATGATTTTGGACGTAATTCCGGTAATTCCGCCCGATTTGCGCCCGATGGTCCAGCTTGACGGCGGCCGTTTCGCAACAAGCGACTTAAACGACCTTTACCGTCGAGTAATCAACCGCAACAACCGTCTTAAGAGACTTCTTGAACTCGGCGCCCCCGATATCATCGTTCGCAACGAGAAAAGAATGCTCCAGGAAGCCGTTGACGCCCTTATCGACAACGGCCGCCGCGGCAGACCGGTTACAGGACCGAGCAACCGCGCTTTAAAATCGCTTTCCGACATGCTTAAGGGTAAGCAAGGACGTTTCCGTCAAAACCTTCTCGGTAAACGTGTTGACTACTCCGGCCGTTCGGTTATCGTAGTTGGCCCCGAACTTAAGATGTACCAGTGCGGTCTTCCTAAGGAAATGGCTCTTGAGCTGTTCAAACCGTTTGTTATGAAACGCCTTGTCGAAACCGGCGGCGCTTCCAACATTAAAACCGCCCGCAAGATGGTAGACCGTGTACGTCCCGAGGTTTGGGACGCTCTTGGTACGGTTATCAAGGAACACCCCGTTCTCCTTAACCGTGCTCCTACACTTCACCGTCTTGGTATCCAGGCGTTTGAGCCGGTACTCGTAGAAGGTAGAGCTATTAAGCTTCACCCGCTCGTTTGTACCGCATACAACGCCGACTTCGACGGAGACCAGATGGCTGTTCACGTTCCGCTTTCCGCGGAGGCTCAGGCTGAGGCTCGTTTCCTCATGCTTGCCGCAAACAACCTTCTTAAGCCGTCCGACGGTAAGCCGGTTGCCGTTCCTACCCAGGATATGGTCCTCGGTTCATACTACCTTACACTTACTAAGTTTGATGAGCCGGGCGTAGGTAAGATTTTCCGTAGCGAAGACGAAGCTATCATGGCTTACGAAAGCGGCGTAATCGGCCTCCATTCTCCCATCCGTGTTCGCAGAACAGGCGAATGGAACGGCGAAACCATTACCCGTATGATTGACGCTACCGTTGGTTTCTTTATCTTTAACCGCTCTATTCCGCAGGACCTTGGCTTTGCTAAGCGTACCGAAGGACACGAGCTTGACCTCGAAATTTGCTTCACCCGCAAGAACGAGGATAAGGTAACAATCGAAAGCGAAGACGATATCAAGCAGAACAAGGTCGGCAAAAAGACCCTCGGCAAGATTATCGACGCTTGTATTAAGAAACACGGAACTTCCGAGACCGCAATAGTTCTTGATAACGTTAAATCCACCGGTTACAAGTACTCCACAAAGGGCGCTATCACCGTTTCTGTATCCGACGCAATTATCCCGCCCAAAAAGGCTGAATATATTGCCGAAAGTGAAAAGGAAATCGAAGAAATTACCAAGAAATTCAACCGCGGTCTTGCCAGCGAGGCTGACAAAAAGCGTCTTGTTATCGAATCTTGGAACAGAACAACCGAAAAGGTTGCCGACGCTCTTAAGGATAATCTTGACGAATACAACCCCATATTCATGATGGCTGACTCAGGCGCCCGTGGCTCCATGAACCAGATTCGTCAGCTTGCAGGCATGCGCGGACTTATCGCCAATACCTCCGGTGAAATCATCGAGGTACCGATTCGTGCTAACTACCGCGAAGGCCTTAACATTCTTGAATACTTCATCTCCTCCCGTGGTGCTCGTAAGGGCTTGGCCGATACGGCTCTCCGTACCGCCGACTCCGGTTACCTTACCCGTCGACTTGTTGACGTATCTCAGGACGTAATTGTCCGCGAGGACGACTGCGAAACCGACGACGGCTTAACCATTTACGCGATTTACGACCGCCCGATCGAGGTTTACAAAAATGCCGAACGTAGCGAGATGGAAAAGGCCCGTCTTGACGGAAAAACCCTTACCCTTGACGAGAGAGAAGAACTTCTTGCCCGTCTTGGTAAACCGATTGAGCCCCTTTCCGAAAGACTTACCGGCCGTTTCCTTCTTAACGACTGTATAGATAACAGCACAGGCGAAGTAGTAATGGCTGCCGGCGAAATGCTTTCCGAAGAAGACGCCGTTAAGGTTTACGAAACCGAAAGAAAGAACCAGGATACAATCTATCCTTGTGTAGAAATCCGTTCTATCCTCGGTTGTCACGCTAAGCACGGCGTTTGTAAGAAGTGCTACGGCGCCAACCTCGCAAACGGAAAAACCGTTACTGTCGGCGAAGCTGTTGGTATCATCGCCGCTCAGTCAATCGGTGAACCGGGTACCCAGCTTACCATGCGTACCTTCCACACCGGCGGTATCGCAAACGCAGAGGATATTACCCAGGGTCTTCCGAGAGTTGAAGAACTTTTCGAAGCCCGCAGACCGAAGAGAGCCGCCTTCATAAGCGGTATCGACGGCACAGTAAGCATCCGCGACGGCAAACGTAACAAAGAAATTTACGTTATCGCCGAGGACGCTTCCGACGAACGTAAATATGTAATTCCGTACGACTATACCATTAAGGTAGAGGACGGCGTAAAGGTTAAGGCGGGCGACCCGCTTACCGAAGGTGTATACGCACCCCAGGATATCCTTGAATCCTTCCTCCAAAACGGAAACAAGGCCGGCGAGCTTGCAGTACGCACCTATATTATCGAAGAGGTACAGCGTACCTACCGTTCACAGGGTGTTGACATCAACGACAAGCACATCGAGGTTATCGTTCGCCAGATGATGAAGAAACTCCTTGTCGAGGACGCAGGTTCTACCTCGTTCATCAACAATACTCAGGTTGACCGTGGCGACTTCTTTGCAGAAAAGAAAGCCATTAAGGAACGTATCGCAGCCGGTGAACAAGGACTTCAGGTTCCGACCGCAAGACCTACCTTGCTCGGTATCACAAAGGCTTCTCTTGCTACCGATTCCTTCCTCTCCGCCGCATCCTTCCAGGAAACAACCCGTGTCCTGACCGACGCCGCGATCAGAGGCAAGGTTGATAACCTCTTTGGTCTTAAAGAGAACGTTATCATCGGTAAACTTGTTCCTGCGGGTACCGGCATGAAAATGAACGGAGTCGACGCTGATTTGGAAAACTATGATATTCTTCCCGAGGAAGACTATGTATTAGAACCCGAATCCGAAGAAACCGTTTCGGCCGAATAAAACCTAACTTATAAAAGCGCTGTTTCAAAAACGAAACGGCGCTTTTTATATGTGTTATGGCGACACTGTTTTGCCTTTCTATTGGATAGCGCAGGTTGCAAATAAACAAAAAAGCCGCATAGTGTGTCTCACAAATTAGCGAAAAAAGCCCTCGCAAAGTTTAACTTAACCTAAACCGAATAAATTTAACGAGATATCTGACGAAAAAGCGGCACGGTGCGGTTTTCGTCTTTCCGAACGTATAAAAAACGCAAAATAATGCGCAAAGCGTAAATTTTCAAGGTTTTTTTGCTTTTTTGCTTGACAAAAGGGTGTACTTGGTGATATTATTTATGTTTGTATGGAGTATTGTGTTGATAGTATGCACAAATGCTTTATTTCGCATGACAAACGGGCGAAAAACCCGCGTCATATATTAAATAATTTTGAGAGGAGGAAACCTATGCCAACCTTTAACCAGCTCGTACGCAAGGGTAGAGAAACTCAGGAGCGCAAGCCTACAGCGCCTGCTCTTTTGAAAAGCCTCAATACCAAGAAGCGCACACTTAACGACCAAAACTCACCGCAGAAGCGTGGCGTTTGCACCAAGGTGTCCACAACAACACCGAAGAAGCCGAACTCCGCTCTCCGTAAGATTGCTCGTGTACGCCTTTCTAACGGTATCGAAGTAACCTCTTACATTCCCGGCGTCGGCCACAACTTACAGGAGCACGCCGTTGTTCTTATTCGCGGCGGCCGTGTAAAAGACTTGCCTGGTGTCCGTTACCACATTATCCGCGGTACGCTCGACGCTCAGGGTGTTGCCAACAGAATGCAGTCCCGTTCAAAGTACGGTGCAAAGCGTCCTAAGAAGGCAGCGAAGTAATTTAAGTAGATTTATATCTGCTGCTTAAAGTGTTCAGGCAGCGGCGTTAATATATATTTTCGCCTCTGACTGGCCAACGGATTTGAAATAATCCGAGTACCAATGATATCATTTTATGTGAAGGAGGGAAGCGAAATGCCAAGAAGAGGCTTTATCGCAAAACGTGATGTTTTGCCCGATCCGCTTTACAATTCCAAACTCGTAACTCGTCTTATCAACAACGTTATGCTTGACGGTAAGAAGGGTGTAGCTCAGAAAATCGTATATGATGCTTTCGACATCATTAAGGAAAAGACCGGCAAGGAGCCGTTGGAGGTATTCGAGCAGGCAATGGAAAACGTTATGCCGCAGCTCGAGGTTAAAGCTCGCCGTGTAGGTGGCTCAACTTACCAGGTTCCGATTGAGGTACGTCCCGCTCGTCGCGAGACTCTCGGTCTCCGTTGGATTACCAACTACTGCCGCGCTCGTGGTGAAAAGACCATGAAGGAACGTCTTTCCGGCGAAATTCTTGACGCAGTTAACGGAATCGGCGGCGCAGCCAAGAAGCGTGAGGATACTCACAAGATGGCTGAAGCTAACAAGGCTTTTGCTCACTACAGATGGTAATTTTACCGCTGTAATCGTTTTTAAAATATTGGGAGGACAATATGCCAAGAAAAGTATCTCTTGAAAAAACAAGAAATATTGGTATTATGGCCCACATCGACGCCGGCAAGACCACCACAACCGAGCGAATCCTGTTCTACACAGGTAAAACTCACAAAATTGGTGAAACACATGACGGCGCCGCAACCATGGACTGGATGGAGCAGGAACAGGAGAGAGGTATTACCATCACTTCTGCCGCTACCACATGTTTCTGGAAGGACCATCGTATCAATATCATAGACACTCCCGGACACGTTGACTTTACCGTAGAAGTTCAGCGTTCGCTCAGAGTACTTGACGGCTCCGTTACCGTACTTTGCGCAAAGGGAGGCGTAGAACCGCAGTCCGAAACCGTATGGAGACAAGCAGATGAATATAAAGTACCGCGTATGATTTACATCAACAAGATGGACATCATGGGTGCCGATTTCTACCGCGTTCTCGGTATGGTTGACGAGAGATTCCAGTGTAACCCCGTTCCGATTCAGTTGCCCATTGGCTCTGAGGACACCTTTAAGGGTATCGTGGACCTCATTAATAATGACGCCGAGATTTATTATGATGACCTCGGTATGGACGTTCGCCGTGAAGAAATTCCGGAGGACATGAAAGAGATTGCCGCTAAATACAGAAGCCAGCTCATCGAACAGGTTGTTGAGCAGGACGAAGAACTCATGATGGCCTACCTTGAGGACGGCACCGAGCCGACCGTAGATCAGATAAAGACCGTCATCCGTAAGGCAACTATCGCAAACGAAATGGTTCCGATTTGCTGCGGTACATCTTACCGCAACAAGGGCGTTCAGCCGCTCCTCGATGCCATTGTTGACTTTATGCCCGCTCCGACAGACGTTGAGTCTATCAAGGGCATTAACCCCGACACCGAAGAAGAGGAAGTAAGACATTCCTCCGACGACGAGCCGTTCGCAGCTCTTGCGTTCAAGATTGCAACCGACCCGTTCGTAGGTAAGATTTGCTTCTTCCGTGTATACTCGGGTACCGTTGATTCGGGCTCCGCAGTTTACAACTCGGTTAAGGATAACAAAGAAAGAATGGGCCGTATTCTCCAGATGCACGCTAACCACCGTGAGGATATTGAAACCTGCTACGCCGGCGATATCGCTGCTGCCGTAGGTCTCAAGAACACCACAACCGGTGATACCTTGTGCGACGAGAAGTACCCCGTAATTCTTGAATCAATGAAATTCCCGGAACCGGTTATCCGTGTAGCTATCGAGCCTAAGACTAAGGCCGGTCAGGAAAAGATGGGTATTGCTCTTGCAAAGCTCGCCGAAGAAGACCCGACCTTTAAGTGCTACACCGATGAAGAAACCGGCCAGACCATCATCGCCGGTATGGGTGAGCTTCACCTTGAAATCATCGTTGACCGTCTTCTCCGCGAATTTAAGGTAGAGGCCAACGTTGGCGCGCCGCAGGTTGCTTATAAAGAAACCATCCGCAACAAAGTTGACCACGAAACCAAGTATAAGAGACAGTCCGGTGGTTCCGGTCAGTACGGTCACGTTAAGATTATTCTTGAGCCTAACGAGTCCGGCAAGGGATATGAGTTCATCAACGCCGTTACCGGCGGTTCTATCCCGAAGGAATTTATTGGACCTGTTGACCAGGGTATCCAGGGCGCACTTCAAGCAGGTGTACTCGCCGGCTATCCGGTTGTTGACGTAAAGGTAACCCTT
>JAFNUO010000140.1 GCA_017383985.1 Clostridia bacterium | reverse complement strand
GCATAAGGGACTTGACCTTGTAAAGGCGCGTTTAGAGGCTATGCTCAATTTCGGAATCCAGTTTGTTGTCCTCGGTTCGGGCGAATACGATTATGAAAACTTCCTTTACGAAATGGCCCAACGCTATCCCGATAAAATGAAGCTTAAAACCGGCTTTATCCCCGATTTGGCGCATAAAATTTATGCCGGCTCCGATATTTTCCTTATGCCGTCAAAAAGCGAGCCTTGCGGCCTTGCTCAAATGGTAGCCCTCCGTTACGGCTCAATTCCCGTTGTACGCGCTACCGGCGGACTTAAGGACACTATTACCGATTCGGGCTCTTTCGATGGCAACGGCTTTGTCTTTGGCGAGTATAACGCCGACGACATGGCTCACGCCGTATACCGCGCCGTTGAGGGCTTCAAAAAACGCGAAGGCTGGAACATTCTTGTCGAACGCGCTATGCGCTGCGACAATTCATGGGGAACCTCTGCCAACGCGTATATCAAGCTTTATAAATCCATTCTTGGCGACTAATATAAAAGGAAGGGGAAACCCTTCCTTTTTTATGTCATAAAATGTTTACATAGTTGTTGCCCAAAAAACAAAAACTAAGGCTAAAATTACAATATACATTATAAAAGGAGATTTTCGTTTAATGCTTAACCGATTTATGGTCACCTTAAGCCGCTTTATGTACGGACGATACGGCGTAGACCGTATGTTTAAGGGACTCGCCGTGTTATATCTCGCCGTGTGGGTGGTGTCGGGCGTTATCGGCTTTTTTACCGATTGGTATATCGTTTACTACGCCCTGCGTTTGATTATGACGGCGCTTTTTGTTTGGAGCTTTTGGCGAGTTTTGTCAAAAAATCTTGACGCAAGACGCCGCGAAAACGAAAAATACTGCGCCTTTGTCGATAAATTATTCCGCAAAAAATATTCAACGGGCTATAACTACGTTTACGAGCAAAAATCCGCACCGAAGCCGCCCCGAGACAACAAAACCTATAAATATGTAAAATGCTCCTGCGGCGCAACGCTTAGATTAAAGCGACGAAAGGGTACCCATACCGCAACCTGTCCGCGTTGCGGCGCCAACGTAAAGGTTCGATCGCTTTTTTAATTACTTAAGCTAAGAGAGGAAAAAGGTATGTATATTATAAGAAACGCACTTAAATGCATAGGTCGCTCAAAGGGACGTAATGTCCTTATTGGAATTATAGTTTTGGTTATCGCGATATCCGCGTGTATCGGACTTTTAATTCGTTAGGCGGCGCAAAGCGCAAAGGAAGAAACCTTGTCGGGAATGACCGTAACGGCAACCATATCAATCGACCGCCAGGCCATGATGAGCAACATGGGCGGCTTCATGATGGGAAAGAGAGACATGAATAGCGGCGACTTCAGTATCGTCGGTTACAGCTCCGATAGCGCAATGACCTCGTTTATTGACGGAGACACGCTGGACGAAATTATGCAAATTTTTCGTACCCTTGCCGACCAAGGGAAATGCGTAATACTTGTAAGCCATTCGCCGCAGGTAGCGTCAATGTGCGACGAAACCTACGAGCTTAAGCCGCAAACCAAGGGTAAAAAGTAAGGTTTACGAATAAAAAGGGGATTTTAACCGTCTCCTTTTTATTTTTTTGTTTATTTTTAAAAATCGCGAACGAGCAAACGGGAGAAAAACGGAGAAAAAACGAGCAAAACGGAGCTATGTCCCGACAAATTAAAAAATCGAATATTTTGTGTTGACAAGGGCGAAAAGGTGTGATATTATAATCAGCGTCATTAAAAAACTTATATTTTATTTGGAGGTAATCACAATGTCAACTTATATGCCTAACGCTGCGGCTATTGACCGCAAGTGGTATGTTATTGACGCCGCAGGTAAGCCGCTCGGCCGCGTTGCCGCTCAGGCTGCTGTTCTTCTCCGTGGTAAGCACAAGCCCCTTTTCGTACCCCACGTTGATTGCGGTGACCATGTAATCATCATCAACGCCGCTAAGGCTATCCTTACCGGCAAAAAGCTCGAAAAGAAATTTTACTATCGTCATTCCGGCTACATCGGCGGACTCAAGGCTACCCAGTACAAGATTCTCATGTCTCAAAAGCCTGAGCTTGCTATGGAGCTCGCTGTTAAGGGTATGATTCCCGACACAACCATCGGTCGTAAGGCTTTCACTCGTCTTCGTGTATATGCAAATGCTGAGCATGAGCATGCAGCACAGAAGCCGGAAGCTATTGAACTTTAATAGAAGGAGGTAACTGATAATGTACGATTCTATTCCTTATTTCTACGGCACCGGTAGAAGAAAGAGCTCCGTTGCTCGTGTTCGCGTATACGCAAACGGTACCGGCAAAATCACCATCAACAATCGTGACATCGACGATTACTTCGGTCTTGACACCTTGAAGCTCATCGTTCGTCAGCCTATGGAGCTGACCGGCACCTCCGGTAAGTTCGACATCATCTGCACCGTATCCGGCGGCGGCGTAACCGGTCAGGCCGGCGCTATCCGTCACGGTCTTTCCCGCGCTTTGCTTCAGTACGACGCTGAGCTCCGCGGCGCACTTAAGAAGGCCGGCTTCCTCACCCGCGATCCGCGTATGAAGGAAAGAAAGAAATACGGACTCAAAGGCGCACGTCGTGCACCCCAGTTCTCAAAGAGATAATTGTTTTATCAAGAAAATGGCTTGTTTACAGGGTTTACGCCTTGTATCAAGCCTTTTTTGATGTCCGTTTGATGTCCGAACGACAGAAAAAACGGCAAAAAACCGCTTGATTTTTCACGGTCGGGCGCTTTTTTGTATGGTTGTATAGATGTATGTCCGACTTAAAATAATTTTGCTATGCACTTGACATTTATGTTCAATCGTGTTACATTGATAAAAACTAAAAACCGTTGATTAAGAGTAGTAATCTTATATCGAAGCTTAAAGAGAGTCGCTGATTGGTGGAACTGCGATAGCAAAGAATAGGACGAATGGACTTATGAGGGCAACCGAAAGCGGATTTTCCGTTAGTAGCAGTTGACGGGAATCGCACCCGTTATAAAGCGAGCCGTATGTCGGTACGGAGCAAAGCGGATGGATTTATTTTTTCATCAATTTGGGTGGCACCGCAGGATTTTTACAAGTCTTGTCCCTTAATTTTTTAGGGGATAGGGCTTTTTTATTTGGAGAAGATGTGTTATGATTTTACTAACAAAACGATGGCGTGCCTGCCAAATTAAAATTCATTAAACTACAAACTTAACTACTATATATTTTTTGGAGGATTAAACCATGAACTACAACGGAATTGATTTTGATACCTATTTTAAGCATTATCCCGACGAAAACGGCTATTTCGGCAAATACGGCGGCGCATATATCCCCGACGAGCTTAAAGCCGCCATGAACGAAATTACCGAAGCCTATTTTACAATTTGTAAATCGGCAAAGTTTATAAGTGAGCTTCGTCGTATCCGCAAGGAATTTCAGGGCAGACCTACCCCCATTTCCCACCTTGAACGCCTTTCGGGCAAGCTCGGCAACGTACAGCTTTACGTTAAGCGCGAGGATTTAAACCACACCGGCGCCCACAAGCTTAACCATTGTATGGGCGAAGCTTTGCTTGCCAAGTATATGGGCAAGAAAAAGGTTATCGCCGAAACGGGCGCAGGTCAGCACGGCGTTGCTCTTGCTACCGCGGCGGCATATTTCGGCCTTGAATGTGATATCTACATGGGCTCGGTCGATATCAAGAAACAGGCTCCGAACGTTGCCCGCATGAAAATCCTCGGCGCAAACGTTGTCGAGGTAACCCACGGCCTTGCAACCCTTAAAGAGGCGGTTGACGCCGCGTTTGACGCATACGCAAAGGAATATAAGGACTCCATTTACTGTATCGGCTCGGTTCTCGGCCCGCACCCCTTCCCGATGATGGTACGCGATTTCCAAAGCGTTGTCGGCATTGAGGCAAGAGAGCAGTTCCTTGAAATGACGGGCGAATTACCCGACGCAATCGTGGCATGTGTCGGCGGCGGTTCCAATGCGGCGGGATTTTTCTCGGGCTTCCTTAACGACCCCGTTGACATTTACGGAGTAGAGCCGCTCGGCAGAGGTCCCAAGCTCGGCGACCACGCCGCCAGCCTTAAATATGGTACCGAGGGCGTAATGCACGGCTTTAACTCAATTATGTTAAAGGACGAAAACGGCGAACCGGCTCCCGTTTACTCGGTTGCAAGCGGACTTGACTATCCGTCGTCGGGCCCCGAACACGCATTTTTGCATGACCTCGGCCGCGTTAACTATGACGTAGTTGACGACGAGGAAACAATCAACGCGTTTTTCACCCTTTCAAAAACCGAGGGCATTATTCCCGCTATCGAAAGCTCCCACGCCGTTGCTTACGCAATTAAGCTTGCCGAAAAGATGGGCAAGGGCTCAATCCTTATCAACCTCTCGGGTCGAGGCGACAAGGACATGGATTACGTAATCGAAAATTACGGTATAAGATAAATTAATAACGATTTTAAGCCGATTAGAAAAATTGCTTTCTAATCGGCTGTTTTTTGTGCTAAATTACGCTTGTCTTTGATTTTAAGCGGGAGTATAATTACAAAAAATGATTTAAGGGGAGGGTCGAGCCGATGAAAAAGGATTTGTTAACCGGAAATCCGAGCAAGGTGCTGATATCTTTTACTATACCGATTTTTCTCAGTACGGTATTTCAGCAGCTTTACACAATCGCTGACAGCTTAATCGCGGGCAAGTTCGCGGGCGAGGATGCGCTCGCCGCTATCGGAGCGTCATACCCCGTTACCATGATTTTTATGGCGGTGTCAATCGGCTCAAATACCGGCTGTTCGGTCATAATTTCCCAACTTTTCGGCGGTTCACGTATAAAGGATATGAAAACGGCGGTCAGCACCGCGCTTATAACCCTTTTCGCTTTGTCGGCGGTGATTACCGTGGCGGCGCTTGCTTTTTCGCCGCAAATTATGACCTTTATGAACACGCCGAAAAATATTTTCGGCGACGCCGACCTTTACTTTAAAATATATATCGGCGGCTTTACGTTTTTGTCGCTTTATAACATAGCAACCGGCGTGTTCACTGCCCTCGGTGACTCAAAAACGCCGCTGTATTTTTTGATTATATCGTCGGTTGTGAACGTCATCCTTGACTATGTTTTCGTTGCCGAGTTTGAATGGGGCGTTGCGGGCGCAGCATGGGCAACCTTTATTTCTCAAGGCGCCGCGTGCATTACGGCGGTTGCGGTAATAATCATAAAGCTTAAAAAAATTCCGTCGGAAAGGTTCGAGTTTTTCTCGTTCCCGATGCTGCGGAATTTAACCCGAGTTTCGTCGCAAACGATTTTACAGCAAAGCTTTATTTCGGTGGGCAATATGTTAGTCCAGGGCATAGTTAACGGCTACGGCTCGTCGGTTATAGCGGGTTACGCCGCCGCAATAAAGCTGATTACATTT
>JAFNUO010000139.1 GCA_017383985.1 Clostridia bacterium | reverse complement strand
GTATAAGACAAATATTAAACGGATGTGTAGAATTTCTGCACATCCGTTTTACTGTCTCAAAAAATATTTTAATAGTGATATTGTAAGACAGGTCTCACAGTGTTATTTTGCCTATCGGCAAAGTGTTATTAAAACCTTTCGGTTTTAGTGATATTTTATTCGCTCCTAAACTCGCAAAGCGAATAACACTCGGCTTTTAGCCGAATATAACTGCGAAGTAATATAACTCGCCTTTGGCGAATAAAACTGGCGTTGTATCCTTACGGATACAACGCCTAACGATAGGTCTTTTTTTATTACAGGTTTAGGGCGAAAAGGCGGTTTGTATTTTCGCGGGCGGCTTTTAAAATTTCGGCGCGGGTTACGCCCTTTATCTCGGCTATTTTTTCGGCGGTAAGCGAAATCATAGCCGAATTACAGCGCTTACCTCTAAACGGTACGGGAGCAAGATAGGGGCAGTCGGTTTCGATAAGCAACCGTTCAAGCGGCAACTCGGCGATACATTCGACCGCTTTTCTTGCGTTTTTAAAGGTTATGACTCCCGTCATTCCAACGTACATACCGAGCTTTACGATTTCGCGCATTATTTCGACGCTTCCCGAATAACAATGGACAACGCCTTTCGGCTTATATTCCTTTAAAATATCAAGGGTGTCGGCATGTGCATCTCGGTCATGGACAATTATCGGCAAATCGTGCTTTTTTGCAAGCTCAATTTGGCGTATAAACACCGATTTTTGAGTATCTTTATCGGCGCCGTCGTCGTAATGGTAATCAAGGCCAATCTCCCCCACCGCGACCGTTTTTTCGTCCGAAAGCAGATTTTCAATTTCGAAAAGCATATTATCGTCAAAGCTTTCGGCAAATTCAGGATGGACTCCTACCGCCAGATACACAAAGGAGTATTTATGGGCAATTTGGAGCCCCTTTTTGCAAAGTTCAAAGCTGCTTCCGTTATTAATAATTCCACAAACGCCGTATTTGTTTATGGCGCAAAGCAAATCGTCGCGGTCATTATCAAAGGAGGTATCGTCATAATGCGCATGGGAATCGAAAATATATTCTTCGGCGCCAAGATTGGGCAATTCAAAGTTATCTATAATCATTTTTATTTCCTCATATAAGCACAGCACCGTTTTAGCGGTGCTGTGAATTAGGTTTTTATCGAATTTTTGAGCCGGGCTCAACGCCGTCAAGGAAAACTACCTTTACTCCGTCGGCGGTGTCGGCGGCAAGTATCATACCCGCACTTTCTACGCCGCAAAGGGTTGCGGGTTTAAGGTTGGCAACGACGATAACCGTTTTGCCGACAAGTTCCTCGGGCTTATAATACTGGGCTATTCCGGAAGCAACCGTGCGAGGCTTTCCGCTTCCGTCGTTTAAGGTTAATTTAAGCAGCTTCTTCGCCTTTTTTACCGGCTCGCAAGCGGTAACGGTTGCGGCACGAAGCTCAACCTTTGCAAAATCGTCAATAGCAATTTCGGGTAACAAGACGAGGTTATCCTCCGCCTTTTCAGCCGCCTTTTTCTTTGCTTCAATTTCGGCGTGGATTTCTTCAAGCATTTTTTCGGCGTCGATACGCGAGAAAAGCGGGGTCGGAGTTCCGACAGAGGCGCCCGCTTCAAGACCGCCGAAGGTTTTAATGGATTCGTAAGTATCGAGGTTGCAATTCATTTGGGCAAAAATCGCCTTTGCCGTTTCGGGCATAAAGGGAGAAAGCAACACGGAAATTATACGGATACTTTCGAGCAGGTTGTAAAGCACGGTACCGAGGCGGGCCTTATTAGCTTCGTCCTTCGCAAGCGCCCACGGAGCCGTTTCGTCGATATATTTATTCGAACGGCGGGCAAGGTTCATTACGGCATCAACCGCGTCGGCAATACGGTACTCGTTAATGCATTTTTCAACGTCGGCAACCGTTTTAGCCGCCATAGCCTTAAGGCCGTCGTCAAGCGGGTCGGTATAGTCGCCCGACTGGATTACGCCGTTGAAATATTTGTTTTGCATTGCGATTGTACGGTTAACGAGGTTACCGAGAGTATTAGCCAAATCGGAATTGTAACGCTCGATAATTGTTTCATAAGTTATTCCGCCGTCCGACGCATGAGGCATTTCGGAAAGCAAATAGTATCTTACCGCGTCAACGCCAAAGCGGTCACAAAGCTCGTCGGCATAAATAACATTTCCGCGGGATTTAGACATTTTATCCTCGCCGAAAAGAAGCCACGGGTGGCCGTAAACCTGCTTCGGTAAGGGTTCGCCGAGAGCCATAAGCATAATCGGCCAATAAATTGTATGGAAACGGACAATGTCCTTACCGATAATGTGAACATCGGCAGGCCAGTATTTTTTGTACATTTCGGACGAGCCGTCGGGGTCGTAGCCTATGCCTGTGATATAGTTGGAAAGAGCGTCAATCCAAACATATACAACATGGTCGGGGTCGAAATCTACGGGGATTCCCCATTTAAAAGAGGTACGCGAAACGCACAAATCCTGAAGTCCCGGTTTTATGAAGTTATTAAGCATTTCCTTTTTGCGAGCTTCGGGATAAATGAAATGCTCATTTTTTTCAATAAAGTCCTCAAGCTGCTTTTGATACTTGGAAAGGCGCAGGAAATAGGCCGATTCCTTTTCGGCATGAACCTCACGGCCACAATCGGGGCATTTTCCGTCGACAAGCTGGCTCGGCGTCCAGAAAGATTCGCAAGGGGTACAGTAAAGCCCCTCGTATTCCGACTTGTAAATATCGCCCTGGTCATAAAGCTTTTTAAAAATCTTTTGGATAACCTTTTCGTGGTCGGCGTCGGTTGTACGAATAAATTTATCGTAAGTTGTGTTGAGCAAATCGCAAATTTCGCGGATTTCGCCCGCTACCTTGTCAACATATTCCTTAGGTGTTACGCCGGCAGCCGTTGCATATTCTTCGATTTTTTGACCGTGCTCGTCGGTACCGGTCATAAAGAAAACGTCGTAACCCTGCATACGCTTATATCTTGCGATAGCGTCGGTCATAACGATTTCGTATGAGTTACCGATATGCGGTTTACGGGAAGTGTAGGCAATCGCCGTAGTTATATAGAATTTTTCAGCCATTTTATAGTCCTCCAAGCCGAATTAGGCTTAATTATAAAGTTTATTATAACAAACAGAGCGTAAAATTCAAGCCGTTACGCCTTAAAAATATCGTTTAATAAGTCTATCTGTTTCATTTTTATCTAAATTAGTCGCTTTTAAAGTTATCGGTTGCTCCGCTCTTACCGTTACGGCAAGCTTGCAAGCGCCGTATCGGCGCTCAAGCAGCCCCTGCGACACCTTAATCATGCACGTTTTATCCTTTTTTACGCGCATTTTCTTTATGGTAAGACGTTTATACGAGCGCATTATAACTCCGTCGCTGATAGTTACGCCGCCGTGGTTTTGATGATAAATCCGCACCGACAAAAGGTAAAGCAAAACGATTTGGATAAACGACATAATAAGCGCTATCATGCCGCTAAATGCATTAAATATTGCCATTAAAACCAACTCCACCGCTATACTTACCGCAATTAGCACAAGCGGCATGAAAACGGCGCGTTTTAACATTCGGCGCGGACAGATAAGGTCGAATTTATCCTCGCTCGATATATCAAATATGCCAAGCTGGAAATCGTTAGCCTGACGCAAGTTTACGGCGGGCAAAACAACCTCGCTTTCGTCCCGCTTTTTTCCGTAGCCGGCGGCGGAAATACCAACCCAGCAAAAGCCGAGAACACGCATTACGGGCGGCATATTGATTACAACGGCGTTAATAGATTCGCGGTTTATAACGGCTCTGTGGCGCGCTATGAAGCCGTGTTCGGCGGTTATTTTGTTGTCCGATTCTAAAAGGCGAAACGGAATATATCGAATAAAAGTAAGCAAAAACGAAACGGCAAAACCCGCAACAAAAATTATAGCAATTACCGTTGCCGCCGGAGGAACAATCGTTCCGATAAGGGCGGTTGCGAAGCTTATGGTGTCTCTAAGTCCGCTATTGATACGGTCGCCGAGAATTTCGCCCGCTCGGTTTATCGCCGGAGCCAAAACGATTAGCCCCGTAAACGCCGACGCATTGGCAAGGGCCATTACAATACCCATGGAAAGCTTTGAATGATAGCTTAAAACGCCGCTATTTTCGGGTTGTATCAAGGTTTCGTAAACCCGAGCGGCTTTTCGACTGAAATATATTTCGAAGTCCGCCTTTTTTCGAAATCCCGAATCGGTATCAATTCTTGCGGCGACGGCACCGAAAAAGCCAAGCAGCAAATTTCGTTCGGTATAGCTTATCGAAATTTTTTCAAGCGGCATTACGGCGTGGCGCCTTACAAGCACGCCGGAATCGACGATTATACAATCGTCGCGGAAAACAACGCTGAACGAAAGCCAACGCATAACCGATACGACCAAAATAAGAAAAGCGAGCAGGCTTTCCATGATTACCAATCGGGACAACGCACCCGTTACGCCGTAGTTAAGAATACTTCGAACAAGGGGCAAAAGCAAAATAAACACATAACGGCGGGTAAATTTAAAAATCATTAAAGGGTGAGTTTTAACCTTGGTTTCGGCAATTGTCATTTCTCGTATTCCCCCGAAAGCAAGACGGTAAGCTTAAGCGCATTTTCCCGCGTAAGCCCCGGTAAGGTTAAGCGGGCTCGGGCGGCATGAACTCGGACAAAATATAAGCCGAAAATTCGGCTTGCAACCGTTTGGGTGCGTTCAAAGTAAATAAGCCGAGGGCACGGCATAATGTAGCGGCGGCGAATAAAAACGCCGCGCGAAACAACAAGCGCATTTTCATTAACCGTTACCGAATATGAGCGGTAAAAACGAGGAATATAGTAAAAGGCAACAAACGCGGCAATTACGATAGATAAAGACGAGGCAATAAGGCAAGCGACAAGCGAAAATACCGACAAAAGTCCAAATAAAAAAGCCAACGCAGACAGTATTATACATACCCACATACGCAAAAGTGAAATCAACTTTTTCGATATTTCTATGGTCAAGCCTTATCACTCCTTTTTATCCGATTTTACCGCGTCCCAGTACGCTTTAAAGGTTTGTTCATTCTTATTATCCCCAAAGTTATAATATACCGCGTTTTTGATTTCGTCGGGAAGGTATTGTTGGGGATAATAGTGGTTTTTATACGGGTGAGGATAGACGTAGCCCTTTGCGTGGCCCATTTTTTCGGCGCCCGAATAATGTCCGTCACGAAGGCTATCGGGAATCGTGCCCGTTTTGCCCGCTCTTACGTCGGCTAAGGCGGCGTCAATGGCGCAAATGGCTGAGTTGGATTTAGGCGCCGTTGCTACAAGTATTACCGCATTGGCAAGCGGTATTCTCGCCTCGGGTAGGCCGACCTGAAAGGCGGCGTCGACGCAGGATTTAACAATAGGGATAATTTGCGGATATGCAAGGCCAACGTCTTCGCAGGCGCAAACCATAAGCCGACGGCAGGCGCCGGGTAAGTCCCCCGCTTCAAGTAACCGCGCAAGATAATGCAAGGCGGCGTCGGGGTCGGATCCGCGCATTGATTTTTGAAAAGCGGAGAAAATATCGTAATGGGCGTCGCCGTCGCGGTCGTATCGCATGGCGCTGCGCTGAGACAATTCAAGCGCCGTTTCGGCCGTTATAACGGGGTTTTCATCATTAATAACGCAGGAGGCGCAAAGTTCAACGGCGTTAAGCGATTTTCTTACGTCGCCGCCGCAACCTTGGGCAATAGCGGTAACCGCCTCGGGCTCGATATTAAGTTTTTTGCCCTGCTCCTCGCTTAAAAAGTCAACGGCTCGGATAACCGCTTTTTCAATATCCTTTGCGTCAACCGGCTTAAATTCAAAGACGGTTGAACGGGATAAAATTGCGTTATAAATATAAAAATAGGGGTTTTCGGTGGTTGACGCAATAAGCGTAATGTTTCCGTTTTCGATATGTTCAAGCAAGCTTTGCTGTTGGCGTTTGTTAAAATACTGTATCTCGTCAAGGTAAAGCAAAATTCCGTCAAGGGCAGAAAAAGTGCCTATCTCTCCGATAACCGATTTTATATCCTGAGTTGATGCGGTTGTGCCGTTCAAAATATGCAAACGGCGGTTGGTGCGGTTGGCTATAATGCGGGCAAGGGTAGTTTTTCCGACGCCCGACGGGCCGTAAAATATTAAATTGGGAACATTGCCGCTTTCGATAATGCGACGAAGGGCTCTTCCCTCGTCGACAAGGTGATGTTGACCGACGATATCCTCAAGCGATTGCGGTCTCATGCGGTCGGCAAGCGGGGACGACATATTTGCGGCACCTCCTTTAAGCTTTATATATTATCATATTTTACTACAAAATTACTATTTTGTAAAGCAACACATATATTAATAAAACGGGGGTGGCAAAATGTTTTGTATTTTAATAAAGGACGACGGCAAAAAGCGCGGCTTTAGGCGTTTTAAAAAGGTTTCGGTTAAACACGTAAACTACGGCAAGTCCCGTTACGATATCGTCGCCGTAAAATCTAAAAAGGGGCATATTCCGAAAAAAGCGGTTGAAAAGGCAGTTAGAGGTCGCCCTGTAATCAAGCAAGTTGACATAATATCAAAAGAAAGCTTTGCCTTATCCCCTTTTGACAGCGGTATGTTTAAACGGCACACCGAAATTAACACCTTTTTTAAAGTATTGTCAACAGCTTCAAGGTTTAAACGGTCGGTTGCGGTTGCATTCATCGACCTTAACTGTCGTTACTGCGGTTGTTTAAGGCGCATAATGGAGCTTTCAAACGAGGTTTACATAATTACAAACGAGATTGAGGAATACACCCGCTACGCGAACCAATGTTTTTCCGAATACGGAGCGGCGCCGATTGTAACCGACGGCGAAGAAATCGCAGATAAGTGCCACGTTGTATTTTCGCCCGACGGAGAGGGAACTTTCGTGAAAAATAAGTGCATTTTTGCGCCCAAAGAGGACGCTTTTCACATAGAAACGGGGTGCATTTCCGCCCTTTACGGGTGTCCGAAAGGGGTAAGCGAAATTGACTTCGCAGGGGCGCTTTTTGAGCTATGCGGGATAGAGCGAATGGGCAACCTCGCCGCAGATTTTATGGTAAAATCGGGAGTAAAATACGGTATTAAAGAGATTGCGGAAAGGATATGTCTTGACATAAGATAGTTTTTTTATTATAATTAAATGAATTCATTTATTAATTATTTTTTCACGGTAATATTTACTGCACATTTAGCCGTGAAAACCACCGGTGCAGCGGAGAAACGGAAGCGAAAACAACATGTCTAAACCTATCACCCTTACTGCTGAAGGTCTTAAAAATCTCGAAAAAGAATACGAGAAACTTACCACCATAACTCGTAAAGAGATTGCTGAGAAAATCAAGGTTGCACGTTCTTTTGGTGACCTTTCGGAAAACAGCGAATATGATGAAGCCAAAAACGAGCAGGCTCGCGTTGAAGCCCGCATTGTAGAGCTTGAAGGCATGCTCAAAAACTACACCATTATCGACGAAAGTTCCATTGACAAAACCAAAGTTCATCTTGGTTCTAAGGTTAAAGTTTTGGACGTTGAATTTAAAGAGGAAACCGTTTACACCATCGTTGGCGGCGCTGAAGCTAACCCGATGGAAGGTAAGCTTTCCAACGACTCCCCCGTGGGCAAGGCTCTTATCGGCGCTAAAAAGGGTCAAACCGTTACCGCCGACACTCCTGCCGGAGAGCTCAAGTTTAAAATTCTTGAAATCTCCAAATAATTTTTAAAAAACACGGACGGGTTGAAACATACCCGTTCTTCTTTTGTAAAGGAAGTGCTTAAAATGGAAGAAATTAAGGATACCGCTGTTGCTGAGCAGGAACTCAGCGAGGTGCTCCGTATTCGCCGTGAAAAGCTCGCTAATTTGCAGGCCGACGGCAACGACCCCTTTGTTAAGACTAAGTTCGATTTTTCCGATTATACCTCCGACATCAAGGCCGATTTCGAAAAGTATAACGAAAAAACCGTTCGTATCGCCGGCCGTATTATGAGCCGCCGCATTATGGGCAAGGCAAGTTTCTTTAATCTTCAGGACAGCCTTGGCAACATTCAAATTTACATTCGTCGCGACGACGTTGGCGAAGACGTTTATGCCGCGTTCAAAAAATGGGATATCGGCGATATCGTTGGTCTTGAGGGCTTTGTTTTCCTTACCAAAACCGGCGAAATTTCGGTTCATACCCAGTCGATTGAGTTGCTTGCAAAATCGCTCCTCCCCCTCCCCGAAAAGTTCCACGGGCTTAAGGATAACGACCTTCGTTATCGCCAAAGATACGTTGACCTTATCGTTAACCCCGAGGTTAGAGACGATTTTGAAAAGCGTTCAAAGATTTTAAAAGAAATCCGCAGTTACCTTGACGGCAAGGGCTTTATGGAGGTTGATACACCTATCCTCGTGCCGCTTGAAATCGGCGCCTCAGCCCGTCCGTTTAAGACGCATCACAACACCCTCGACATGGACATGTATCTCCGTATCGAGACCGAGCTTTATTTAAAAAGACTTATTGTCGGCGGCATGCACCGCGTTTATGAGGTTGGCCGTATTTTCCGTAACGAGGGAATGGACACAAAGCACAACCCCGAATTTACAACAATCGAGCTTTATCAGGCTTTCACCGATTATCAGGGTATGATGGATTTAGTTGAGGAACTTTACAAGCTTCTTGCCGAAAAGATTTGCGGCGGACTTAAAATCACATACCAGGGCAAAGAAATCGACATGGGCAACTGGGAACGCCTTACCATGGTTGAGGCGGTTAAAAAATATTCCGGTTGCGATTACTATGATTGGGAAACCGACGAGCAGGCTCGCGAATGCGCCAAGAAAATGCACGTTGAGGTTCCCGAAAACGCCACAAAGGGTACCGTTCTTGTCGAATTCTTCGACGCATTTGTTGAAGAAAAGCTTATTCAGCCGACCTTTATCTATGATTATCCGGTTGAGAACAGCCCGCTTGCTAAGCGCAAGCCGAACGACCCCGCTTTTACCGAGCGTTTTGAGTATTTCATTAATGCGACCGAGTTCGGTAACGCTTTTAGTGAGCTTAACGACCCGATTGACCAAAAAGAACGCTTTGAGCGTCAGGTTGCCGCCAAAAAGGCCGATGAGCCCGAAAGCAAGGCCGAGGTTGATTACGATTACGTAACCGCGCTTGAATACGGTATGCCTCCTACGGGCGGTTTGGGCTTTGGTATCGACCGTCTTGTAATGCTCCTTACCGACAGCGCTTCAATCAGAGACGTACTCCTCTTCCCCACGATGAAACCCCTTGATTAAGAAAACCCTTTATTTATGCGGGTTTTAGGGGTGTTGATAGGTCGTGAAAATCGTATTTACCCCCTATTTACCCCAAACTTTTTTATAATTTTCCGAAAGGCATCACAGAAATGTGGTGCCTTTTTTGTGTTTTAATCGCTTGAAATAAAAATATTCCTATCATTCTTATCATAGAATCCAAATGATTAGGAGTGATATTATGGCAACAGGAAACAATAAAAACTTAGACAAGCTAATGAACAAGATAAATACCGAGACAGGCAGAAGTGATGCCGAGGAAATTTTGAAATTGCAAGCGACAAGGCAATTGAAAAACGAGCATAAGAAAGTATCACAAATGACCGACTTGGAAAAGCAGTTGTATGCTGAAATGGAGCAGAAAACCATTGAAGAATACGAAAGCGAATTTCTAAGTGATAAACCTATCCAATATAATGGCGAACTCAAACAGTTTTATAGTCCCATTGCATCAATAGTTCTGGATGCCTTCTTTACGGATGGCAAAAATTAAGGCACGGTCTTCCGTGCCTTAATTTTATGTGCTGTAATTGTAAATTTCCCATTTTGCTTCCTTTAAAACCTGTCTGATAGTATCCCTTTCGTTGCACAGGGATTTGTATTCTGAGTATGGTAAGCGATAGTCTTTGTTTTTTGCTGCAAAGTTAATTGCTCGGTTGATTTCAAATAATCTATCAACCAATTCTTTGCAAAGTCGCACTCTTTGATAAAGCAAACTTTTAAATTGCCTTTTTGGAAGTCTGTCTCCGTCTTCTGCATTTTTAATTAGTGTGATAACAGTTCTAAGTTTTTCTGGTTTTGTTTTCATATCCTTCACCCCGTTATGTTATAGCGAAAGTTCTAAAAGTGAAACCATATGCTTTGCAATATTGGGGTTGGCAGTTGAGCGGAACAAATTGAATATAAAATCGTATAGAACCTTCACATCGGTATTAAATTGGTCTGGTGCTTCGTATTTCAGATGTTCTATTGTTTTGGATGTGATTTCTTCATCATCGTTTATAACCCCAGTATTAACGAGTAAGTGTTCTGCGAGCCTTCCAATGCGATGAATACTTTCTTCGTTAAAATAGAATTTTCCGTTTTCATCAATTTCAAAATGTACTGTCTTAATTTTGTTTTGCATTATATATACCTTTCCGCCACCGTGAATTGTTTTTTGCGGTTAAGTCTTATTTTGGTGACTTACTTAACCATTCATGTTAAAGATGATTGATGTGTATAGATAAATGTTTTTTCTGCATATCTTTTTTGTAAAACCTTTTTGAGAAACTTTACCCAAAGACCTTTTGTAAAACTGTACTCAAAAACCTTTTGAGAAACTAATCACAACCTTTTGAGAAACTAATCACAACCTTTTGAGAAACCGAAACAACCAACTCAGAACCCCTTTTAAATTCGAACCTGACCCGTAGGAAATGACATAAGGGCATAACTCACCTAAAGAGCAGGTGAGTTAGACAATAGACCCGTGAGGTTTCTTCTTTGGGGTTCGCTCCTATCTAACTGGTTTTTTCATTGCCAGAACAAAGTCTTCATACATTCGTAACCGTCTTCTCCCGCACCGTGCCCTTGGGGACTTGACTTTGTCATCATCTTCACGGCATCCTAATGGTATATCGTTTCCAATATACCGCCCTTGAGTTTGCTTTTATTTACTTGGTGATATAAACTCCCAAACATTAACCAATGACGACAGTTGAATAGAGCGAACAAATCTTCAACCGCCGAGTCTTTTTTCTACAAACGGGGGTGACCAACCGTAGCATATTTATGGTGTCTAACTACCGTTTCACCGCCTAAAAGAGAAACAAAAAATGTCTTACCGACCTTATAGGTAGATAAGACATTCAATGGTGGTTTATGTATCTTTACTTGATTACAAAATCAAAGGGAATCTAACATAATTATTGTATGGGTGATATATCTCTCCTATATTGCCCGTTGGACTTAATCGTTTGCACCGATTAGGTCTTTTTTTATTTAGTTGTGATATTAGTATGATAGAAGTTAATGCAAAATTGAGAAAAACAAAAAGGTCTTACCGGCTTGAAAACCGATAAGACCTTTTTGCAACAATCCACATCACTTAAAGATAGGGTTAATCGATGGAAGTGGTTTGTATAACCCCTTAGATATATTATCACATCACACACAAAACCATATTTATTATGGCACATTAAGTATGATTATTCATTTCAAAAATCGAAGAAATTCACTCATATCAAAATTTCATAATCATCCCAGAATAGACCAATTGATTTATATGTTTTATTTTTCTTCTTCCTTGAAAATTCCGGTTTAGAAACTGGTATTGGTTTGAGTTGGCGAGGGATTACATCATCTATTTTTATGATTGGATAGTTCTTGTTTTCAGTCTTTTTTATTTTCATATTAAACACCACCTATCAAATTCGATATAATTAAGTATGATATTTTCCTTATATTATAAAAAAAGATATGCAGGAAATTACTGCATACCCCTTTCTGCTTGTTTTTATGAATTTTTTGCTGCCGATTCAATTTTGTTGTTTTTGAATTTGTTTATAAAAGAAAATGGCACCGTTTCCTTGGTGTCATTTTTTGTTCTTATATAAGTGGTTTACTAAATTTTCAACCATTGTATAGTCGCTTTCATTTAATATAGCAAATATACCCTCTAATTGTTTAATCTCTTTCTTTCCGGTTAGTATGTAATCCGTGGTTACTCCCAAAGCGGTACATAGGTTTACTAAATTTTGTGGTCTGATTGCTTTCTTGCCAAGTTCAATGCAGGAAATGGACTGCAAACTTAAATTGATACTCTCTGCCAATTGTTCTTGTGTAAGATTCAGTTCTTTTCTTCGTTTAGATATACGTTCTCCCATATCTGTCAAAAACTGTGCATCTTCATACATTTCCCTCACCTCTTTTTTATTACAATTATTGTACTAAAAAAGAGGTTGGATTATAATCAATTATAATTGTTTTATGTTGCAATATTACAACCATAGTGTTATAACGTATATATCTGTAACTTTTTGTAACTGTATTGCAAGTGTTGTTAGTGAGGTGAAATTATGGAAAAAGAAAAATTATTACTGATTGTCGATAAGGCAAAACAAGGAGATAACAACTCTTTTAATTCCCTTTTCACCGAAACATACAATGATGTATATTATTTTGCTTTAAAGACAGTTAAAGATGAAACCATTGCAGCGGATGTCACACAAGAAACTTTTGTAACCATCTTTCAGAACATTAACACATTGAATGACCCTGTTGCATATCCCGCTTGGTCAAGGCAAATTACATACAGGCATTGTTTACAATACTTAAAAAAGCAAAACCGTGAGGTTGTAGTAGAAGAGAATGAAGATGGTAGCAACATTTTTGACACTATTGAAGAAGACCGAACGGAATTTATTCCGGAAGAGAACCTTGATAAAGAAGATTTCAAAAAAACGATTCTTGAAATGGTGGATAGTCTGCCAGAGGAACAGCGCACTGCCGTCATCTTATATTATTACGATGAACTGTCAATCAAGGAGATTGCAGAGATTCAGTGTGTAACGGAAGGAACGGTCAAGAGCAGACTGAATTATGCAAGAAAAGCAATCAAAGCATCCGTAGAATCCTATGAGAAGAAACACAATGTCAAACTTCGCTGTGCAGGTGTGCTCCCTCTTCTGTTGTGGCTGTTTGCATCGGATTTTGGTTCAAGCGCTATGTCAGCGACAACGGCACAAACTGTTGCAACAGGGGTTTCCGCAACAACGGGAACAACATTGTCCGTATCATCCTTGGTTAAGAGCGGAACTAAATTTATTTGGACTCTTTGGCAAAAGATTGTTGCAGGAATTGCAGCGGCAGCGATTACTATCAGTGGTACTGTTGCGGTTGTGAATCACGTTAATACATCGAACAACTCCGATTATGAGGTTTATGAATCAGAAGAATGTGTTGCAAGCACTTGGATAGGTAAAGGTGCAATCAACGTGGGACTAAACCTTTCTGATGAAAATGAGTTTGAATTGTATACAGAAATGTCGGATGAATATCATATCACAGGCGTTTTAACGGTCAGAGTTGCAGATGGTTCGAGTTATTCCAGAACCTTTGAAGGTGCCGGAAGGATGGACGATGCATTGTTTCCTGAATCGGTATTCTATGATATTCGTTTAAGTGAAGAAGTTGAACCGTGGCTTGGTGAAGGTTCCGGCATTACAGAACTAACATTGAAATACGACGAAAAAGAACAGACAATCCAGTTTTATTTGGGTCCCTATGATGCCGTTTTGAAAGGAAAATAAAAAATTTTGAAAATTTTTTGAAAAAAATAAAACCGATTGCCTTTCTCGTTTCTCCTATAAGTGTAAGGAGGAACAAAAGTATGAGAGAACATAACAATTTATACTATGTTTTTTTATGGGATTCTGAAAAAAACACTCTCTCATTGAAAAAGGCAAAGCAAATGTGGGAAACCATAAAAAATCTATTGATTCAGAAAAATAATTAAAATAAAAATCATAACTTGGAGGAAAAAATTATGGCAAAAATAGTAAACTGCTCTTTTTGTGGAGAAGAAGTTACGAAAGGATTTTTCAGCGGTGACGATTGCTCTCTCTTTGTAGGTACAGTTAAAACCATCACCTGCTGTCCCAAATGCTACAAAAAGTATAAGAATAAGGTTAATGATAACAAGGATAGATTCTTAATCAAACTTGACAATATGAAAAAGGCAAAAAAATCAAAACTTACTGAAAAAGATATTGCTCAAGCATTCGCTACTTATATCGAGGAAAAAGAAAAGCAGTATTCAAAAATATCCAATGCGGAAATGGAACACATAGATGCCTTCTTTATTTATGATGATAAAGGACGTTTTTCCGTTCGCGAATATGGAAAGGGACTCGGAAATTTGGACATCACCGCAAAAGATATGGTCAAGAGTTTTACTGAGGCTGCAGAAACAGATTGTCACTTCTTCGATAAAAACGATATAACCAAAATTGAATACGCTAAAAACAATGCAGGTTCATTTGACGGTTTGTTCCACAAGGTTTATTCCTTTGCTATCCGTTTGAATGATGAAAGCGTTATGACATACAAACCCTGTGTTACAAGAACCGCTTCTGTGGGTGCAGGATTTATGTTTGGCTATCAAAAATCCGCAGAAAAGAAACTTTTAGAGCAGTTGGAATTGTTTAAAGAGGTAATCGGTTCCGATTTGCCCATCGTAAAAGTTAAGAAAATTTAAGGAGATTAGAACAATGAAAAAATTATTATGTATGGTAATGAGTCTGATTATGGTCTTTGCTTTGTGTGCTTGTGGCGCTGATGACAACACACCCACAACCGACGGAAACAATTCCGTTTCCGGTACAGAGGGTAACAACGGTACTGTTCCCCCCCTCTATGAAAACATGGACAAAGGTATTTCTGCTATTTATCATTATCAGACCAAAGTGCTTGTTTCAGGAATCGAAAAGTCCTTGACCAAATTCAACCATATGAAGACCAACGGCAAATACTGTGACGGTTGGGGTAACGAATTGGAACTTGCATCTGAACCTGTAAAATTTTTCAATGTTGGCGAAAGAATGGCATACTGGGCTGCCGATGGAAATTTCTATGTGCATACGGTAAATGGACCTGTTGCTTTTGATGTCCCTAACGATGATACCTTGGTTGCTTATTATTATACCGATAAGAACGATTATTATTTCTACAACTTAAAGGATGGTTATCTGTATCTAAGCATGTATGATGTGTATGATGATGGTTCTGCTCAGAAAAGTGCCCAAAACAAACGCCTTTACTTTTGGACAGATACAGACGAAATAAGCGAGCAGAAAATTACAAAATATCTGTTTGACGGGCACTCTATCATCTTGTGGTTGGAGGATGGAAACTGCTACTATTCCTCTGACCATTCTATCGGTAGCGATGACTACAATGATGAATACGTGACGTTCCTCTTCCTTACCGACCGTTTGGAAAATATCGACCAAGTATACGATTGTATTTCGTTCGACGGAGACCGTAATATTCCTGTATCTCCCATCTACTCTAAGACAGGAGACAATGCTAATCTGTACTTTATGTATGACAACGCAAGCGAGGAATATGAACTGAAAATCAACTTGCCCGAAGGATTTACGACTGCCGATTTGAAACAGGTGCATTTTGAGGAGCACTTGTTCGTGGAGTTTAACGACGGTAGTGTATATGTTCTGGATGAAGAGAACATCAAGGCTACAACTGCCAATGCCACGGTGTTGGCACTTACCTGCCACGAAGGTCTGTCTGAACTGGGTCGAGCAGGTCACATCCTTGCAATTTTGAACTATGACCTCGGAAGCAGAGCAGTCGTACTTTTGGATGACGGCTGCCTCTACCGTGTGGATGCTTGAGTTTTCATAACCCATATATTAGAAGCACGGTCTGAGAACATTTATGCTCTCAGACCGTGCTACAAATAAAAGATTTTAACTGCTATCCGTTTGAATGACGAAAGTGCTATGACATACAAATCCTGTGTTGCAAGAACGGTAGTTAAAAAATTCAAGGAGATTATAACAATGAAAAAATTATTATGTACGATTATATGTTTGATTATGGTGTTTGCCTTGTGTGCCTGTGGCGCTAACACCGTTGCCACTGATGATAGTAGCAATTCAGGAACAACCATTACAGATACTGACGCATCAAACACAAATGATTCATCTGAAAACAATAACGATAATAACGAATCGGAAGAAAATCAAAACAAAATTGTTTGCTCTATTGATTCTGATGGTAACAATATTGTAGTTAATCATAGTTTTGATAAAAAATTCATGCTTTTCCCCTCGGGTCATTTCTCATACCCTGGCCCCACAAGTAAATATGATGAAATTATGGTTTTGAACTTTACATTGCCCTTGGAAAAAGTCGCTAAACTTGATTATCAAGGTATTAATCTTCGTTTTGACAGTACACAGGATATTGATTTTGGATTTATTAGAAATGACATCTATGAAATTTTTAACACCGGTGAACTTCGAGTAGAAATAACTCATGTAAAAGATTATGTCTCAAAATCCGGCATTACTTACAAAGTTTTTGAACACAGACAGTCGCACTATTATTTTGGTTCTATTTCTGAAGAATATGCTGTCTTTTTCCGCTGCGGCTTGGATGATGAATCGCTTATTGATTCAATTTCTTTTGCCGTTGAAAAACAATAAGAGTTTTAGTGGAATATAATGTTTTAAATTTATTACTTAGAGTGAGAATAAAAAAATATTCAAAAAATAAAACCAAATGGTTTTCTCTGTTCTCCTATAAATGTAAGGATAATAAAAGTATCTTAAAACATAATTTGGAGGTATAAAAACAATGAACACTGAACTAAAAAATGAAACCATAGTAGAATCTGCACCTGTAACAAATCCATCTGCAAAAGACAAAATTATGGCTGATGGTAAAATTACTATCTGGGAATATATTCTCATAGCAAGGTATTTTTTACCCATTTTAACTACCATTGGTTTTGCTTTATCTATGATATTTAATCCTACGGCAGGAAGTTTTTTAGATAATACAACTATGGTGTTAGCAATTATTGGATGGATTTCTGCACTTACAGTATCTCCTTTGAAAATACTAAAATTCATATGGAAATCGGTAGCAATCGGTTTCAAAATTGTTAGAGGATTTATTCCTTATTATGGTATTGCAGATTTGTGTGCTGCTATCTTTGGTGTTGGCGCCGGACTCACATTTTCCCTTGCGGTTTTAGCATTTGTACCTGCAGTATTTACCATTACAAAATTCTTTAACGAAGAGAAGTTCTAAGTTCTAAAAAAGATATGCAGAAAAAACCTGCATATCTTTTTTTGTGTCTTTTTGCAGTAAAATATCTGTTGTTTTAAAATTGTTGCATTTTAATATCACTTAGGCGATATTTTTAATATCAGTAAAGTGATATCTTAAACAGTATCACCTTGTTGATACTATTATCAGCATAAAAAAGATATGAGGAAAAATGAAAAACACCGCTTTTGAGTAAAAAAGGCGGTGTTTTTGGCTGTTGATTCAATTTTGTTGTGTTTTCTTATGTTTCTTTATCCACACGGGCGAAGCATCCACACGATAAAAGTGTATACACCTTTTTGGATGTCGGCAGACCAAGGGGGAATTTTTGCGGCAGCAAAAAAATTGCCTACCTTGCTACGTCATTTTTCTTTGTAAAAATAACCTTTTAAACATATTTATATCAGAAAAGTAAAGGAGGGATTTATATATGGCACATTTTGAAAAATTTAAAGGTATCAATGCTTTTCATATGATAGAGCATGATACAAGAGAAAATACAAATGGGAAGAAAAACATAGATGAAGAAAGAAGTAAATTAAACTATAATTTATGTGATGTTGAGAATCCAAAAGAATATCTGAAAGAATTGATACAGATGGTAAAAGATACAGGTGGAACAATTAGAGATGATACAAATTTTTTAGTGTCTTTATGCTTGACATTGCCAGAAGACTTTCCCCAAAATGAAGAATTAGAAAAACAATTTTTTAAAGCAGCGGTAGAATTAATAGAAAATGATTTTGGATATAAAAGCATTGTTTCAGCTTGGGTTCATAAAGATGAATCGTTAGAGAATGAGAATTTTAAATTTAAACCTCATATCCATATCAAATTTGCTCCCATACATAAAAAGATTAAGAAATATAAAAGTAGACCTGATAAAGAAATGTATATATTCAATACGGATAAATGTATTAACAGAACCTATTTAAGACAGTTTCATAATAGATTAGATAGTCACATAGAAGAATGGTTAGGGTTTAAAACATCGGTTCATACAGGCATTACAAAGGCACAGGGCGGAAATAAAGAAATCAAAGAATTAAAAGCACTATCTGAACAACTAAAAAAGAATAGAGATATTATTAATAAGGATTCTGATTTGATTGTAGCAGAACAGAAACAGATATTAGATGAGCAATGGAAACAGTATCAGGATTTAACCCGTTCAACTTGGAATCAATTAACACCTATCAGAAACAGAATTAAAGATAGTATGTGGGAATTGAAAAAAGGTGATGTTACAGCGGAAAAACAATTAAGAAAGGATTTGGATTTTTGGGGCAATCTTGCAAATGGTTTATTATATGCCCTCAGTTCACTTTTGAACGGACTTTTCCTATTAAGTAGAAAGAAGCACATAGAAAAGCAATTAAACGAATTACAGGTGTTGTACGATGATATAGAGAGTGTTAGAAGAATATTTAGCAATCAACAACATAGTGTAAAGAAAAATCTTATGAATAAAGACCTTGATAAGATTGAAACTACACTAAACAGATTGGAGGCCACAAGTATTGCTACTCACGAATTAATTAAAGAGGTGTTGTGGAGAAGGCCTGAAATACAAAACGATAAAAAAGTGATTAAAGAGGTTGAAAGATAAAAGAGTGGGACTAATCCCACTCTTTTGTTATATCTTTGTATATTTTTTCTCAAAGTCACCAATGTCGAAGTCTATTTTAATATGCTTTCGGGGCTTGGGAGTTTTCTCAGCGACCAATTGCCAACGGCGATACACGTTATACCCACCAACCATATTTAGAGTTCTCATTGCAAGTTCAACTCGTTCTTGTTCACTGGAAATAGTCCCAATGTAGGAATCTGCGAGTTTTGTGATTTGGTGATATTCTTCCGGAAGTTTTCCACACCGCTTTGGCAGGTCAAAAATCTCAAACGGTTGGTTGGAAAGGTCATCGCTATAATGAAGAGAAGCCTCGTAGTCTTTTGCCATCAACCAAAATGTAACTTTACTGCCAATTCCACAATAATCTTTTAAGAGTTCTAATGTCCTCTCTTGCTTTATTTGATATGACTCATAGGCAAAATATATTTCCTTGAATGCAGCGCTTATATTTACTCTCGCTTCCGTTCGTAACCCACCAGAGTTCTTAGAAGGAGTGGCATCGACAAAATATTCTCCAAAATCGTATATTAGTTCATCAATCGATTTTAGAGATTTGGCAAGAAACTTTTCACCTGCTCGTTGGTCGCCAAAGCGAAGAGTAGAGAACGGTGATAATTTTGCAATTGCTCCATCAAAATCATAAATTATAAGGTCGATACCTTTTTGGAGGATATCAGAATAATATAATGTTGCCCTTCTGCAATCGCCTAACAAAAATGCATCAATAGAGTACATATGTATTTGGTCGCCTACATCCAGTTCCTTAATCAATTTTTCCAGTTGAGGGCGAGCTGTAGTGTCGGCACGGACAATATCAATAGATATTTCATCCAAGTCAAAACCAATGTTAGTAAGTTCCTGATATACAACTGTGTTTTCGACTTTAATAGGGGTGTTTCTGATGCAAACACCATATCCTGCAATTTTTGGCATAAACGTACCTCTCAGTAAAAAAATTTTCTTCATAGGCTTGACAATGAAGAGGTTTATGTGTATAATAAGGGTAAAGGTGGAATACGAACCACCTAAAAATATCGCTTGCTATGGGTATAGGTAAAGGGCGAATCCCTGAGCCTGCCCATAAAAATAAACCTTGCCAACAGTATAGCAAAAAGGCGGTAGAATGTCAAGTACCTTGAAAACTTAATATGGAGAACGCTCAACCTGCGAGGTCGTGCATCGCATAAGTCTCACGACAGCCAACCTACTGAGCTGATACGGAAAGGGCAAGAAATTGACAATAAGATTTTCGATAATATTACTTAATTTTGAAAGGAGAATTAGTTTATGTGTACTATGGGTATGGCAATTCCTAAAATTGCACCTGAAAACAAATTTAATCTTACCATTGAGGAGGCTTGCGGTATCTTCGGCATCGGAGAGCACACACTGCGAAGACTCATTGGTCTCCATCCTAATGCGGACTATTTGCTCCACATTGGAACGAAGACCCTTATTAAGAGACCCCTCTTTGAGCAGTACATCCTCAAAGAGAGTGCAATCCACTATTGAGAAAGGGGTGAATACCTTGAAATATGACTTAACCGGTATGAAGTTTAACCGCCTGACAGTCATCAAGGAGCACGGCAGGAATTATAAGGATTCTGTTGTGTGGGAGTGCTTGTGCGAATGTGGTAACACCACATTCGCCACTTCCAGCGATTTAAGGCACGGGCATAAAAAGTCCTGTGGCTGCCTAAAAAGAGTTTCCCATGCGATTGACCTGAAAGGTCAACGGTTTGGCAGATTGACTGTCAAAAAGAGAGTGGGAACATCACAGCACCGCAAGGCACTTTGGCGGTGCAAGTGTGACTGCGGGAAAATGACCACCGTGTCCTCTGTGGACTTGCGGAGTGGCAACACAAAATCCTGCGGATGTCTTGGGAAATCATTCGCAGGCAGAAATTTAGATTTAGGAGGATTTTGGTATGAGAACACCTGCATCCAGAAGAGATAATGGAGGTAGACCCTTACAAGATGGCGAACGACAGAAAAAGAATGGTTTGTATGAGTATCGTTATTATGATGCTAACGGAATTCGCAAAAGCATCTATAGTTGGAGATTGTCTCATTCTGACCCCGTTCCCAAAGGAAAACGGTATTGTGAAGCATTGCGGGATATGGAACGGGAAATTCAGCAGGATTTGAACGATGGTATTACCCCGTTACATTCCCAAAAAGCAACCTTAAATGAGAGGTTTGACTTGCACATTAAGGGTAAGTTGAATTTGTCAGATTCGACTCGAACAGGATATATTTACAATTATAATAAATATGTTCGTAAAGGGTTCGGCAAACGGCAGATTGGTAATATCAATTATTCTGATATGAAGAGATTCTACAATGAACTTATTACCAAGCACGGGTTGAAACCAAATTCTATGGAGGTTGTACATACGATTCTCAACCCCGTATTTGAGAAGGCGGTCTTTGACAATCTAATTCGTAAAAACCCTTGCATACCTGCTATGAAAGAGATTCGTCAGATGAAGGAGTGGCAACCTAAAAAGGTTACGACAAAATATGCCTTCACTGTGGAACAGCAGATGGCATTTGTGGACTTTATGAGAAGTAACAGCGATTATTCCAGATGGAAAAATATCCTGACCGTTTTGCTCGGAACAGGAATGAGAATCGGTGAATGCACTGGACTCGTATGGAAAAATTGCGATTTCAAGAACGACTGCATCTACATCACTCATACACTGATTTATCGCCAGTGGGAGGATGGGACTTGTGGTTATCGTGTTCATCCTGCCCCAAAGACCAAGGCGGGCATCAGAACCATTCCTATGATGAAAGAAGTTCGTGAAGCATTATTGGCTGAAAAGGCATATCAGGAGCAACACGGCACTGCAAACACGGTCATTGATGGTTATAGTGATTGGGTGTTCACAAACCGTTACGGTACTGTGCTGTCGTTGTCCAGTGTCAATGATGGAATCGCTCGCATTATTCGTGATTATAATGAGATGGAAAAGGAAAATGCCGAATTGGAATCCCGTGATGCTGTATTGATACCGCATATGACAACCCACCAGTTGCGACATTCCTTCTGCACCCGCTTGATGGAAGAATCTATCAACAATGATAATATGATTCCTTTGGCAGTCATTCAAAACCTTATGGGGCATAAGGATGTTAAAACTACCATTGAAATTTACACCGATGTTTCCGAGAAACTGAAACGAAAAGCATTGGAGAAGGTCAAGAATAACATTTATCTTGGTCAAGTAAATCCGTAAAACAAGAAATAATTGAATTTCGTCAACACAATAAATGATTATCGCTTATCTCAACAAATTATTTCTTTCTAAATCTTGGAGAAAGGAAGTATTTGTTATGAGCAGATTTATGGATATTGCAATCCAAAAACAATACGAATCTGTGACCGTTTATCAGGCAACAAAGAACCTTGAAAAGTCTTGTAATTTATGTTGCTACCACGGATATCACCTTAGTTGTAGGCATTGCCACATCGAAGGAGCATACGAAACGGTCATCAAGATGCTAACAGAAAAGAAAACGGCATAAATATGAATGGTGGGACTGTCTTTGATGGCAGTCCCTTTTTCTTTTGATTTTTGGTTGCAAATCAGTAGTTTTTGTGTTATAATCTCTACATCAAAGTTAGTTGGTTTCATTGGTTGAGGAAAAAGTGAATTTACCCCAGAAGTACCCCAAACTTCCGAGAATTTTTGTCCCAGGAGTGAGAATGGGTGCGGCTATATGCGAAGTCTCAAAATCTGATGAAATAAGCAAAGGTTATGAGAACTGATGCCCTACCATGAGAGGCTATGAGAGACTCAAAGAGCATCCCCACGATGAAGCCCCTCGCAGAGTAAAAAACTACAAAAATCAGGTTTTGACAGCGTTTGCGGCGTTTTGTTAATCCAAAAATGAAACACGTCAGAGGGTTTACGACAAATTTACGACAAATGAATTTTTGAACCCTTCTTGAACCTTACGACAAACCGTTGTCGTAAACCTATAGGTTTTCATTAAAAGTTTTTGAAGTAGATTTCTGTTCAAGAGTATATCAATAATGTTCTACCGATATTCGACACTGCGGGACTTGTCCTGCAGTGTCTTTCGACTTATAATAAGATTGTAAGAAAGAGGGTGATAACTCATGAACGATTACTCTTTTGGGAATAAGATCCTGGAGTTGAGAACGCAGCTTAATCTTTCTCAGACTGAGTTGGCTGAAATGGTTGGCGTGACCAACAAGGCTGTTTCAAAATGGGAAACAGGAAAGTCGAAACCAACAACTAATGTAATCAGAAAACTGGCAGCGCTTTTCAAAATTGATATTAACAAGCTCCTGTCAATGAGAGATGAGGAAAGAAAGATGGAAATTTCAAAGATTGTCATAACCGGCGGCCCTTGCGCAGGCAAGTCCACCGCTATGAGCTGGGTACAAAACGCATTTACACAGATGGGATATACTGTTCTGTTTGTACCTGAGACTGCTACTGAGCTTATTACAGGCGGCGTTGCACCGTGGACGTGCGGGACGAATGCAGAGTATCAAAAATGTCAGTTAAAGCTGCAGATTGAAAAGGAAAATATCTTTGAGCAGGCAGCTCGTACTATGGCGGTTGATAAAGTTCTTATCGTTTGTGATCGTGGAACTCTTGATAACAAGGCATATATGGATGACATTGAATTCGCAGAAGCAATACAGTTTATCGGCTCCAATGAAGTAGAGCTTCGTGACAACTATGATGCAGTGTTCCATCTGGTTACTGCGGCGAAAGGTGCTGAAGAGTTTTATACGACAGCAAACAACGCGGCCAGAACAGAAACCGTTGAGGAAGCAGCTGCACTTGATGACAAACTAATTTCGGCTTGGACCGGTCATCCTCATCTACGCGTAATTGATAACACCTCCACCTTTGAAGATAAGATGAAAAAACTGGTTGCAGAGATTGCATCTTTCTTAGGAGAACCCGAACCGTATGAAATTGAACGTAAATATCTGATTGAATATCCGGATATCAAATGGCTTGAGAGCAATCCTTCCTGCCAACGCATAGAGATTATACAGACATATCTTAACAGTGCCGCCGGCGAGGAAGTTCGCGTTCGTCAGCGCGGTGTAGATGGAAACTATATCTATTTTCAAACTATCAAGAGAAAAGTATCTGATGTGAAACGCGTTGAAATTGAGAGACGCCTATCGCAAGCAGAATACTTGAAGCTCTTGATGGAGGCCGATACAACTAAGAGACAGATTCGCAAGACAAGATACTGCCTTACATATGAGAATCAGTATTTTGAGATTGATATATATCCGTTCTGGTCAGATAAGGCCATTGCAGAAATCGAACTTAGCGACGAAAATGCTGAGATTGTATTTCCTAAGCAAATCAAAGTTATTAAAGAAGTTACCGATGATGATTCGTTTAAAAATGCATCGTTAGCCAATATCTAAGTAGAGAGAGGCGAGCAAAATGAACCAATCCACCAAAAAAATCTGTATCACTGCAATTGGAATTTCGCTATTTGTTGTTCTATCTCTTTGCTTGCAGGTTCCAGTATTTGAAAATTACTATCTTTGTTTGGGATATGTTGTAATGACAGTGTTCTGTTATTATTTTGGACCGCTTAGTGGTATGGCTGTTGGTGGTCTTGGCGTTGTTTTTTATTGCTTATTAACAAGTGGTTTGCGAGGTATGCCAGGATGGGCAACGGGTAATTTAGTGATTGCATTATTGGTTGGAATCACTTGTAAAACAACAAAACGAATAAATAAACAATGGCTTAGATATATGTTAATAAGCTTTATTATTGTTCTTTCAGTTGCCATAGCAATACTTGGAATTAAATCTATAGTGGAATCCCTTTTGTATGCTCAACCGATATGGATAAGGGTTTTAAAAAATTTCTATGCATTTGTAGCAGACACAGTCGTTATGATTGCAAGTTTGCCGATTTGTGCCAGTCTAAAGAAGATTATGATAAAAAATTTGGGGGAAGAGTTCTTTGTTAAAAGGTAAGAATTTTATATAATAGACCATTTTTTAGACCATTTCAGAGGTATGATATGTCTTGAAAAGGCAATTTGAGGTAAGATAATTTCTTGAGAGTAAAAATGCAGTAATCAAAACGAGTAGGAAAAATCACGAAAAAGCAAGATGAGGTAAGATATTTTGATTTTCATTTTATAACCCTTGCATACTCCCCACGATGAAGCCACTTGATTAAAAGTAAACACCTATGACTTCGGTCATGGGTGTTTTGTTTCAATTGCACTTTACATTTTTTGTGAATAGTGTTATAATGTGACCTGCCGCATTTATTGTTTTTAGGAGAAATAAAAATGAAAAAGATTTTATATGGTTTAATGGTGCTCTGCATTGTGCCCATTATCGTTTCATGCAACGGCAATGAAAGGGTCTCCTCGCAAATTGCAAATAACGAAACCGTATCATCTGAATCATCAATACTCACAAATTCGGCAAGCACAACATCAGAAAATGAAAACAACCATAAAGAAGAAGCATCTACAAGTAATCCGTACACATCCAGCACCGAAAAAACATCAAGCAATTCTTCAAAAAATAACACTTCTGTTACTACTTCAAATACAAATGTTACCGGTAAAAATTCGTATAAACAAGCTACCGATAGCGATAACAATGTTAAAGTTGATAGCGATGGCATAGTAAGTATAACAATACCAAAATGGTTTTTATTAAAAATGGAACCTGATTATAATTATCAATTAACCGAAAAAGAGGCTAATACGTATAAATTTACAAGCGTTACAAAAAACGCCGACGGTTCGGCTACTTATAAAATAGGATATAACGATTATCACGGTTTTTTATTAAAATCACAGAGCAGTGTAAACGCCGTTGTTTATAAATACAAAAACAACATTTGGTTTTCTGAAATTGATGCCGATGCAGGCTATAACAACATAAAAATTTACACTAAATATAATTCTTTAGAAGATTTTGACGATGACTTTGGTGTTTATATAGCCATGTCGGGCCTTCAGACAACCTTTTATCAATATATGAATTATAATTGTTCGGTTGGTGCAACCATTACTGTTTATAATAAAGATAACATTCTTTTAGAAACCTACGAATTCCCCGATTTACTAAAATAAAATATAGGGCATTAACGTAAGATGCTTATGCTCTGTTTTTTAATCATTTTATACCACCCGCAATCACGCCGATTGATTGATGGTTTATTGGAGGTAAATTGTGCGTTTTTTTAAACAAATTAAAAACAATTTGAGCACTTTAAAAAACACTGTCGCCCAAATTGATAAATCTAAGGGCCCACGATTTTTTCTTTTTTTTGATATCATTTATTGTAAGCTTAGATTTCACACCAGTGCTAATGAATATCTGAGTTATCATTTCTATGATTATAAGAACTGTTTTCGTAAGAATTTCTTGCTGAAGTATCATCAAGTACACATTTACAGGCGTATTAACAATATTACTTTCACGCGATTTAAGTCTAAATTAATTGAAAAAATTCACGACTTAGTTCAGCGTGAGATTATTTTAGTTCCTGCGTGCGGTGAAGCCGCGTTTTTGGATTTTGTCAAAAAGCACAATGTAGTCGTAATTAAGCCGGACCGAGGCTCTTGTGGTGTTGGTGTTGAAAAGTTAGAATATGAAAGCGACGAACAGGTGCTTGAGTTTTTTCGTGATATAAAAAAGGATATGTTGTGTGAAGAGTATATCCATCAGCATAAGTCAATGAATAGCCTGAATCCATCTTCGGTAAATACTTTGCGGATTGTTTCGATGCGTCACGATGAACATAATATAGAAATTATTTCCGCAACCTTAAAAGCGGGCTCAACTGTTAATTCATTTACAGACAATCTATACGGTGGCGGTATTGTCGCTGAGGTAGATGTTGAATCCGGAATAGTTTCAACTTTTGGTTTTGATAAAAAAAATAATAGATATACTCATCATCCTGTTACACAAACCCAATTTATTGGCTTTAATATACCTAATTGGTTAGACGTTATTACACTTGTTAAGAAAGCACATTCCAGACTTGATGAAAATAAAATAGTTGGTTGGGATGTTGCTGTAACGGAAAAAGGCGCAGATATTGTCGAAGCTAACAGTGCGCCAAGTCCAATGGTTATGCAAATAACAGACGGCAAGCCTAAAGGGGAAAAAATCTTAAAGATTCTCAATAATAAAAAGAATCATATATACAATGATTGACCAATATTGCCGCAGATACCATCAGCGAGGTCAGTTCGGTCCCCACGATGAAGCCCCTTGATTGATAAAGAGTTAGGCAAGGTTATGAGCGCTATATAAATTTTTGCGCAAATAATGTATTAAATAATGCGGGTTGTGCGATTGCACAACCCGCCTTATTTATAAAAAGTTTTAAAAAAATCGCTTGAACAACCGACAAAATAATGCTATATTGTTGATAAAGTTTATTATTTTAATCAATTTAGTGTAACGGAGGGTAAATATGAAAAAAATTACTGCTTTATTACTGGCTTTAATGCTTATTTTGTCGGTCTTTGCTTCCTGCTCAGGCTCGCAAAACACAGCCGATGGCTTTTCGCGTGTAACCGACGCAAACCTTTATAAAAAAGCGGTTGAAGCTCTTAACAAAACCGAATTTAAGCTTGACGGCTCACACGAGGTTTCGGAGGATTTGATTATCGCAATTAACAACGCCGAATACGTCAAGCCTAAAAACTATATTTATATGATTGGCGACGGTATGGGCTTTAACATTGTCGAAATTACGAGAGCAAAGCATGAAGATAGCCTTTATCAAAACAAGCTCGCCATAAATCATCTTCCCATTCAAAGTTCCCAGACCACCTATTCGGCCGACAATCAGGTAACCGATTCCGCCGCCGGCGGTACCGCTCTTGCAACAGGATTTAAAACCTCAAACCAAACCGTTGCCATGAATCACGACGATACGGCGGCGTACAAAACGCTCCTCGAAATTGCCGCCGAAAAAGGCAAAAGTACAGGCGTTGTAGTAACATCAAATATCACCGACGCTACCCCCGCCGCCTTCACCGCGCATGTTGCCGACCGCTATTCTCAGGAAGAAATTGCCGCTCAACAGCTTGAAAAGCTCACCAACGGCACCCTCGACATTGCACTCGGCGGCGGCAAAAAATATTATGACGCTGACGCGAACATGGACGCACTCGCCACCGCAAAAAACGCATCGGTTACATACGCCGAAAATTGGGACGAAGCAACCAAGGCAAATCTTCCCCTTGTTGGACTTTTCGCCGAGGAAAATCTTGATACCCACGACGAAAATACCCCCTCGATTGCTCAAATGACTGACCTTGCGCTCGACCTTCTTGACGACGACGAAAACGGATTTTTCCTCATGGTTGAGGGTTCACAAATTGACAAAAAGGCTCACAATAACGATTTTGAAAGCCAAACAAAGGAAATGTACGATTTTGACTGTGCGGTTGCGGTTGCTATGCGATTTGTTGCACTTAACCCCGACACAGTTCTTGTTATCACCGCCGACCACGAGACAGGCGGACTTGAAATCCCCGTCGACGCTAACTCCGAAAATTTCAGCGGCGCCTACTACACCACCGGCAACCACACCTATAAGCCGGTTCCCGTTTACGCCTTTGGTATGGGTACAGAAGCCCTTCTCGGCATAAACGAAAACGTTGACGTAGCAAGATTTATCGCAACTTCGCTTGGCGAAAAAAAATTCGGCGAAGAGAGCCAATTCACCACCATAAAGAGCGAGTTCAGTAAAAAGGACATAACGGCGATTTCGGACGCTAATCCCACCGTAAACAACCACACCCTTGTAGATAAGACAGAAAGCGGTGCGCTTGCCGTTCACTTTAATAATTCGCATAATTCCCTCTCGATTCCGGTAGATATACTTGATACCAAAGCCAAACTTAAAAACGGTATGCGTGCAATTCATATTACCATTAAAAACACCGACGATAAAACCGCCTTGCTTCCGCAGATGAAAGCAAAAATCGCTTATGTAACCGAAACACTTGTTCCCCAGGTTGCCTATATCGACGGAAATTCTACCATGAGAGTTACCTACATTCTTCCTACATGGGGATGGACGGAAAAATCGGTAGATTCGATTATGGAACTCGCCTTTGTGTATAGCGAAGGACAGGAAGTTAACCTCGAATTCGACGACTTTGTGCTTGTTACAAGAGCCGATAATAAATAATCGGTGACGGAAAGCATTTAAAAGATTAGCCGAAAAAAACTTAAAACAAATAAAAATCTCGCAGGGGTTATTTTCTGCGAGATTTTTTCGTTTTTTGTATATTTAGTTTTTGCTGCGTCTTTCTTGTGTTTCATTGACAATTATTAAGTCAAATAGTATAATTAACCATGTATATTTACAATTAATTATAGTGAACCATTAAACAAATTCCATAATTTATTTTTAATAGCTCGTTAATGAATAAAAAATTCATCCTTCTCCAAGAAAAGGAGTAACACAGTATGCCATATATTCACGATTCGTATACCGATTTAGGCGGAAGAAAAAATAACGAAGACGCTTTTATTACTTCCCAAAAAGACAAGGCGTTTCTTTACGTAGTCGCAGACGGATTAGGCGGCCACGATAGCGGAGAATTAGCGTCCAAAATCGCAGTTAATGAAATTAAACATTTTTTTGACGCGGCTCCCTATTCTTTCGACCCGGTTAGCGCCATTAAGTCCGCAAACGCAAAAATTATACAAGAGCAAATAAACACGGGCTTAAAAATGAAAACCACTATTGTTTTGGCGTACGTTACAAGCGACCAAATCGTTTTTGCTCACGTTGGCGATTCAAGGGCCTATGCTTTTAAAGAAAATTCGATAATTTATCAAAGCGTTGACCACAGCGTTTCGCAAATGGCGGTTTCACTTGGCGAAATTACAACCGACCAAATTAGAAATCATGAAGATAGAAATATTTTAACAAGAGCTCTCGGCGTTGATGAAAACGTAAAGGTTGACATTTTTTCCCTTCCCTGCGGTCAAGTTGATGCGGCGCTTTTATGCACAGACGGATTTTGGGAATATGTATACGAGGAAGATATGCAAAAAACCTTATCGGTCTCTAATAATCCTGACGTTTGGTTAAATAAAATGAGAGAAATTTTGGATAAAAACGTTCCTCTCAATAACGATAATAACACAGCAATAACTATTATGAAACGGGGACAATAAATTATGAGGTATTGTAACAAGTGCATGAATCCTATTCAGGAAACAAACGGGTACTGTCCTTATTGCGGCTTTTCGGTTAACGCAGAAATCCCCTCTCATCACTTGACACCGGGAACAATTCTTAATAATAAATTTATGGTTGGCGCCGCTCTTGGCGAAGGCGGCTTTGGTATTACTTATATAGGCAGAGATACCAAGCTTGATATGAAGGTTGCCATAAAGGAATACTATCCTAACGGATATGCTAACCGCAGCCACACCGTTTCTTCAGCTGTTAACAGCAGCACCTCCGAGGATAAAAAAGAGTTTTTTGACACGGGTAGAGAGCGCTTTTTAAGAGAAGCTCAGGTATTGGCAAAGTTCTCCGGTTCATCGGGTATCGTTGACGTTCGTGACTTTTTTGAAGAAAACAACACGGCTTATATCGTTATGGAATATCTCGACGGCCAAACTCTTAAAGACCATTTAACAAAAAGAGGCACCTTAACCCCTGAGCAAACCATCGAGCTTTTAATGCCTGTTATGGAGTCCCTTAAAAAAGTACACACACAAGGGCTTATTCACCGCGATATTAGCCCCGATAACATTATGCTTGTTGACGGTCACGTTAAGCTTTTAGATTTCGGAGCGGCGCGTAACGTATCCGCAAACGCAAACAAGAGCCTTTCCGTTATGCTTAAGCCCGGATATGCTCCGGAAGAACAATACAGAAGCAAGGGCAACCAAGGTCCGTGGACCGACATATATGCCATTTGCGCAACTATGTATAAATGCATTACCGGAATCACCCCCGACGATTCCACCCAACGCGTATTCAAAGACGAATTAAAAACGCCCTCCGCTCTTGGCGTAATTATTAATCCCACTATTGAGGCAGCGTTGATGAAAGGCCTTGCGGTATTACAAAAGGACAGATACCAGAACATTGACGAATTACTTAACGGCTTTAAGGGCATCAATACCGTTGTTTCGTCCGTTGATAAAACCGTATACGTCGGCACAGGAGCTTCAAATATAAACAACGGCGCCAACAACACGGCATACAATCCCGTTGTTCAGGCAAATCCCATTGTTCAGGCAAATCCTGTTGTTCAGGCGAATCCCGTCGTTCAGGCAACGCCAGGCGCCGCTAACGGACGTATAAACAACGTAGGCGCAGGAATGCCAACGGCATATTACGGAGCGAATACGGCCAATTTCGGTTATCAACCAAATCCGCCGGCTGTTAACGCCAAGAAAAAGTCAAGCAAGCTTTCCATATTTATTATACTCGGCATTACGCTCAGCGCGATTTTTGTTGTAATTGCTATCTTAATCGGCGTTATTGCTTTTGGTATCGGTAATAGCAAAAAGGACGATGACGAAAACACATGGGAAGCTACAACTTCGATAACCGAATCTGAAACGGCTGACGCTAAGCCCGAAGTTGTAATGTCCGACAATTTGTTTGACTTTACTTTTGAAATAGAAGGTACCGTTTTTAAGCTTCCATGCAAATATGAAGACCTCACCGACGCCGGATGGACTATTTCTTCCTCGGGTTATAGCGATAGCACTAAGATTACGGGTAACAGCTATGAAAGCTATGCTATGTCTAATAACGGTAAGAAAATAACGGTTTCCTCGTATAACATGAGCGGAAACACCAAGGCGCTTAAGGATTGTTTAGTTGGCGGAATTTCTTGGGACGCTTATAGCAACGTTGACGTTAAAATGGCAAAAGGAATAACCGTAGCATCTACCGTTGACGAAATTATTGCTGCTTTTGGTACGCCGAATTTAAGAAATGATTACGACAGCTACGTTTCGCTTACCTATCAGGTAAACGAGTCTATGTATAATGAAATTCGTTTTACGATGTACAGTTCGGCAGAAGACCGTAAATTTTCTACGGTTTCTGTAGAGAACTTCGTAGCAACCGAAAGCGATAACACAGAAACTAACACCGAAAAACCGGCATATTTAGCTGAATACAAAAAGCCAGCCGAGCTTGGCACCGATTTTGGAGCAGGTACAGTTAAAATTCAAGGCGACCTTTATCAGTTGCCTGCGCCCATAAGCGCTTTTACCGACAACGGCTGGAAAATTATCCAACGACCCGATTCTGTAAAATCCGGCAACACGGAAACTGTTCAGGTTGAACGTAACGGCTTAAAGATATTCCTTACGGTAATGAACTTTGCCGATTATCAAACTACGCCCGAAAACTGCGCCGTAAGCGGTATCAATATTGATTCCACCGAAGGCGTTGACGTCGAATTCCCCAACGGAATCTCCTTCGATTCTAAAAAATCAGACGTTGAAGCGGCGGTAACCGATGAATTCTCGTATTATAAGGGCACTTATAGATATAACTGGACATATTCCGATTATGATTCGCGTGATTATTATATCGACATTGCCGTTGACATTGACACAAATAAGGTTAGCAGATTTATTATAAGCAGCAAAACTTGGAATTACTAAATATACAACGCCATTACGAAACCGATTGATAGATAACCAGTTGGAGGAAAAACCATGAGAATAATAAAAAAAATATTAAAGTTTCCGCTAAATGTATATAAGATTGCAAGCAAGGCAACTTCAGGAAAATGGTCAAGATTTTTAATATGCTTAGATTATATATATTGTCGGTTACGTTTTCACGCCAGTAGTAGTGAGTATTTACATTATCAACTTTATAATTACAAGGATCGATACCGTAAAAACTTCTTACTGCGTTATCATAAAAAATCCGCATTCCGTAAAATCAATCAGAGCCTATTTACAAG
>JAFNUO010000138.1 GCA_017383985.1 Clostridia bacterium | reverse complement strand
TTGGCAAACTTTTCCTTTGATATTACTCGGTCGGTAAGCTGCTTTTCAATATCCGAATATTGTACAATCGGGCCGGCGATAAGCTGAGGAAACATTGTAATATACGCGGCAAAGGGAACAATCCTTTTTTGCGCCCTCACCTTTCCCAAGTACACATCGACAACGTAGGATAAAATTTGGAAGGTATAAAAGGAAATACCCACGGGCAAAGGAAGTTCCCTGTTTTCGATAGAAAGACCGAAAAGCCCATTGATATTATCAATAATAAAGCCCGAATATTTAAAATAGCCAAGCAGGAAAAGGTTTACCGCAACCGCAAATATGAAAATTACCTTTGCGTGCTTTTTCTTTCCATTTTCAAATAAATGCTCGATATCAATGCCGACAACATAGTTAAAAAATATGCTTATAACCATTAAAATTATATAGGTCGGCTCGCCCCATGCGTAAAATATGAGGCTTACTATTAAAAGTATAAGATTTTTCTTTGCGATTTCGATACCTTTTTTGCGACTTATGGGTATAAAATAAAGGATAAAAGAAATCGGTAAAAAAGCAAACAAAAAAACTGAGCTGCTGAATACCATAATTATACTCCTAAATTATAATTCGGAAATAAACTTTGAATAAACCGTATCTGCGTCCTTGCCTACGCAGTAAAACACAAACCCCTCTTTATAAACTAAAACCGCGTTTTTTAAAAGGGCGCTTTGCTCGGGAGCATAGGACTCAAACAACGTTTTTTTATCCGAAAGCTTGGAGTTAACGGCGATAATAATGTTGTCCTCGTCTCCGCTTTGGTTAACCTTAATTATAAGCAGCTCTCGCACATCCATGTTATCGTCGCTTGAATAATAAAAAAACGAATTAACCGACGCGGTATCTATGCCATATTGCTTTTTAATATGTAACGAGTCGCGGTTTATAAGGCCTTCCGAATCCATGACCGAAATTGATTTTTGTCCTATTTCCTCAGCGCTTTGATTGTTTATTTTTTCGCCCGAGGATACAAATACTATAAAAACCAAAAGGCATACTATACTGATAATCTCGCCGAATTTAAGAAGCGCCTGTTTCATCCTACAATCCCCTTATTTTCCACTACAAATCTAAGCCAATAATCGCTGTAAAACTTTCTTGAAAGATGAATTCCGTCATAGCCGTAACATTCCGAATGCGCAAGCAACACCTCGGAGCTATCCAAATACTCAACGCCAAGCTCCTCACACATTTTTATAAGCGCATCGTTATATTTATCAATGTATTTATAGCTTGAGGCGGTTGCAATACTTGTATCAACGGGGAAAATCCCGCTTACAATAATTCTTGTGTCGGAAATTTCGGTTTTGAATTTTTCCAAAATCTCAGTGTAAAATGAAATGAAAAACTCTAAATGTTTCTCATTTGTTCCAAGCATATTCAATCCGTAATGTAATATTAAAACGCGAGGATTAGCGCGGATAATTTTGTTCGAATTTTCAGAAAGGTGATATAAACTTGCGCTGACGCGGGTTGTTAAATTATTGGGGTTTAATATATTATAAGATTCAAGGCCGTTCATAAGAGAATCGCCCGCGATATATGTATTTTTAAAAATGTTTCTATACGTGGTTTTTCCGCTATCTATATCTTCTAAAACCTTTTTAATTTCCTTCTCTTTTGCTATCTTGTTGACGTTTTCGTTAACCTTTTTCTCAATCGTTTTTACATCATAATAGTCATACGCTTCAAGCAAGGCAACACCGTTATCGACCGGATTTTTCGTCACCTTATCTTTATCAAGCGTTGAAAACAAATTAATTACCGGCACGGGCGTTATAAGCACGATAATTAGCAAAAATATAAAAGATTTTTTCAATATTCGTCACCCTTTGATATCATTCATCATATTTATACAATCGTAATCTTAAGTTTATAACTTTTTACCCTCCAAATCAATACAAATAATACATTTTTCTACAATATTTCTTACATAAATTAGGATTATAAAATAAAAGGAGCCTCGACACGCAAAATACATGTCGAGGCTTTCGATTATAAGTTATTTCTTTCCCTTATCGTTTTAAAAATATCAACCGTACACAAAAATATTAGAATCAAAGACGGTGACACGGTAATCGCCGCAGTCGAACTGATCTATGTAATTTTCGGACATAAGATTCTTCCAATAATTTGTGTTTTCTATTTTTTTATATTCGTCATGTTTAAGCGCCACAAAATATTCCTTCTGGCCTTTCTGATCTCGGAACCAGTAATCCATTGACTGATACTGATACTGGACGATAGCGTCATTTTCTATCTTGATATTACGTACCTTGACGGTGGAATCGGAGGCCATTGTTACCGTTGATGCGTTCCAGAAGGTTGCATAACCGTATGTAAGGTCGCGTTTTTCAAGTTCTTCCGCCAACTGATAAAAGGCGTTATCTTTGCCATAATCCTTGTCCATAGAAAGCATTTCCGTTGCAGATATACTACTGCAAAGAAGAATGATAACCAGAGATAACGTTGTAAATCGTTTGAAGTTTGGCTTAAAATTCAAAGAAATCCATCTTATCGTTGCAATAGAGGCAAAGATAGCCGTACCAACCATTGGGAGAAGCCGCCAGTTAGAAGTTGACACTACTCCGCAGACAAATACAAACATTATAACCGCTGAATTAATAAAATGAGCTATTATTGCCATACGGGTGGTTTTATCGCCCTTACTTCCGAATGATAACAGTCCAACCACAGGGAGTATCAACAAAAGAATTCCTGTAGCCAAACGTATGATATTAATTACAGAGTCAAACTCGGCTAACGACATTTCATCGCGAACGCTTACGCCCAAAAGGGAGACATACCGCGACATAAATCTTTGTGCGTTTTCTGACCATTCTCCCAAACCGGAATAATAAGAGAAGGCGTCTGCATATCCGGCGATAACATCGCCTTTGAGCTTGTTCAAAATAAACGTTCCCGCAACAACGCCGATAACAGTTACCGCGATTGAAATATATGCGCCCGTATTATCTTTTGAAAGCAGTTTACCTTCATTAAGCATCATACTTATTACGACCGCGCCCACCACAGGGATAAGCGACAACGCAATAATCTGAAATCCGTCGGTAGCCGCACCCGTTGAAAGAAGGAACAACGCCGCCGACAAAATAGCGGTTTTTAATGGATACTGCTTAATTTTATCCCAGTTATATCTACATAGCCTTACTGCAACACCAAGGCACAAAAACAGCAGGGTCAGGCCTATGCTGTAATAAATTACATGACACCACATAAGTTGCAAAAGATATCGACTTGAGGAAAGGATAAGCATCACAGAAAATAGCGCCACGGAGCACCACGGAACGCTCCATTTTAGCGAGCGGCAAAGGAAAATTACAGACGCCGCAAAAATAAACATAAATATGACCATGCTAATTAACTGCGTTTTCATAGTCAAGCCAAATATCGCAATCAACGGAGTCATCCACAACTGGGCGCCAAAGGGAAGCAACGCCGCGTAAGAAAAACGCTCGGTAAAGATTTTATGCGATTCATAGGTTGCGTTAGCCCACATAAGCGAATCGTAACAGTCGGAAGTGTATACTCCTCTTGACGGGAATATAATGAAATATGCAACCGATAAAATTGCCCCAAGAATCAAGAAAATTGAACCAATTTTACTCCAATAATTCTTTCCGGATTTTGGCGCGGATGGTTCTTTTTTCTTTTCCTGTTTGGTCTCGTGGTAATCCTTTTCGGTGTTTACATTCCAAACCGACTCCTTTGAGCTACTGCCGCTCACAATGGCGTCGACCGCCTCTATCGCCGTTAGCATTGAGTGATCCATATTGTTATATCTATGCTGACCGTTGCGGCCAAGGCACCAGAGATTTTCTATGCCGTTAAGATAGTCCTTTACCGTGTCAAACTGTGAATATGTATCGAAGTACGCCGGGTATGCTTTTTTGACCTTAATGCGGAGCGAATCCTTTATCGCATCGCGTTCGATAATATCGAGACGCACAAGCTCGTCAATAGCAAATTTAATGAACTCGTCATCGCTCATGCTCCAGTAATTGTCGCCCTCTTTACAGAAGTATTCAAGCCCTATCCATACCGTATTGGCGGGGTCGGCAACCATATACGGCGACCAGTTATTGAACACCTGTATTCTTCCTACTACTGCGTCAGGCTCCTGAACATATATCCAACAATCGGGTATAATTTCCGACGATGATTTTTTATTTGTGTTATTTTTTAGCTTGAGCTTATCACAAAGAAGTCCAACCGTCATAAAATCGCGATAAGGAAGTCCGGCTGCAACCCTTTTTACCTCTTCGTTGGGAACATCGCCCATAGCAGAAATAAGGTCTTTAACCGGCATAGTAGAAAAGAAATGATCGGCGGTATATGCAGTTTCGCCGGCAGAAACGCTCGTAATATTACCGTTTTCTACAGTAATCTTATCAACCTTACTGTTAAATATTATTTCGCCGCCAAGGGAACGTATTTCATCCGCAAGAGCCTCCCAAAGCTGCCCCGGGCCGAGCTTTGGGTAATAATACTGCTCAATTAGCGACGTTTCTTTGGCTTCTTTTGAACGGAACGGCTTGGTAATGGCGTTGCATATAACGCTAATGACGGAAACTCCCTTTACACGCTGCGCCCCCCAATCGGCGGATATTTCCGACGGGCTTCTTCCCCAAAGCTTTGTGGTGTACTCTTTAAAGAACATCTCATATAAAGGCTCGCC
>JAFNUO010000003.1 GCA_017383985.1 Clostridia bacterium | reverse complement strand
TTTGTCGGAAATGCGGTATACGTTTTCGTTATAATAAAGGCGCTGGACGGCTCCCTTAGACGGGGTAAAGTTCTTTACGATAGAAAGGGTTACGTCGGGCTTAAGCGCCATAAGCTTTCCGTTAGTGTCGTTAAAGGTAATAACGCTATCGGAAACAAGAAAATCCTTGTTTTGGCTATATAAATCATATTCCTCGAACTTGCTCATCTTAAAGCAAGAGTAGCCGTGCTTTCGGTAAATGTCACGAAGCTTGAAAACAACCTTTTCTTCGCTGCGCAGTAAAATATCGTCCATTTGCATTGTAATCAGTTCTCCTCTTTTTGCTCGTTAAGGCGTTCGATAGCAAGCTTATATCCGCCGGCGCCGTAATTAAGACAACGGTTTACTCGGCCGATTGTAGCCGAGGATACGCCCGTTTCCTCGTTTATGGTTTGAAAACTCTTTTTCTCGGTAAGCATGCAGGCAACCTCAAGGCGTTGAGAAATTTCGACAATTTCCTTTATTGTGCATACGTCTTCGAAAAATTTATGGCACTCTTCGGCGTTTTTTAACGATAAGACCGCATTAAAAAAACGGTCAACAGCTTTACTTTTATAATCCACAATTATTCCTCCGTTTAATATGTTATCACTTTAGCATGCTAACACAATAACACAAACATTCAAAAATGTCAACGAAAAAAGGCGGTTATTTTTAATTTTATTACATATAAACAATATAACGCACAAAAACACACGGTATTCGTACAGAATACCGTGTGTTATATTTAGAATTTAGGCTTAACTTACATTAAGCTACGGTAAAGGGCAGCAATTTCCTCAACGCTTGTTTCGCGGGGGTTACCGGGACGGCAAGCGTCGGCAAACGCGCTTTCGGAAAGGAACTGAACGTCCTCTTCCTTAAGAATTTCTTTAAGGTCGGCGGGGATACCTACGTCGGCGGAAAGCTTTTTAACGGCGGCGATGGTAGCCTTTGCTGCCTCGTCGTCGGACATAGCGTCGATGCCCTCAACGCCCATAGCCTTACCTACCGCACGGTAACGCTCGCCGCATACAGTTGCGTTATATTCAAGGCCGGTAGGAAGAATAATTGCACAAGCTACACCGTGAGGTGTGTCGTAAAGGGCGGAAAGTCCGTGAGCCATAGAGTGAACGATTCCGAGGCCTACGTTAGAGAAGCCCATGCCCGCGATATACTGGCCAAGCGCCATGCCTTCGCGTCCTGCAGGGTCGTTGTTAACGGCGGCACGTAAGTTTTTGCTTATAAGGCGGATAGCTTCCAAATGGAACATATCGCTTATTGTGCAAGCGCCCTTTGTAATATAACCCTCGATAGCGTGGGTAAGCGCATCCATACCGGTTGCGGCGGTAAGTCCCTTAGGCATAGAAGACATCATTTCGGGGTCTACAACGGCAACTTCGGGGATATCGTTTACGTCAACGCAAACGAATTTGCGCTTTTTCTCAACGTCGGTGATAACGTAGTTGATGGTAACCTCGGCGGCTGTACCGGCGGTTGTGGGGACAGCGATTGTAAACACGGCGTGGTTTTTGGTCGGTGCAACACCCTCAAGACTACGAACGTCGGCAAATTCGGGGTTGTTAATAATAATACCGATAGCCTTTGCGGTATCCATAGCCGAGCCGCCGCCGATTGTTACGATACAGTCGGCTCCCGAAGCCTTATATGCTTCAACGCCGCTTTGTACGTTTTCGATTGTCGGGTTAGCCTTTACGTCGGAGAAGATTTCGTAAGGAATAGAGGCGCCGTCAAGCACGTCAAGAACCTTTTTTACTACGCCGAAACGGATAAGGTCAGGGTCGGTACAGATAAAGGCCTTTTTGTAGCCTCTTGCGCTAAGCTCGTTTGCAATTTCGTTAATTGCGCCCGCGCCATGGTAAGAAACGGGGTTAAGAATAATGCGGTTTGCCATAATTAAAAACTCCTTTATTTTTAAAAATATTTACATAAAATATGTTTGTTAATATTATAACATACTCTTTGCTTGATTTCCAGTAGTTACGGTTAGAATATTAGCCGCTAAAATTGTCAGTTTTCTACAATACAAAAAAACGGCCGTCCTTTATCAGGATAGCCGTTTTTTTATCTTATTGGGCGCTGAACATGTCTTTGCCTACTCCGCAAAGCGGGCATTCAAAGTCTTCGGGAAGATCTTCCCACTTTGTGCCAGCGGGGATACCTTTATCGGGGTCGCCGACGGCCTCGTCATAAACATATCCGCATACATCGCATACGTACTTCATGGCTATATACTCCTTTCCTTAGGTTAAAAATTAAAGAAGGTCAAGAATTTGCTCTTTCGGTCTTGCTCCGACGGCGGTGTTTACCGTTTTTCCGTCCTTTATGACCGCCAACATCGGGATACTCATTACCCCGAATTTTGCGGCAAGCTCCGATTGTTCGTCAACGTTGATTTTTCCGACCTTTATGTCGCTTCTCTCCTCCGAAATTTCGGAGATAAGCGGGCCTACCATTCGGCAAGGTCCACACCAATCGGCATAAAAATCAAGAAGCACGGGCTTATCGGAGTTCATAACTTCGGCTTCAAAATTTTCTTTTGTAATAACAAGCACAGACATTTTTCATCGCTCCTTTTTTATATAAATTTATTTTTCTATTTCCCCCGTCCAATCAAGTATTCCGCCGAACTCGACAACATTTGTATAGCCGAGCTTTACAAGCTTTTGGGACGCTTCTTTGCTGCGTCGACCGCTTCGACAGTACACTAAAATAAGACGGCTTTTATCTGGTAATTCGGCAATTTCGCCGCTGCCGATATTTTCGTTAGGTACGTTGACCGATTCGGGGATATGTCCCGCCGCAAATTCATCAGGTCGGCGGACGTCTAAGATAATATAGTCGTCTTCGTTTTTCATAATTTTCATCGCCTCGGCCATAGTTACCTGCTTATACGTTGCTTCAGTAACGTTGTTTGACGTTTCGGCGCTTTGGCAACCAAAAAGAAAAGGCAAAAGCAAAAACATCGGTATAATTTTTAAATTCATCCCTTATCCTCTTATTCACTCTCTTTTATATTATTGTATTTCTTTAGTCAATTATTTTCAAGCCATTTAAAATATATTTTTTTACTTTAAATTCGCTTTCATTTCGCCAATCCCGCTTTTATTCCCCAAAATATGTCCAAAAGCGCGGTTTAGTTCCAAATGTCAATTGACATTTATACGGAATTATAGTACGATAAAAGGTAATTTGTATATAAT
>JAFNUO010000137.1 GCA_017383985.1 Clostridia bacterium | reverse complement strand
TCATAAGGGTCATTTGACTGTTAAGTTGTTTTTTTCTAACTATTTTATACATTTTATCACTCTGAGATTCAAACTGATAATTTTAATATCTTATAAGATTTTGGGCCTTGTTTGCGGTAGGTTTGCCCGCTCTTATGCCCGAGGCTAAGTAAAGGTTGCCCGCCTTTTCCGCCTTATTATAATCGCCTATGTATGACAAAACCGTGTCATTATATACGGCAAAATCGTGTACGTCGGTCGTAAGCGTTTCAACGTTGTTTTCACTAATCACCTTTAACGTTCCCGTACCTACATATGCGTCATAATCGGAAAGGAAAACGACCTTGGCGCCGTTATTCGACGATTGGTGAGACAATACCTTTTGGCCGATTTTTTCGCTGTTACAAAACAGGCTGCTATCGGGAGAATAGGAATAAACGCTGTTTCCTATTACTTCAAAGGATTTTATTTCGTTTACTACCGTCGCACAACCGGAAAACTTGGTAAGATCTATCATCTTAAGGATACCGGTTTCGGTTAACTCCTTATCGGTATCTATATAATAAAGCATTTTATTATCGTCGGTACATTCGGCCTGACGTACATATGACGCATCCAATTCGGATTTTTTTATGCCGACACATACCGAGAATTTCTTTTTAGCCATAGAGGGATATAAAATATCCTTACAATAGCTTATAATTGCGCCTACCGACTGAACATACGGTTGAGCAACCTCGCTTAATTTCATTTTTTCGATGTTCGGAGCTTCGCTCATGTAAACTATTGTTCCGCCGTCGTAATCGGTTTCAATAATTTTTGAAATTGATTTTTCTATTTCGGTTTTCTTCTTGCCGTCGGTGTACCATAAATCGGTCGATACATTCATCATAACGCCAAAATTAAGCGCAGAGTATTTTTGGTTTCTGAAATTCATGTTGCGCAGGCTGTATCGGAAATATTTCATAAGGTCGTTAACGCCGGTTGTCATCATGTCGATGTTCTCATAGCCGACGCTTTCGACATATGCGGCGTCTTCTTTTTCACAGTCATCTTCTATAAAATCAGACACGGCAAAAGAAACCTCGGTGGATTTATAATAATAGGCCGTTCCCTTTTCAAAATCGGGCATTACAATACTTGTTGCTTCTTTATCAAGACAAGTATCTTTGCCATCCTTGACCATATGAAGTTCGCCCGAATTATAATCTTGCTGTTGCATTGTAGAACCGGTATACGATTTAGCACTCTTTGTTATGTACATAAAATCTTCGCTATCGGTATGACCGTAATCGTAAGCGGTAACAACTTGACTAACGTTTTCTTTAAACATTACGGAGTTAAAATCGTTATGGCTATTATACGTAAGGGTAAAAAGCGAATCCTCCTGAACATACATGATTTTATTATCGCTTAAAACACCGAACGAGGTTACGCCGCTTGCTACTTTTTTGACGGCGCCGATTGAAAAAGAGTAAACGCAAAGCTCGTTTTGGTCGCCAACTCTTTTTAAGTAAACAACGGCGTCGTTTTTACACATGAAGTTATAATCGCTGCAAATACCGTTATCTATTAAAACGCCATTGTTTCCCGCCTCGCGCCAAGAGCTTCCGTATGTTTCGCGCTCGTGAAGGGTATATATGCCAACCGAAGAATCGTAACTTTCAATTGTAAGCATACGCTTGTAATCGGGAGAAAAACGAAGACGTTCTACTTCTTCATCAAGTACGCCGCTCGAAATAGTTGCGCGGCGATCGGAATAATAAATATCGGTCGCTATGCCGCCTTTACTTGTGGTCATTAAAATAGATTTACTATCGGTATAAATAACCGGAACCTCGGCAACCGTATTAAAAAAGCCGAAATTAATATTTAATTGGCCGCTTAACGCTATTACGCCCGCGGTTACAACCGCAAGAGACGCACAAAGTATTCCGCCGATCCTAAGTTTTTTCTTTGTCTTTCTTGAAAGGCATTGACGGAATTTAGGGAAATTATAGCCTAAATGTTCCTTTGTATCGTTAAAAGGTACGTCGAAAAGACTTGTTTCCGAAACGTAAAACTGTTCGTCCACTTCTTCCTCTTCAACGCCGGCGATTGCATTAAAATAGGCCGCTCTTTGCTCGGCAGTGCCAATTTGAGATTGAGCGCGCTTGGGCGCATTTTCGTGAATTATAATATCGGATTCATCGTCGGAAACAGGTTCGGTTTTTGATTCTTTTTTTACTGGTTCAAGGTCTTTTTTAGCCGATACGGAGCCGGGTCTTGCCCACACTTCGTTAGAAGGATTTTCTTCCGTATTTAAGGCATTACATTCGGCGCAAACGCCGTTTTCATCAACCGGAAATCCGCACTTTTCACATTTTTCAGCCAAACCGTTTCACCTCCAATAAATCCATTTCACATATCAAAATAGTTTATCATTTTAATATTAAAAAGTCAACCATGATACATAGGAAAAAGCGGGCTTAAAGCCCGCTTTAGCTTATTTTTTCTTTTTTTGTTCTTTCTTGATGATAAATTCTATCATACTCTTTGATGGAGCAAGCAAATGAGGAGCGTTTTTCTCCATATAGACGCAAGCTTTTTCAAACAATTCGTCGTCGCCTCTAAATGCGCCGCCGATAATTGTATAAGTAATTGTGCTTTGAACGTCATAGTTTGCGTCAACGTAAAACTCGTCGAGCATTTCAAGCATTTTTGCGATAGCCTTTTTGTCGTTTTCCTTAATAAGTTCTTTAAGCTTAACGGCGGCCGTTTCGGCAAAAAATCTTTCATATAGGAAATCGCCGTATTTTTCAACGTCGGCCTTGTACTTTTCTTTATACTGAGGATAAAGGGTTAAAAAGCGGTTACAAAAAGCGTCTTCGCCGGGGGTTGTTCCGGGAGCGGCCTTTGTAGGAAGGTCAACCGAAGCAGTACGGATGCGGGTTACGCCGAAAATCTTGTTAAGAGTATCGACAAAGTCGCCGCCGACGGCCTTTGCGTCCTTGTCGTTATGGGTATCGTCAAAAAGGTACATAGATTTGTTGACAAAATCAACGCTATCTTCGCCGTTAAGCTCGGCAACGTCAAGCATAAAAAGCTTTCTTTCTTCGTTATACCAAATTTTAATGGCATGGGTTTTGTTCATGTAAATAACATCGTCGCCGTCCTGACGGTTAAGTTTTTGAGCCGAAAAAACAGGTTCAAGCTCCTTTAAAATTATATTAAGGGCGTTATCGTTCATATTAAAATCCTCCGTACATCACACAAATTACGGTTATTATATCACAAAACCTCCCGTTTGTCACCAGTAATTTACGAAATATTAAAATATACGCTTTTTCTTTATAAAAAAGTGTGTTATAATATACTGAAATTCAAAAAGGGAGAAAAACATGCCTGATCTTTCCAACTACAACACTCTCCGTTCCGTTTTGGAGCGAAACGGGTTTAATTTGAAAAAATCGCTTGGTCAAAACTTTCTTATCGACCCAACCGTTTGTCCGCAAATGGCCGACGAAGCCTGCGCCGACGCCGACGGAATTATTGAAATCGGCCCCGGCGCCGGAGTGCTTACAACCGAGCTTGCGAAAAGGGCTAAAAAGGTTGTTGCGATTGAAATTGACACAAAGCTTAAGCCGGTATTAAAAGAAACGCTTAACGAATTTGATAACGTCGAGGTTGTTTTTAACGACGTTATGAAAATCGACCTTAACGAGCTTATAAAAGAAAAATTCAGCGGCATGAAGGTCGCCGTTTGCGCCAACCTCCCCTATTACATTACTTCGCCCATTATCATGACCTTACTTGAACAGCAGCTTGGCATAGAAAGCATTACCGTTATGGTACAAAAAGAAGCGGCCGAGCGACTTTGCGCCGAAATGGGTACAAGAGATTGCGGCGCGGTTACGGCGGCGGTACGTTTTTACTGTAACCCGAAGCTATTATTTCACGTGCCGAGCGAATCGTTTTTGCCTCCGCCGAAGGTTGACAGCGCCGTTATAAAACTTGATATAGCCGAAGCAAAGCAGCCCGACGACGTTACAAGCGCCGAATTTTTCCGAGTAGTTAAAGCGGCGTTTTCCATGAGACGAAAAACGCTTGCCAACTGCTTAAGCTCGGGACTTTCGATAAGCAAGGAAGCGGTTTACGATTTACTTGACAAATGCGACATAAGCCGCACGGCAAGAGGAGAACAGCTGACAATGGAGCAGTTTATTTCGCTTGCGAAAGCATATAACAAGGAGTGATTTATTAATGCACTTTGATCCGTATGAGCCTAAGGCAGACAGAAAACGCAGAATTTGGTCCAACGTATCCCTTTGCGTTATTGCGGGGCTTTTTGTCCTCGGTATTATAATGTTCATGATGCCCAACAACTACGGCAAAAAATATTATTTTGAAAAAACCGAAACAGATGCTTACACTTTTGTCGACACCGTTGATAAAACCAACGAGTTTTATGAAATGTACACCGAAATGATTGTGCCGACAAACGAGTTCGAAATGGACACGGGATTTTCGAAAAAATTCCCGACGGCGGCAAAGCTTTTAGACATGGATTCTTCGGTATATAACGAAAACAAACCGTACATTTATTACGGCGGAAAGCACGTTGCCGTTGCTCAAAGCTTTTATTCAACCATGGATAACCACAAAACGCTTGATGTTGCGCTTTTCGGGTTTGAGCCTACGCTTGACCAAAACAAGGTTACTATTTCGGTAAAAGAGGTTATCCGCTTTTCGCTTATTTACAATTCGGCGAGCGGCACGGTAAATTACATGAAATACGACCCCGATAAATTTAGCATGCAGATTAACAACTTTACCATTTCAGTCGACAGCGGTATGCTTAAAAAAGCGGGATACACCTTTACCATGAAGCCCACCCAAAAGCTTAAGCAAACCGACAAAAACTTACTTAAAAACACCGTAATAGACGCTACAAACAACTCAACCCAAAAGCCGACTTTTACGGAAAGCGAGGATAAAACGATTGTTTCGCTTAGTCAAGAGGGTACGGAATTCGCCGACCACGTTGCAAGATACCGATTTGACATGATGGGCGACAGTATTGAATATTTCACGGAATTTGTGATAAACGCAGAGGTGCAAAGCGGCACCCGAGCCGACGATATCGAATATCAGTTCAGCATTTCTTAAAACATAAAAAAGGAACGGAAATGCCACGGCGTCATAAGGAAGTAATTTATGTAGGATACGGTGTAACCCTAAAAACGGGGTTACACCGTATCCTATTTTATGCTACATATCGGAATTCTTGCGGATTTTCACGTATCTCTTCCATCATAGCAAGGATTTCTTCTTCGGTAGGAATATCTATCATTCCGGCAGCGGTAAAATAAATATCCACCTTTACATAGCAATGACCGCTTGACTTGTCGTTGTTATGAACCTCAATGCGTTCAATCAATGAATTAACAAGTGTAGGTGTAAGTTCTTTCACTTCGGTCAGTTCTCTTAAAGTACGAAGTAACAATCGCAAATCAACAACTTGTTGCTCGGCTTTTTGCAAAATAACCTTGCTTTCTTCAACATCTGCAATTAATTCTCTTTGCTCTTTAGCATAGTTTTTCACCATACGTTCGTACCGGTCATCTTCTAATTTTCCAAGAACATTTCTTTCAAAAGCAGCCTCAATTAGTTTATCAATCTCAGATATACGGCGAGTGCCTCGTTCAATTACTCGCTCCAACCGTTTGCGTTCTTGTTGGCGCATCACATCGTTTTTTCTTGCAAGCATATACAAAAACACAGGTTCATGGCATTTTACAAAGTCAGCTAAATTTCTAACCGCATCAAGAACCACTTTTTCAAGAACGACATCACGAATAAAGTGAACCGTGCAACTACCTCTACCCGACTTGTAATTCGAACAACGAAAATGCTCTTGGTTTCGTGTGAGACTCTTAGCGGCGGCAAAGTGTAATTTAGCGCCACAATCGGGACAGTAAACCAATCCTGAAAACAAACTTGTTCTGCCTGTCGCTGTAGGACGGCGGCGATTTTTTCTCAGTTCTTGCACCCTCAACCATATATCTTCGCTGATTATCGGTTCCTGCATATTCGGGATGATTTGGTAATCTTCAACGGGATTGATGATTTTCTTGTGCACCTTGTAACTTACAGTCGTAGTCTTAAAGTTTACGGCACATCCCATATATTGTCGGTTTTCCAAAATACCGACAACGACACTCGAATTCCACGCATAAGGATCAAGGGGCGAAACATTTCGAATTTTTCTACCTACAGATTCAAAATATGCGGTAGGAACAAGCACCTTTTCACGCTCTAATTGTTTAGCAATTTGCAAAGGGCCTCTACCCGCCAAACAAAGGCTATATATCTTCTTTACAATTTCTGCTGCCGGTTCATCAATGATCCACTGCTTTGAATTTTCAGGAGACTTCATATATCCAAAAGGAACTGCAGAAGCAACACGTTCACCGTGCTCCGCTTTTGATTGCTGAACGGCACGAATTTTCTTTGAGGTTTGCGCCGCATACCATTCGTTAAATATATTATAAAACGGAAGCATTTCCATTCCTTCGCCCGTTGTACTGTTTATATTCTCCTGAATAGAAATAAATGTAACACCAAGCGACGGATATACGATTTGGGTAAGTCTGCCGGCTTCAACCTGTTCACGTCCGAAACGTGATAGGTCTTTTACAATAATTCTGCAAACCTTGCCTTCTTCCACCATTCGTTGCATACGATTAAAATCGTTTCGATCGAAGCTTGTACCGGATATACCGTCATCAACGAAGAACATTGTATTTGTGTAGCCGTGTTTTTTACAATAATCAAGTAGAATCTGCTTTTGATTACTGATACTATTTGACTCATCCTCTTTCTTTTTCTTCTTGCCGTCCTCATCTTTAATGTCTTCTACTGATAAACGGCAATAAAGCGCTGTGATGAGTTCTTCTATATTTTTATCGTTTTGCACCTTAAT
>JAFNUO010000136.1 GCA_017383985.1 Clostridia bacterium | reverse complement strand
CCCTTCGGGACTTACTTGCGCCGGCGACTTGGCCAAGCTCGGTTACGAGGTTACTGTTTTTGAAGCTTTCCATACCGCGGGCGGCGTTTTATCTTACGGAATTCCCGAATTCCGTCTTCCCAAGCGTGTTGTCCGTGAAGAGGTTGAAAATTTAAAGCAAATGGGCGTTAACGTCATGACCAATATGGTTATCGGTCAGGTGCTTACCGTTGACGAGCTTTTCGAAATGGGCTTTGAGGCCATTTTTATCGGAAGCGGCGCCGGACTTCCCAATTTTATGGGAATCGAGGGCGAAAATCTTAACGGCGTTTTCTCGGCTAACGAGTTTTTAACTCGTATAAACCTTATGCGTGCTTTTGATGAGAATTATGACACTCCGTTGTTTAAATTCAACTCTGCGGCGGTAATCGGCGGCGGTAACGTCGCTATGGACGCCGCCCGTTCAGCAAAGCGTATGGGTGCCGAAAAGGTTTACATAATATATCGTCGTTCTGAACAGGAAATGCCTGCCCGAAACGAAGAAATCCACCACGCAAAGGAAGAGGGAATTGAGTTCCTCCTTCTTAACAACATTAAGAAAATTAACGGCGACGAAAACGGAAACGTTTGTTCCATTAGTTGCGTTAAAATGGAGCTTGGTGAGCCAGACGCAAGCGGCCGTCGTAGTCCCGTTGAGATTGATGGAAGCGATTATGTCCTTCCCGTTGATGTCGTTATCATGGCTATCGGAAACTCTCCGAATAAGATGATTACTTCCTCCTGTGATAAGCTTGAAACCAACCGTAAGGGTTGCCTTATTGTAAACGAGGAAACAATGAAAACAACAATGGACGGCGTATATGCCGGCGGAGATGCCGTAACCGGCGCCGCAACGGTTATTCTCGCTATGGGCGCGGGAAAAGCGGCCGCAAAATCCATTCACGAATACCTTTCGGGTAAATAGTTTAATATTTTCGCCGTCGATTTATTTCGACGGCGTTATTATTTCGCCTTTTTAAGCATATTCTTTATTGATATGCAAGGAAAGGGATGATACACTTGTCGGGAAAAAAGTTAATTGACGACATGACAAAGGACGAAAACAAAAAGGTAAAGGATAGGCTTATAAGCCTTGTTTTGACCCAATCTATTGTTTGCGCCGTGGTTATCGTTGTTGCCTTTGCGTTTAAGATGATAGGCGGAGATTTTTATACTAATGAAAAGCAAATTTATGTTGCCAACTTTGAGGACGAAACTACGCCGGCCGAGGTAATTAGTCAGCTTTCCTCCGTCGTTTCGTCTAATTCTAACGAGAAAAAAGAGTCAACGCCCGAGGTTACCAATGTTAACGCCCAAACCGACGGACTTGACCTTATCGGAGAGGATGATTCAACCGCATGTATAATTGATTTTGCCGAGGTTCAAACCCTTTCAAGCGTTAAAATGGCAAAAAATAATATGGTAAAACCGCTTTCCGCCTGCCGAATTACAAGCGAATACGGTTACCGAGTTAATCCCGTTTCGGGGCTTTACCGCTTACATAGCGGTATTGACCTCGGCGCAGACACGGGAGACAGCATTTATTCGGTTCTTGACGGAACCGTTATCCGTTCTGATTATGCCTCCGATTACGGTCATTATGTCGTCGTTGACCACGGCGACGGACTGCATACACTATACGCCCATTGTTCCGAAAGACTTGTCGAAGCGGGAGATAAGGTAAAACAAGGCGATGAAATAGCTCTTGTCGGCAGTACCGGAGCGTCAACCGGTCCGCATTTGCATTTTGAAGTGCGTGTGAATAACGAGCGAATTAATCCCCTTAATTTGCTTCCTCAAACCCTTACCGCATGACGGTTACGCTATTTAAAACAAAAATTATAATAACCGCTCCTTTCGCTTTTCTTATTGCTTTATTGCTAATATTTGATAAAACGGGCATGATGTCGGTTTCCGTAATCGCCGTAACGTTGCACGAGTTGGGCCATTTAATGGCGCTCTATGCCCTTAATCTCCCGCCAAAAAGCATAACCCTTTCTATAATAGGAGTTAACATAAAACAAACTTACCTGTTCGAAAAACCAATTTTTGAAACAGTTGTTGCGGCGGCGGGGCCGATATTAAACTTGCTTACGTCGTTTTTTCTTGTTCCGTTTATAGACAAAGCTTTTCCTGCTGCGCTTTGCGCGGCAGGAATTGTTATCGGTGCGTTTAATTTGTTGCCGCTTTCCGGACTCGACGGAGGAGATATATTAAACAGTCTTTTAAGTATAAAACTTAATGAAAACAAGGTTAACATAATAACAAAAGTGACTAATATAATTACAATCGTATTAGTTGCGTTTATTGGCGTTTGCTTGCTTTTAAGTCCGTCACGCAACCCGACAATGCTTATCGCCGCGGTTTATCTAACCGTATATGTCCTTTTAAAACGCAGATGACTGTTGAAAATCGGGATTGAATTTGGTATAATGTTATAAAAATTTTTAGGACGGTTATAAAATGGAGCTTTCAGATATACTTTTAAAGGTGCAAAAGCCTGCCCGATATATCGGCGGCGAGCAAGGCGCCGTTATTAAGGATAAAAGCAAGGTTGATGTTCGCTTTGCTTTTTGCTTTGCCGACAGTTACGAGGTCGGAATGTCTCACCTCGGAATGAAAATACTTTATTCGGTCGCTAACTCCCTCGACTGGGCGTGGTGCGAGCGTGTTTTTGCCCCGTGGGAGGACATGGAGACCGAAATGCGTAAAAATAATATCCCGCTTTATGCGCTTGAAAGCGGCGACAAGCTTAGCGATTTCGATATAATCGGTTTTACCGTTCCGTACGAGATGTGTTATACCAATATTCTTAACTGCCTTGATCTCGGCGGAGTGCCCGTACATGCTAAGGAAAGAAACGGGCTTAAAAATCTTGTAATTGCGGGCGGCCCGTGTACATGCAACCCCGAACCGCTTGTCGATTTTGTTGATTTGTTTTTACTCGGCGAGGGTGAAGAGCTTTTGCCCGAGCTTTTGGAGCTTTACCGTGAACATAAAAAGCTTGGCTCGGACAAGCAAACCTTCCTTAAATCGGCTGCAAAGCTTGAGGGCGTATATGTCCCGTCGCTTTATACCGTTTCTTATAACGGCGACGGCACAGTTGCCGAAATTACTCCTGCCGACGGCGCGCCGAAAACCATTCGTAAACGCATTATTGCCGATTTGGATAAATGCCATTATCCCGATAACTTCGTTGTGCCTTACCTTGATATTGTCCACGACAGAGCGGTTGAAGAGATTTATCGTGGCTGTATAAGAGGTTGCCGTTTTTGTCAGGCGGGCTACATTTATCGCCCTGTACGCGAAAAATCGGCGGAGGTTGCCAATCAGCAGGCGAAATGCCTTTGCGAAAATACAGGCTACGATGACCTTTCGTTGTTGTCACTTTCAACTTCCGATTATTCTCAAATAGACGAGCTGCTCGCAAAAATGCTCCCGTGGACAGAAAAGCAAAAAATCGGGTTGCAGCTTCCGTCCTTGCGAATTGACAACTTTACCGACGAATTGCTTGAAAAGGTTGCGTCGGTTCGTAAATCGGGACTTACCTTTGCCCCCGAAGCGGGTACCCAGCGCCTTCGTGACGCTATTAACAAAAACGTTACCGAGCAAAACGTGCTTGATACCTGTAAAGTAGCCTTTGAGGGCGGATACAGCGCCGTTAAACTATACTTTATGATGGGACTGCCAACCGAAACAATGGAGGATATTGCGGGCATAGCCGACCTTGCGCAAAAGGTTATCGACCTTTACTATTCCCTTGAAAACCGACCGAAGGGTAAGGGAGTTACCGTTTCAATTTCTTGCGCAACCTTTATCCCGAAACCCTTTACTCCGTTCCAGTTTGAGCCGCAAAACGACTTTAACCAAATTGAAGAAAAGCAAAAGCACTTGCGTGACTGTATAAAATCCCGCAAAATTTCGGTTAGTTTACATAACGCCGGAACGTCGCTTATCGAAGCCGTTTTGGCACGAGGAGACCGCCGAGTGGGCGAGGTTATATACACCGCGTGGAAAAAGGGTTGTAAATTCGATGGCTGGGACGAATATTTTGACTTTGAAAAATGGAAAGAAGCCTTTAACGAATGTGGCGTAACGCCTGATTTTTACGCATATCGTAAAAGAGAATATGACGAAATTATGCCCTGGGAGCATATTGATTTAGGTATAAGCAAGAAGTTCCTTGCTCGCCAGGACCAACTTGCTCATAAGAGTATATCAACGCCTAATTGCCGCCAAAAATGTGCCGGCTGCGGCGCAACTGTTTTCGGGGAGGGAATTTGCTGTGAGACCTGTTAGAGTTTATTATAATAAAGTAGGTAAGCTTAAATATATTTCCCACCTTGATATTAACCGAGTTATGCTCCGCATGATAAGAAAAGCGCATATTAACGTTTGGTTTACCGAGGGCTTTAATCAACATCCGTATATAAATTTCGCCCTGCCGTTGTCCTTGGGCTTTGAGAGTACGAGCGAGGCTGTAGATATGCGAATTAACGACGATATGACCGACGATGAGATTTTAAAGCGACTGTCGGAGGTTGCTCCCGAAGGAATGAAAATTACTTCGGTTTGCGAGCCTGTTAAAAAATTCAGCGAAATTGCCTTTGCCGATTTTGCTATTACAATTCGAGGCGACCTTTCCGACAAGTTAAACGAATTTTTGGCGAAACCCGAAATATTGGTCGATAAAAAGACCAAAAAGGGCGGAGTAAAGCAAATTGATTTAAAAGAAAAGATTGTGAAATATAACGTTTCTAAAGCGAATGGTAACACAAGGCTTGATATAACCTTGCCCGCCGGAACTCAGGAAAATATCAATCCGAACCTTATTTTAAACGCATTTTGCGACGATTTATCGGTCGAAAGTATAATCCGAACAACCATTTACGATAGCGAAATGAAAATTTTTGCCTAAAACTCAAAAAAACTCTTGCAATTATAGTTTGGTTGTGGTATTATATTCGGGCATGTGATGAACGCCGAGCCTTTTCGGCGGTGGTCATTGCCGTCTTATTTTTAAAACGACATTGAAGCGGATAGTCCTCTGTGTCCATTAATGGGTGCATGAATGTCTGAAAAATTAAAAGGAGGATTTATTAATGGACGCATTAAAAGAACTTGTAGCTCCTATGCTTAAGGAGGACAAACCGAACTTCAACATCGGTGACGTTATTCGTATCGGCGTTAAGATTCGTGAAGGTGAAAAAGAAAGAATTCAGGCTTTTGAAGGTACCGTTATCGCCAAAAACAATAGCGGCATTGCCGAGACCTTTACCGTTCGCCGCGTAGCTTACGGTGTAGGCGTAGAAAGAGTTTTCCCGATTCACTCACCGAACGTAACCGATATTAAGGTTATCCGTAGAGGTAAGGTTCGCCGTTCTAAGCTCTACTACTTACGTGATAGAGTTGGTAAGGCTGCAAAGGTTAAGGAAAAAATCTAACAACAATGAAAAGGGACAGATACCTGTCCCTTTTTTGTTATTTTTCGGTCAGGAGATGATTTTTAGTGGCTGAAATTCAAGATATTCAGTGGTTTCCGGGTCATATGACCCGTACAAAACGAAAGATTAAAGAAAGCTTAAAGCTTATTGACGCCGTTGCGGAAATTGTCGACGCCCGTGTACCTATGTCAAGCCGAAATCCCGATTTAACCGAAATGTCGGGCGGCAAACCAAGACTTATTTTGCTTAATAAATGCGATATGGCGGACCCTGAAGCCACAAAAAAATGGTTATCGTGGTTTGAGAAAAACGGAATTAAGGCCATTGCCGTTGACTGCAAAAGCGGCACGGGGATAAAATCCTTTACTCCCGCGGTAAAGGAGCTTCTTTCCGACCGCCTTATGGCGCTTAAAAATAAAGGCATGGAGGGCAAGGCTCTTCGAGTAATGGTCGCCGGTATTCCAAACGTCGGAAAATCGTCGTTTATTAACCGTATAGTAGGCGGCACAAAGGCAAAGGTTGAGGACCGACCTGGTGTTACAAGAGGCAATCAATGGTTCTCGGTTCACGGCGGAATTGATTTGCTTGATACCCCCGGAGTGCTTTGGCCCAAATTTGATGATAAAATTGTTGGAGAAAGACTTGCATTTACGGGCGCAATAAGAGATAATATATTAGATACGGAAACGCTTGCAATGCGCCTTATTGAAACGCTTATGCCTATGTACGGGGACAATATCCGCGAAAGATATAAGCTCGGCGATACCGAGGGGTTGGATTCTTACGAAATTCTTACCCTTATCGGCCGAAAGAGAGGCATGCTTATCGGCGGCGGAGAAATTGACACCGAGCGAGCCGCAATAATGCTGCTTGACGAATTCCGTTCGGCCAAATTCGGAAGAATAACCTTGGAATTGCCCTGAAAAGAGGTAAAATATCATGTCTGAAAAAACAGCTAAAAAAACTTGGGTTAAAGAAGCGCTTGAATGGACCGATTCTATTGTAGCGTCGGTTATATTTGTCGTGCTCCTTTTTACCTTTGCTTTTAAAATCGTCGGTATCGTCGGCGAATCTATGACAAATACTCTTATGGACGGTGACCGAGTGCTTGTGTATAGCCTTGGTTATACGCCCGAGGTTGGCGACGTTGTTATAATCTCCCGTAACGCAACTAATATTATCGAAAACGAAGATACCAAAGATGAACGCATTATCAAGCGAGTTATCGCTACGGCGGGTCAAACGGTTGATATAAACGAGAGCGGCCTTGTATCGGTTGACGGCGTGGAAATCCAAGAAGGATATGTAAGGGACCACGCAAAAACCTTTAAAAAGGACAACAAGGTCGAATTTCCGCATATAGTCGACGACGGATGTGTATTTGTTTTGGGCGATAACCGTATGGGCTCGCTTGATAGCCGCTCGTCGTTAATCGGCGACGTTGATACGCGTTACATTCTCGGTAAAGCTATTTGCCGCATAATGCCTTTTTCGGAGTTTAAGTGGTTGTGATGAAAGAAAAAACAGTACCCGATTATACATACGAAACGGCGGCAAAAAACAGCGGATTTACCTATGTTTGCGGCGTTGACGAGGCGGGAAGAGGCCCCCTCGCAGGCCCTGTGTTTGCGGCGGCTGTTATTTTGCCCGACGATTGCCCCGAAATAGAGGGACTCAACGATTCAAAGAAACTAAGCGAAAAAAAGAGGGAAGCCATTTTCGGTATCATAACCGAAAAAGCTGTTGCATATTGTGTTGCAAGTGCCTCGGTTGACGAAATCGAGGAACATAACATTTTGAACGCAACCTTTATGGCTATGAAACGTGCGGTAGAGGGGCTTAACGTTCCCGCCGATTACGCTATTATCGACGGAAATCGTACCCCTGATTTGGATATTCCCTGCGGTACGCTTATAAAAGGCGACTCAAAAAGCTGCTCGGTTGCGGCGGCGTCCATACTTGCAAAGGTTACCCGAGACCGTTACATAACCGAGCTTGACCAAAAATATCCGCAGTACGGATTTGCTAAGCATAAGGGCTATGGTACAAAGGCGCACACCGACGCAATTTTGGAACACGGTCCCTGCGATATTCATCGAATGAGCTTTCTTAAAAAGCTTCTCGGTGACAAAAAATGAACATAGGAACAACCGGCAGCGCCGGCGAAGAATATGCCGCAGAGGTATTAACCCGTAAGGGTTACGAGATAATTACAAGAAACTATCGTTCCCGCTTCGGCGAGATTGATATAATATGCAAAAACGATAAATTTATTGCTTTTGTTGAGGTTAAAACAAGAGGAAGAAACGCCGTTATCCTCGGCAGAGAAGCGGTAACGCCGTCAAAGCAAAGGAAAATAATAAAAACCGCGCTTTATTATTTATCGGCGAACAATGTTACCTCTCTTCAACCTCGTTTTGACGTAATCGAAATCACGGTAAAAGAACGTGTTAGGGTGGTACACATTGAAAACGCCTTTGACGGGAGTTCTTATCGTGGATTTATTTGACCTTCATTCGGATACTTTAACCAAATGCGCCGAAAAAGGCGAACCGCTTTTTGACGGTAACCTTGATTTTAATTTAAAAAAGGCGCAAATTTTTAAAAAGCGCTGTCAAACAATGGCGGCGTTTATTCCCGATAGCTACCGCGGCGAAAAGGCCACGGCTTACTATAAAAAACTGCGAAATTGCCTTTATAAAGAACTTGAGCTTAATAAAAGCATAGCTTGCCTTTGCCGTACAAAAAACGAGGTCATAAACGCCGTTTCCGAAAATAAACAGGCGGTGATTTTCTCGGTCGAAAGCGCGGCGGCGCTTGGCGGCAAAATCGAAAACATAAAGGCTTTTTACAACGACGGCGTTCGTATTATGTCGCTTACTTGGAACGGTGAAAACGAGCTTGCGAGCGGAGTAAAAGGGAACGGCGGTATAACAGATTTAGGCAAATCGGTGGTAGGGGAAATGCAACGGCTCGGTATTACGGTCGACGTATCTCACCTTAACGACCGCGGTTTTGACGAGCTTTACGATATGGGTATAACGCCCATTATCGCGACCCATTCTAATTTACGCTCGGTAAAAAATCACCCGCGTAATTTAACCGAAAATCAGTTTAAAAAAATCGTTTCAACGGGCGGCGTTGCAGGAATTAATTTTTATACCGAATTTCTTGGCGACGACCCGTTTGAATATGCTTTCCGCCATGTTTATCGTATGCTTTGTTTAGGTGGCGAAAACGCCGTTTCCATAGGCAGCGATTTCGACGGAGCCGATTTTGACCGACGGCTTAATTCGGTCGAAAAGATAACTAAACTTGCTGAATATCTGCTGTCACACGGACTGACCGATGACACAGTTGAAAAAATAATGTTTAATAACGCCCTCAGGGTTTTAGGAGAATGAGATATGAAGTACAATAGCACAAGAAACAGTACGCTTTCGGTTGACTCGGCCAAAGCAATTAACGACGGAATTTCAAAGGACGGCGGCCTTTTCGTACCCAACGAAATGCCTAAACTTGATAAAGAGTTTTTTGTCCGCCTTTCTAAAATGAATTATATCGACCGTGCAGGAGAGGTTTTGCGCCTTTTCCTTACCGATTTTACCGACGAGGAAATAAAGGCTTGTACAAAGGGAGCCTACGCAGGAACTTTTGACAACGACTGTCCCGCTCCGTTATATAGACTTAACGACAACACTTCTATTCTTGAACTTTGGCACGGCCCGACCTGCGCTTTTAAGGATATGGCGCTTCAAATTTTGCCTTATTTGCTTACAACCTCGTCTAAAAAGGTTGCTGACGGCCAAACTACCGTTATCCTCGTTGCAACCTCGGGCGATACAGGCAAGGCCGCCTTGGAAGGCTTTAAGGATGTAGAAAATACAAAGATTATCGTGTTTTATCCCGTTGACGGTGTTTCCAACGCGCAAAAGCTTCAAATGATGACTCAGGAAGGTGAAAACGTTTACGTTTGCGCCATTAAAGGAAACTTTGACGACGCTCAAACCGGCGTAAAAAAGATATTTACCAACCCCGACGTTGCCGCTAAGCTTGCCGAAAACGGTATGGCGTTCAGCAGCGCAAACTCGATTAACTGGGGCCGTCTGTTGCCGCAAATTGTTTATTATATTTCCGCTTACTGCGACCTTATCGCCGAAAAAGGCGAGGTTGAAAGCTATAACGTCGTTGTTCCTACGGGCAACTTCGGTAACATTCTTGCCGCCTACTACGCAAAAAAGATGGGTGCGCCGATTAATAAACTTATTTGCGCCTCCAACTCCAATAAAGTTCTTACCGACTTTATCGAAAGCGGCGTTTACGACCGTAACCGTAGTTTCTATACAACAATTTCACCGTCAATGGATATTCTTATTTCCTCTAACCTCGAACGCCTTATTTACGACATGAGCGGCTGCGACAGCGAGCTTATTTCCGGTTATATGGCGGGACTTTCGGCCGACGGAAAGTACGAAGTTAACGATAAAATTAAGGCCGAGCTTAACGCTAATTTTGTCGGCGGCTACGCAACCGACGACGAAACAAAGGCGGCCATTAACGAAACTTACATAACCTATAACTACCTCGCCGATACCCATACCGGCGTTGCTATCAAGGTTTATAACGACTATGTAAAGAATACCGGCGACAAAACCGAAACCGTTATCGTTTCTACCGCTTCGCCGTATAAATTCTCTGCCGACGTTCTTGAAGCCGTTGATTCCAAGTCGGCCGACCACGACGGTATAAAGGCTATGGCAATTTTAAGCGAGGTTACGGGTACAAAAATTCCTACTCCGCTTTCGGGACTTGATAAGCGTACCGTTCGCTTCGAGGACGTTTGCGACTCCGACGACATGATTAAAGCGGTTTACGGATATCTCGGAATTTAATTTAACCGCATTTTTAACAAGGGAGGTGACACGGTGTGAAAATCTTTGCGATAAGTGATTTACATTTATCTCTCGGCGCGGACAAGCCCATGGATATTTTCAAGGGTTGGGAAAACTATGTTGACCGTTTAGAGAAAAATTGGCGCGCAGTTGTAGAAGATAACGATACCGTTGTCATTCCCGGCGATATTTCTTGGGAAATGAAAATCGAGGATATGGCTAAGGATTTCGGCTTTATCCACTCATTACCCGGCAAGAAAATAATTTTAAAAGGAAACCACGATTTATGGTGGAATTCGCTTAAAAAAATGAACGCCTTTCTTGCCGAAAACGGCTTTAATTCGATAACCATTCTTAATAATAACGCAACCCGTGTCGGCAACTACGCCGTTTGCGGAACAAGAGGGTGGGCAATCGACGAAAGCGGCACCGATTCAAAGCTTATAAATCGGGAAGCCCTGCGCCTTGAAATGACCATTAAAGAGGCTGAAAAAATAGGCGGAGAGCCGCTTGTGTTTTTGCATTATCCCGTTGTATACGAAAAAAACGTATGCACCGAGCTTGTCAACGTGCTTAAGGCTCATGACATAAAACGTGTTTATTACGGCCATTTACACGGCCGTTCGTCTCATTCTAATTTATGCAAGGAATACGACGGCATAAATATGCAGCTTGTTTCCTGCGACTACCTCGAATTTACGCCATACCTCATAAGATAGGCGTAATTCAACAAATAAAGCCGCCTTATTTCGACGAAATTTAGACAAAAAAATATGGAAATATCTGAACATATGTGATATAATATGCTGGTATGTACATATTAGGAGGATATAAAAATGCTCAAATCAACCAACAAAGTTGAAACCAACCGCTACGAGTTGACAATTACTGTCGACGAAGCTACCTTTGCCGACGCATGTGCAAAGGCTTATAAGAAAGTCGGACCGAAGATTAACATCCCCGGCTTCAGAAAGGGTAAAGCACCCCGCACAATTATCGAAAAATACTACGGAGCTGAGGTTTTCTACGAAGATGCCCTCGAAATCCTCTATCCCAACGCTGTCCAGTCGGCTCTTGACGAGTCCGGCCTCGAAATGGTAAGCGATAAAATCGACTTCGACCTTGTTTCTATGGACAAGAGCGGCGTTGAGTTCAAAATTACTATCACCGTTAAGCCTGAAGTTACTGTTAAGGACTACAAGGGTCTTAAGGCTGAAAAGGTTAAGTCTGTTGTTTCCGATGAAGAAATTAACAACCAGATTAAATCTATCGCCGAGCGTAATGCCCGCATGACAACCGTTGAAGACCGCGCTTCCGCTATGGACGATACCGTTGTTTTCGACTTCGAAGGCTTTATTGACGATAAGGCTTTTGACGGCGGCAAGGCAGAAGGCTATTCTCTTAAACTCGGCTCGGGTCAGTTTATCCCCGGATTTGAAGAACAGCTCGTAGGTAAAAATACCGGCGACGAGTTTGATATTAACGTAACCTTCCCCGAAGATTACCATAGCGCCGATTGCGCAGGAAAAGAAGCCGTATTTAAAATTAAGCTTCACGAGATTAAGGTTACCGAGCTTCCCGAAATTGACGACGAGTTCGTTAAGGACGTAAGCGAATTTGATACTCTTGACGAGTACAAGGCTGACCTTAAGGCAAAGGCTCTTGAATATAAAGAGCGCGCTGCTGCCGACTATGTTGAAAATCAGCTTATCGACGCAATGCTTGAAGGCTTTGAGGCCGAAATTCCCGAAGAAATGGTTGAGCACCGCGTTGACGAAAACGTTCGCGACTTCGCTTACCGTCTCGAAATGCAGGGCATGAACCTCGATACTTACCTTAAGTATGCCGGTGGCGATATTGCCGCTTTCCGTGACACTTTCAAGGAACAGTCTCTCCGTCAGGTTAAGGTTCGCCTTGCCCTTGAAAAGATTGCCGAGCTTGAAAACATCGTCGCAGAGGAAGACGACATCAACGCCGAATTTGCTAAATACGCTGAGCAGTATCAAATGGACGTTGAACAGATTAAAAAGGCTGTTCCCGCTTCCGAAATCAGCAAGGACATCGTTGTTCAGAAGGCAATCGACTTTGTACGCGAAAACGCCGTAATTACTGAGGTTGACGCTCCTTCCGAAAAGGCTCCGGCTAAGAAGCCCGCCGCAAAGAAGACAACCAAGAAGGCTGCCGACGGCGAAACCGCCGAAAAGAAGCCCGCTGCAAAGAAAACCACAACAGCGAAAAAGACCACTACAAAGAAGGCCGATGACGCTGCTGAGGAAAAGCCCGCAAAGAAGCCGGCTGCTAAAAAGACCGCCGCTAAGAAGACTGAGGAATAATTTTTCCCTTTTATCTGTATAACTCGGCGCATATTTGTCTATATTTTTAATATGTGTAAAAAGCGCCGTCAATTTAATATATTGGCGGCGCTTTGTTTTTCTTTAAAAGGAGTGTATTTTAATGAGCTTTATACCTTATGTAGTTGAGCAAACCGGACGTGGTGAGCGTTCATACGATATTTTTTCCCGTTTGCTTAATGACCGTATAATTGTTTTGTCCGACGAGGTTAATGACGCTACCGCAAGTGTTGTAATTGCCCAGCTTTTGTATCTTGAGGGTCAAGATTCCGAAAAGGACATCAGCCTTTATATAAATAGCCCCGGCGGCTCAGTTTCTGCCGGTCTTGCCATTTACGATACAATGCAGTACATCAAATGCGACGTTTCAACAATTTGCATGGGTATGGCGGCAAGCATGGGTGCATTCCTGCTTTCAAGCGGCGCAAAGGGCAAGCGTTTTGCGTTGCCTAACGCCGAAATCATGATTCACCAACCGTTGGGTCAGGCAAGAGGTCAGGCAACCGACATTATTATCCACGCCGACCACATTAAATTCACCCGTGAACGTCTTAACAAAATTCTTGCCGAAAACACCAACCAGCCGCTTGAAATAATTGAGCGTGATACCGAGCGTGACAACTTCATGACCGCCGAAGCTGCCGCAGCATACGGCCTTGTTGATAAGGTAATTACAAAGAGGTAATTATGGAAAATAATCAAAACGTAATATGCTGTTCTTTTTGCGGCAAAACGGCCGACGAGGTGCGTCAGCTTGTCGCCGGAGACGGGATATATATTTGTGACGAGTGTATCGAAACCTGCTACGAAATTGTAAACGGAATTGAGCCAAAATCGCAAAAAAAACAAAAGAAATCGGAGTCGTTTGTTCTGCCGACGCCTAAGGAAATCAAGGAACGCCTTGACGAATACGTTATTGGCCAGGAAAACGCAAAAATAACCCTTGCGGTTGCCGTATATAACCATTATAAGCGTACCTGCTTTGCCGCTCCGGGTAACGACGTCGAGCTTGCAAAGAGCAATATCATGATGCTCGGCCCTACGGGCGTCGGAAAAACCTTACTTGCTCAAACCTTGGCGCGTACGCTTGACGTTCCTTTTGCTATAACCGACGCAACGACGCTTACCGAAGCGGGCTATGTCGGCGAGGATGTCGAAAATATCCTTCTCCGTCTTATCCAGGCGGCCGATTACGATATCGAACGCGCCGAAAGAGGAATTATTTATATTGACGAGATTGATAAAATCGCTCGCAAGTCCGAAAATCCGTCAATTACCCGCGACGTAAGCGGCGAGGGAGTACAGCAAGCGTTGCTTAAAATTTTGGAGGGTACCGTTGCCAATGTCCCGCCCCAGGGAGGAAGAAAACATCCGCAACAGGAATTTATCCAAATTAACACCCAAAATATTTTGTTTATTTGCGCCGGCGCATTTGACGGTATCGAAAAGCAAATTGAAAAACGAATTGGCGGCTCCGGAATGGGCTTCGGCTCCGAAATTAAAGAAAAATCAAAGCTTGAACCGGCTGAGCTTATCAAATCCGCAACCCATCAGGATTTGGTGAAGTTTGGGCTTATTCCCGAGCTTGTTGGCCGATTGCCGGTTATAACAAGCCTTGAGCCGCTCGATAAGGACGCGTTGCTTAAAATTATGACCGAGCCGAAAAACTCGGTTGTAAAGCAGTATCAGTCGTTGTTTGCTATGGACGGAGCTCAGCTTGAGTTTGAAAGGGAAGCGCTTGAAAAAATCGCCGACAAAACAATTGAACGCAAGACCGGAGCTCGAGGACTTCGCTCCATTTTCGAGGGAATTCTTACTAAAATCATGTACGATTTGCCCTCAAACGGAACGGTTGAAAAGGTTACCGTTACCGCTGATACAGTTGACGGCGGCGAACCGCAACTTATTTGCGACCCTACCCGAAAACAAGTTCGCTTAAGCTTACCGGATAAGAAAAAATCAACAATCGCATAAATTTTAAAAACGCACTGTTTTTACGGTGCGTTTTTTATAATTGGCCATAAAATTTAAGCGTTCACAATGCTTGCATTTGCTTTTCATGGTTTTTTGGATAGTCAAGTTCTCTTTAATTGTTTAAGACTACTTTGCTCTTTTTTACTAATAACGGCTAAACCCCTTGAAATTTTGTATAAAAAAGGGTATTATAAATAGATAAACTGGGAGGAGTGTGACTATGGATATTCACGTAGGGGATATAATAGAGATGAAAAAACCTCACCCGTGCGGAGTTAAGCGGTTTTCCGTTTTGCGTATCGGCGCCGATTTTAAAATTAAATGCGTCGGTTGCGGCCACGAGGTAATGGTCACACGCCAAAAATGCGAAAAAAACATTAAAAAAGTTATAAGAAACGAAGAAAAAGGGGATTAATCTGTGTTTGATAAGCTTAAAGAAGTAGAGGCTAAATATAACGATATTTCGGAACGTTTAACCGACCCCGCCGTTATAAGCGATAACGACCGTTATAAAAAACTTATGCGTGAGCATAAACAGCTTACGCCGATAATTGACAAATTCCACGAATATGAAAGCGCTAAAGCCAATTTTGACGAAGCAAAGGCTTTGCTTGATGAGGGTGGACTTGATAAGGATTTCAAGGAAATGGTCGAGGAGCAAATGCTTGAATCAAAGGATATAATCGACCGAGTTTCCGACGAGATAAAGATTTTGCTTTTGCCGCGTGACCCTAACGATGATAAAAACGTTATTATCGAAATTCGTGGCGGCGCAGGCGGCGAGGAAGCGGCTCTTTTTGCCGCAACCTTAATGCGCATGTATTCTATGTACGCCGAGTCAAAGGGTTGGAAAACCGAAATAATCAACGAAAACCCGACCGAACTTGGCGGCTATAAAGAAGTCAGCTTTATGATTGAGGGCGACGGAGCATATTCAAGACTTAAATTTGAATCAGGCGTTCACCGAGTTCAGCGTGTCCCCGACACCGAATCTCAGGGCCGTATTCATACGTCAACCGTTACCGTTGCCGTTTTGCCCGAGGTTGACGACGTCGAAATCGAGATTAATCCCGCTGATTTACAGGTTGATACCTACCGTGCGTCGGGCGCCGGCGGACAGCACGTAAATAAAACCGAATCCGCCATACGCATAACCCATTTGCCGACGGGGCTTGTTGTCGAATGCCAGGACGAACGCAGCCAGCATAAAAACCGTGACAAGGCTATGAAGGTGCTTCGTTCCCGCCTTTATGAGCAGGCACAAAAGGAACAAACCGACAAAATCGCCTCCGAAAGAAAATCCCAGGTTGGTACCGGCGACCGTAGCGAGCGAATCCGCACCTATAACTATCCCCAGGGTCGTGTAAGCGACCATAGAATTGGTCTTACCCTTTACCATCTCGAGCAAATCCTTAACGGCAACGTAGACGAAATCTTTGACGCTCTTATCACCGCCGACCAAGCGGAGAAACTTAAATCAGAGGCAGAATAATAAATGGAAACCAAACATATTTGTATTATGTCAACCGATGATAACCCCATGGGTTTAAAAGAGGTTGCCGAAATTTTGCAAAAAGGCGGTACGGTCGGAATTCCTACCGAAACGGTTTACGGACTTGCCGCTAACGCATATGATCCCGACGCAGTAGCAAGAATTTTTGCCGCAAAGGGTCGACCGCAGGATAATCCGCTTATCGTTCATATCGCCGATATAAACGATTTGCCCAAGATTGCCGCCGAAATTCCCGAAACGGCAAAAAAGCTTGCCGCCGCCTTTTGGCCCGGACCGCTTACAATGGTACTTAAACGCACCGAAAGAATCCCTGCTATAATTTCTGCAGGGCTTGATACTGTTGCCGTGCGTATGCCGTCTAACGAGGTTGCTCGGGCAATTATCAACTGTTCGGGGTTGCCGCTTGCGGCGCCGTCGGCTAATTTATCGGGCCGACCGAGTCCAACAACGGCAAAACACGTTGTTGACGACCTTGACGGAAAAATCGACGCCATTGTTATGTCAAAAGATTGCTCGGTTGGCGTGGAATCTACGGTAATTTCGCTTGTCGACGGAAAAAAACGCTTGCTTCGACCGGGCGGAATTACCCATGAACAGCTTGAAAGCGTAATCGGAAAGGTTGAAATCGACCCATCTGTTCTTTCAAGCGAGCTTGTTGCCGAGGTTTCATCACCCGGCATGAAATATAAGCATTATTCTCCAAAAACGAAAATAGTTATTATAGAGGCAGATAGCCAGATGTTTTGTGATTATGTAAACCGCTCTGTCGAAAACTGTGCGGCTATGTGCTTTAGTGAAGATAAATCTAAAATCAGCAAACCGACAATAGTTTATGGCAACGAGGCCGACGATATGTCTCAAGCGAGGGAGCTTTTCGACGCTTTGCGCCTTACCGATAGCCTTAACGTAGACGTTGTATACGCCCATTCTCCTAAAAAAACGGGCGTTGGCTTAGCTGTGTATAACCGCATGCTGCGTGCAGCTGCGTTTGAGGTGATTTGCCTTTGAGTATTATAATTGGACTTACCGGACAAACAGGAGCCGGAAAGGGTACAGCAGCAAGCTTGCTTTGTGATAGAGGCATGAGCGTAATTGATTGCGACAAGGTTGCCCGCGAAATAACCGAAAAGGGAAGCGAAACCCTTTTGAAACTTACCGAGGCCTTTTCCGACGAAATTTTAAACCCCGACGGAACGCTTAATCGTGCCGCCTTGGCTTCCCGTGCCTTTTCAGCGCCCCAGCATGTCCGTAAGCTTAATTCAATTACTCACCCTGCTATTATCGAGCGAACGATTGAAAAGGTGAAGAGCCTTTCCGAAAACGGAGCCAAGTTTATTTTGCTTGACGCTCCTACTTTGTTAGAAAGCGGCGCCGCCGAGCATTGCGACGTTATAATTGCGGTCGTAGCGGACGAGGATACACGCCTTGAACGAATAATAAAACGCGATAGCCTGTCGCTTGAGGCGGCAAAAAAGCGTATGTCGGCGCAACCGAAAACCGAGTTTTATACCGATAACGCGGATTATACGATTTACAATAACGGCGACATTGCGTCACTTAGCGAGCAGGTTGACCGTGTGTTTGATGATATAATGAGGAATTTTACCGAATGAAGCACGTAAAAAGGTTTATAATAGTTTTAACTCTGCTTATTGTAGTAATCGGCGGCGGAATTTACGGAGCCAAGCGGCTTTACCCGATGAATTATAGCGAGTTTGTTGAAAAATACTGCGATGAATACGGCGTTTCGACCGACCTTGCATACGCAGTTATAAAATGCGAAAGCGGCTTTAACCCCGACGCAGTGTCAGATGTCGGCGCAATTGGACTTATGCAGCTTACGCCCGAAACTTTTGAATGGATTCAAGGAAAAATGAAGGTTGAAGTCGAGAATACCGAGGCGTTATATGACCCCGAAACAAATATCCGCGCCGGAATATACCTGTTAAGTATAAATTTGGCCGATTTTGAAACAACCGAATACGCGTTATCGGCTTATCATGCGGGCAGGGGAGTTACCGAAAAATGGGTAACCGACGGCATAGAAGCGGAGGATATCCCGTACAGCGATACTAAGAGTTACATCAAGCGAGTTGTTACAACCCAAAAAATATACGATTTACTTTATAATTAACCGAAAGGAAATGATACCATGTCCGAAAAATCAAAAGGCGAACTTTTAAAGGAACAGCTTTTTTACAAAAACGAAAGCGGAGTTAAGGACGAAAAGGTTGTTGCCGCCGCGGAGCTTTTCTGCGAAGGCTACAAAAGCTTTTTGAATTTAGCAAAAACTGAGCGTGAATCGGCCGATTTTGCCGTAGCCGCCGCTATCGAAAAGGGCTTTAAAAAATTCGACCGTAACGCAAAATATGAGCCGGGAGATAAGGTGTATCTTAACAACCGCGGCAAAGCGGTTATCCTCGCCGTAATCGGTGACCAGCCGGTTGAAAACGGCATACGTATCGCGGCGTCTCATGTTGACGCACCCCGTCTTGACCTTAAACCCAACCCGATGTACGAAGACGGCGAAATGGCGCTTTTCAAAACCCATTATTACGGCGGTATCAAAAAGTATCAGTGGACTACTATTCCGCTTGCGCTTCATGGCGTTGTAATCCGTGCCGACGGTGCGTCTATTCCCGTTGTTATCGGCGAGGATGAGGACGAGCCTTGCTTTGTAATAACCGACCTTTTGCCTCACCTTGCCGCTGAACAAAGCAAGCGTACGTTGGGCGAAGCGATTAAAGGCGAGGATTTGAACGTCCTTATCGGAAGCTATCCGTTTTTGGAAGACGAGGTAAGCGACGCCGTTAAGCTTAATATTCTTAATATAATTTACGAAAAATACGGTATTGTAGAGGCTGACTTTATTTCGGCCGAGTTAGAGCTTGTACCCGCGTTTAAGTCGCGCGATATCGGCTTTGACCGTTCTCTT
>JAFNUO010000135.1 GCA_017383985.1 Clostridia bacterium | reverse complement strand
TTATTTCAATGGACGAGCTTGCCCCGCTTGTTAATGAATTGATAAAAGAGAATAATGTTAAATCGCAAAGGGCGTATGAAGGCGAAAAGCTTAAAAGTGTATGGGCGGTTGGCGAAGAGGTTGTTGAAAAAGCAAAGGAAATTTCCGAAGAGGTTATTTTAATCGAAAAATCCGAGCCGCAGATTATATACGAAAAGGCGCTTAGCGAAAAACCCGATGTGATTTTGTGGAATGCCGATATTTGGGGAAGAAAAAATGCCCCAATAGTTGCGGCAATGCTAAAAACGGGCCTTTGCGCCGACTGTACCATGCTTGAAACGGACGGCGAAAACTTAATAATGTACCGTCCGGCTCAGGGCGGAAACATAACGGCAAAGATAAAGTGCGTTACAAAGCCCCAAATGGCAACCGTGCGAACAAAAACCGAAAGCTTTGATATCATTGTTTCGGGAGGCAAAGGCGTTGCGGACGGCGTTGATAAGCTTAAAAAATTAGCGGAAACGCTTGGCGCCGAGATAGGCGCGTCAAGAGGGCTTGTTGACATGAACAAGATAGCATATGAAAAACAAATCGGCTTAACGGGAAAAACCGTAAGCCCAAAGATTTATATTGCTATTGGAATTTCGGGAGCGATACACCATACCTGCGCAATAGAGGGAAGCACAACGGTTATCGCAATAAATCCTGACAAGGACGCAAGAATTTTTGAATACGCCGATTATGGAATTATCGAAAGGTTTTAATTTTAACCAATCGAGCGGTTTTACTGTTAAAGTTAAAAAAACATTTTTTATTAAATCAAAGAGTCGCGTTAGCGGCTCTTAATTCTTTTTTGTATAAAAGGTTTTATTTTTGTTTTAATTGACAGATAAAATTTGCGGTGATAAAATAAAAAAAGATAGATATGGATAATTTTTTGGGAGGGTATACTTATGTTTTGTTCTAAATGCGGAACCGAAGTTAAGAACGGCGCGCTGTTTTGCCAAAACTGCGGCGCAAACCAGAATATTAATTTAAAAAATTCCTCTTCGCCTTCCGAAATCTTGCCCTCAACTAAAACTTCTTCTGTTTCTATCGGTTCCGTTTCCAAAACGACGACAAAAACGGCTTTTTTCCCGAAAAAACGGGTTTTCAAGCCTCACCAACATGCCTACATACACCCGCCGAAGGATAAAATCCCCCTTGCCGAAACGCCGCATAACGGAAGCGTCGGATTGGCCGAGGCGATAAAGCTTTTTTTCGTTAATTATATTAACTTTTCAACCCGTGCGTCAAAAAGCGAGTATTGGTGGGCGCTATTGTTTCAGGTTCTTGCCGGGGTCACAGTCGGACTTACCATGCTTATACCGTTTATCGGCATAATAATCGGCGGAATCATGATACTTTCGCTTATTATACCGAGCCTATCGGTTACGGTGCGCCGTTTACACGATATCGGAAAACCCGGCGTATGGTGTTTTTTAAGCTTGGTTCCGTTCGTTGGAATAATCGTGCCGATTTTATGCTCGCGAGATAGCGACGGCGACAATCAATGGGGAAGGGCGCCTACCGGTGTAGGAAGCTACGGTAACGCCACCTCCTCTTCGGTTAGTATAGCTACGGCGCAACGCGTAATGAGCGACAACGACATTTTTGTTATAGTCCAAAATCACGAGCCGTTTGACCTTGATTCCCCAAAAGCAAAAAAATATCTTGACGGCGCGCTTTCCAAAATATTGCCCGCCTATACGGGCGCCGAAAATCTTGCCGACATAATGGAACAAAGCGACCCCGAGGAAATAAGCTATAATCTTGCCGTTACCGATACCGATTCGTTGGTAGTTATCGTAAAAGCGCTTGGCTATTATATCGGCGAGGGCATAGACGAGAATATACTCGGAGCGTTGCAACGCGAGGTTGTTTCGGTGCTTAAAACAAGATTTTAACGGAGAAAATTTAAATGAAAAAATGTCCTAACTGTAATAAGGAGTTTAAAGACGGCGATTTCGTTTGCGATATCTGCGGAGCTTCGCTTAAAAGGGCGGAAAAGTTGCCCACCGAAAGGTTTAAACCCAATACGGTTTCGCGAAAAAAGCCGCCAAAACCGGCTTCGAAAAGACGTAAAAATCAAAGATTGAGGTCGCCAAGAATTCCGATATATAATCCCCGTCCAAAAAAGAGCCGAGTAAAGCCGTGGCAAATGATGCTTTTAGTGGCGGCGATACTCTTGTTTATTTCGGTTTTTGCGGTGCTTATTTTCGGCGGTAAAGCGTCGCCCGATGATATAGCCGTTTCGTCGGCGGTAAGCGACGTTGCCGAGATAAACCTAATGGATGCCAATTTATAGAGTAAGGTAAAAATAAAAAAGTCATGACAATAATTTTAAGTCATGACTTTTATTTTTTTATTAAAATATAAGCAATCCAACGCCGTAAACGATAAAGGAAAAAATCCACGCGACGGCGCATTGACCTATAACAACGCCTACCGCCCATTTTCCGCCAAGTTCTCGTTTAATTGCGGCTACGGCGGCGATACACGGCGTATATAATAAGCAGAAGGTTAACATGCTTGCCGCCGCAAGCGGAGAAATAGCCGAAAGCAACGCCTCGGTTGAGCCGAAAAGAACTGTTAACGTTGAAACAACGCTTTCCTTGGCCATAAATCCGGTTATAAGCGCCGTAGAAATACGCCAATCGCCAAAACCGAGCGGAGCAAAAATTGGCGCAATTAAGCCCGAAATAACGGCTAAAATGCTATCCTCGGAGGACGAAACCATGTGCAAATGGATATCGAACGATTGCATAAACCAAATAACAATGGTTGCAACAAAAATAACGGTAAACGCCCTTTGAAGGAAATCCTTTGCCTTTTCCCAAAGAAGCTGGGCGACGTTTTTAACGCCCGGCATACGGTAATTGGGAAGCTCCATTACAAAGGGGACGGCCTCGCCTTTGAAAAGCGTTCCTCTAAGCAATAACGCCATAAGAACGCCGACCAAAATTCCGCCGAAATAAAGCGCAATCATGGTAACGGCGCTATGGTCGGGGAAAAACGCGTGAGCAAAAAAGGTGTATATCGGCAACTTCGCCGAGCAACTCATAAACGGGGTAAGCAGTATGGTCATTTTGCGGTCACGCTCGCTTGGCAAGGTGCGGCTTGCCATAACGCCGGGTACGGTACAACCGAACCCGATTAACATGGGAACAATACTGCGTCCCGATAACCCGATTTTTCGGAGTATTTTGTCCATGACAAAGGCAACTCGTGCCATGTATCCGCTATCCTCAAGCATGGAAAGAAAGAAAAAGAGCGTAACGATAATCGGCAAAAAGCTAAGCACGCTGCCGACGCCGTTGAATACTCCGTCGATAATAAGCGAATGTAACGCGCTATTTACGTGAACGGCGGTAAGCGCTGCGTCGGCCGCCTTGGTAACGTAACCTATACCCATTTCGAGCATAGCCGAAAGCCAATTTCCTATTACGTTAAAGGTAAGATAAAATATTGCCGCCATAATGCCGATAAAGCAGGGGATAGCGGTATATTTTCCCGTAAGAATTTTGTCAATTTTGCCGCTTCTTATGTGGGATTTGCTTTCTTTTGGTTTAATTACCGTCTCTTTGCATATTTTTGAAATAAACTTAAACCGCATATCTGCTATGGCGGCGGCGCGGTCTAAACCGCGTTCGTCTTCCATTTGCTTTATGATATGCTCAAGCATTTCTTCTTCGTTTTCGTTAAGGTTTAGCTGGTCTAAAATCAGTTTGTCGCCCTCGGCAAGCTTTGTCGCCGCAAATCTTACGGGGATGTCGGCGTCTTTTGCGTGGTCCTCAATAAGATGCATAATTCCGTGTAAGCAACGGTGAACGGCGCCGCCGTTGTCGTTGGAATCGCAAAAATCCTGTCTTCCCGGGCTTTCCTGATACTTAGCGACGTGAAGCGCGTGAGAAATAAGCTCGGAAATACCCTCGTTTTTGGCCGCCGAAATGGGAACTACGGGTATACCGAGCATGGCCTCCATTTGGTTTACAAGTATGGCGCCGCCGTTTTCTCTTACCTCGTCCATCATGTTAAGCGCAAGTACCATCGGTATGTTAAGCTCCATGAGCTGCATGGTAAGATATAAATTTCGCTCGATGTTGGTGGCGTCAACAATGTTGATAATGCCTTTTGGATGCTCGTTTAAAACAAAGTTTCGTGTAACTATTTCTTCGCTTGAATAGGGCGACATCGAATAAATACCCGGAAGGTCGGTAACAAGTGTGTCCTCTTTGCCTTTAATCGGGCCGTCCTTGCGGTCAACTGTTACGCCGGGAAAATTACCGACGTGTTGATTTGAGCCCGTTAATTGGTTAAATAACGTGGTTTTGCCGCAGTTTTGGTTGCCCGCCAACGCAAAGGTAATCGTTTCGCCGTCGGGAAGCGGTCTTTCGCCCTTTTTACTGTGATATTTTCCGTTCTCGCCAAGTCCGGGGTGAGGTATAATCCGCTTTCTTTGGCCGTTGTCCGAGCTGTCTTGGTCGGTAACGTCGGCAATTTCTATTTTTTCGGCGTCATCAAGGCGCAACGTTAGTTCATAACTATGAATTCTTACTTCAACAGGGTCGCCCATGGGAGCGTATTTCACCATGGTAATCTTTGCGTCAGGGATAAGTCCCATGTCAAGAAGATGTTGTCTTAATTCGCCTTCTCCGCCGACCGAAAGAATGGTAGCTGATTTTCCTATTTGAAGCTCTTTTAACGTCAATATATGCGCCTCCTTAAAAAACAATCTATCGACATATTGTAACATAAAATTGATTAAAAAAACAATAGCAAAAATAAAAAAAGCGGAGCAGAAAAAACTGCTCCGAAGTATCATGGCACAAGCGGAAGCATTGAAGAAAAATCTTCTATGCTTCAACACTTCTGCCTACACAACACATATCAAATGTCAGAAACGGATGCATCGGCCGCCGACATATGATATGAGTGGTGTAACCTTAATTAAAAAACTGTGTTAACAAAAATGGAGAATTTATTCAAATTCTTTGCCTAAAATTTGCAAAATGCCGCCGACAACCGTCAAATACTCGTTTTCGATAACCGATAAATATTCTTTACCCTTTGGCTCGATGTGATAATAAACTCTGGTTCTGCGTTTACCTACTAATTCTCTACGGTCGGAAATAAAGCCCTTGTCAATCATTCGATAAAGAATGGGGTACATGGAGCTTTCCATTAACTTGTAACGACCGTCGCTGCGTTTAGCTAATTCTTGACACAACTGATAACCGTACATATCCTCTTCGGAAAGCAGCGTAAGAAGCAGTAAATCGACAGAGCCGCGTTTAAGATTATCAGAAACACTCATACCAACTAAACCTCCAATAAGATTAAAAATTCAACCTGCTCCAAGTTAATACTATCTAAAATTCGACAAAATGTCAATGCTATTTAGCAACATATATTTGGAAAATAGAAATAAAATTTCAATATTTGCCGATAAATAATATTCCGATATAGAATTAATCTTGTATAAGATTGAAAAGCTCCGCCCGTGGTTCATATTTCGAAATTGAAAATATAACCGAAAAAATGAAAAGAGCCGCGATTATTATCACGGCTCTTCCTTTTTTGATTTTACTATTTTATATAATTCTTCAACAGCAAGTCGGGTTTTAGCGACAATGTCGGCGCCGCTTTTTGGAAAACAGTAATATAAAATCTTGCTGTTACCGATACAAATCATGTCGCCGATTTCGTACCAAAAATAGTCGGAATAAAGGCTGTATGACGCCGTCGGTTTTTGCTTGTAATTTAGCTTGCCGTCGCAGCCGACAAGATGGAACCCGTCTACGTTGTGGGTAAGGGTGCCGCTGCCGACGCGATAAATTTTTTTCATGTCAACCATCATGCATATGTCAACGTCAACGCAAAGCCCGTAACTGCCGTTTAAAAGCTCCTGTTTAACACATTCGCGTTCCCATTTGTACCAATCGGGGATGTGACTAAACTTTGCGTCGCCTTTAAGCGAGCTTAACTGGCCGTTTTCGCCAAGTAAATATCCCTCGCCGCAATTTTCACAGCAAACGGTTGTACCTTTTCCTACCGTTTTACCCTCGCTTAAACAATGGGGGCATTTGTAAAGCACTTTGTTTAACCCGTCGGCGCGGAACTTTTCCTTTACTAAAACGTTGTTTTCAAGTTGCCAACGGAAATTATCAAAATCAAAGCGTTTAAAAATAATTTCGTTAATTTCGTCGGCGGATTTTTGCTCAATGTCGTCGGGCGACAGTAGGTACTCAAGGTCGGCCGAAACCTTAACCCTTCTTAGCTGTAAATTATTATAAAGCGGGTCGCGGGCAAAGGCGCCGTAGGTGCGAAGCATAACTACGGGGACGCCGAGAAGCTTTATGCATTTTCCGATTGTGTCGGGAAGGGGAGTAGCCGTCCCGTCAAAGGAATAGCTTGCCTCCGGAAACATTAAAATCGAGGATTTAAGCGTTTTTGTTGCGTAAATCATGTCCCTTACAAGGGCAACGTCGGAAACAAACTTTTGGGTTGGGATACAACCGAGGTTGCGCATAAGCCAACGCTTTCCTACAAAGCCGTCGGAGGTACAAACTATATTATACGCCCTTGGATAAAGCACGGAGGAGGCAATTTTAAGGTCGATAAAGGAGGAATGGTTCATCAAAATAAGGCAAGGCTCTTTTTTGTCCAACCTGTCCATACCGATTTTTTTAAGCTTAAACCTTACCGCAATCAAATCGGGCAACGAACCAACCTTAAGCACGGTGCGAAAAAGGATATTCGGCCTTTTTGGTTTAATTCGCTTTTTGGGTTTTATAGCCATAACCTCGTCATAGCTTTTTGTCGCGGTTTTAATTTTCATAATTTTACCTCAGTAATTATTTTACCCACTTATTCTATTATAAATGCCAACCGCATATTTTGTCAATTCAAAGCAAAAGGGAGGATAAATTTATCCTCCCTAAAAAAAGCTTATTCTAACTCAAATGCGCCGGTGTAAAGCTGATAATACTGGCCTTTTGCGGCGATAAGGTCGTCGTGATTTCCGCGTTCAATAATTTTTCCGTGGTCAAGTACAATTATAACGTCGGAATTTTTAACGGTCGAAAGGCGGTGAGCTATAACAAAAACCGTTCGGCCTTTCATAAGCGCGTCCATGCCGCGTTGAACAATGGCCTCGGTGCGCGTGTCGATTGACGAGGTTGCCTCGTCCAAAATCATAACCGGCGGGTCGGCAACGGCGGCTCGGGCAATAGAAAGCAACTGCCTTTGTCCCTGGGAAAGGTTAGCGCCGTTTTCGGTAAGCTCGGTCGAATAACCGTTCGGCAATCGGGTAATAAAATCGTCGGCTCCTGCGAGCTTAGCGGCGGCAATACATTCCTCGTCGGTAGCGTCAAGCTTTCCGTAGCGGATATTGTCCATAACCGTGCCGGTAAAAAGGTTTGTGTCCTGTAAAACAATGCCTAACGCACGTCTAAGGTCGTCCTTTTTAATTTTGTTGATGTTAATACCATCGTAACGGATTTTTCCGTCGGCGATATCGTAAAATCGGTTTAAAAGATTGGTAATTGTTGTCTTTCCGGCTCCCGTAGCGCCGACGAAAGCAACCTTTTGCCCCGGCTTTGCGTAAAGGGAAACGTTGTGAAGTACCGTTTTGCCCTTTTCATATTCAAAGTCAACGTCAAAAAGCCTTACGTCGCCCATAAGCTTTGTGTAGGTTACGGTGCCATCGGCCTGATGATAATGGCGCCAAGCCCACATGTTTGTGCGGTGGTCACATTCTACTATTTCGCCGTCAACCTCTTTTGCGTTAACAAGCGTAACGTAGCCGTCGTCAACCTCGGGCTCCTCGTCCATAATGGCGAATATTCTTTCCGTTCCCGCCATACCCATAACGATTGCGTTAATTTGGTGAGAAATTTGGTTAATGTTTCCTGCAAACTGCTTTGTCATGTTAAGGAAGGGGACAAGTATACTTATCCCCATGGCAAACCCCGAAATGCTGACGTTCGGAATGCCTGAAATAAGCAATGCGCCGCCGCTTACCGCAACGATAACGTAAAGCACGTTGCCGATGTTGTTAAGCAAGGGACCTAAAATGTTTGCATATTTGTTGGCTGTTCTTGCGTCGGAAAAAAGCTGGTCATTAAGCTTGTCAAAATCGGCTTTGCTTTCTTCTTCGTGGCAAAAAACCTTTACAACCTTTTGGCCGTTCATCATTTCCTCAACAAAACCCTCAACCTTGCCAAGCGAGGTTTGTTGACGGAAGAAATAGCGAGCCGAGCCGCCGCCAACCCTTTTAACTATAAACGACATTATGATAACGCCCGCAACGACAACCAAGGTAAGCCAAAGGCAGAAATAAAGCATAATACTAAAAACGGTGACAACCGTAACGGCCGAAATAAGAAGCTGGGGAAAGCTTTGGGAAATCATTTGGCGTAAGGTGTCGATATCGTTGGTATAATGGCTCATAATATCGCCGTGGTTATGGGTGTCGAAATACTTAATCGGAAGCTTTTGCATTTTGTTAAACATGGTGTCGCGAAGCTTTTTCAAAATGCCCTGGCTTATAAAGGCCATAAGCTGACTGTAAACCGTAGTTGAAATAAGCGCAACAATATAAAACGTCGCAAGTATGGCAACGTATTTTAATATTCTCCCGCTTACAAGCGACCAATCTCCCGCCTGCCAGCTTTCCTCAATGGCCGAAATAACGTTTTGCATAAAAAGCGACGGCATCGAGCTTACAACGGCGCTAAAAACGATACAGCAAAGGGTAAACGGCAAAAGCACGGGATAAAACCCGAATATCATTTTAAGCAGACGACCGAGCGTGCCCTTTTTGGCTTTATTTTTCATCGGTGTCACCTGCCTTGTTTTGCGAAATATAAATATCTCGGTAAATCTCGTTATTTGCTAAAAGCTCGGCGTGAGTACCGACGGCGTTAATTTTTCCGCCGTCCATAACTATAATACGGTCGGCGTCCTCAACCGAAGCAGTACGCTGCGCGATAATAATTTTTGTTGTTTCGGGGATATATTCGCGCATAGCCTTGCGAATGGCGGCGTCGGTTTTTGTGTCAACGGCGCTTGTCGAGTCGTCAAGAATAAGGATTTTTGGCTTTTTAAGTAAGGCGCGTGCAATACAAAGCCTTTGCTTTTGTCCGCCCGAAACGTTTGTACCGCCCTGTTCAATATATGTGTCATATCCGTCGGGGAAAGAAGCGATAAACTCGTCGGCGCAAGCAAGCTTGCAAGCGGCGATTATCTCCTCGTCGGAGGCGTTTTTGTTGCCCCAGTGGAGGTTGTCCTTAATGGTACCCGAAAAAAGAACGTTTTTTTGCAACACAACGGCAACCTGATTTCTAAGCGCGTCAAGGTCGTATTCTTTAACGTCTCTGCCGCCTACCTTAACAACGCCTTCGGTTGCGTCGTAAAGGCGGGAAATAAGCTGAATAAGCGACGATTTCGACGACCCCGTGCCGCCGATAATGCCTATTGTTTCGCCCGATTTTATGTGCAACTCGATATCCGAAAGAGCCTTTCTTTTTGCTTTTTCGGAATATTTAAAGCTGACATTGTCAAAGTCAATCGAGCCGTTTTCAACCTCAAAAATCGGGTTTTCGGGGTTGTAAAGCGTGCTTTCTTCGTTTAAAATTTCAACAATACGCTTACATGACTCAACCGACATGGTAAGCATAACGTAAACCATCGAAAGCATCATAAGGCTTGATAACATCATGAAGCTATAGGTAAGCAGAGAGGACATCTGGCCTACGTCGAGGTCAACTCCTCTTGACGAAATAACGGTGTACGAGCCAAAGGACAAAACGAAAATCATAACGCAGTAAAGACAAAACTGCATAATCGGGCTGTTAACGGCAAGCAATCTTTCGGCGGTAGTAAAGCCGCGGCAAAGCTCGTCGGAGGCGGCGCCGAATTTTTTTTGCTCATAGTCCTCGCGAACAAAGGATTTTACAACGCGCATAGCCTTAATGTTTTCCTGAACCGAGGCGTTAAGGTTATCGTATTTTTTAAAAAGACGTCTAAAAATAGGTAACGCTTTAAGTCCAATAAAAATAAGCCCCGCCGCAAGAACCGGCAAAACGAAAAGGAAAATCCAAGCCATTTTACCGCCCATAATAAAGGCCATAACAAACGCAAATCCAAGCATAAGCGGAGCGCGGATAGCGATACGAATAAGCATCATGTATGCGTCCTGGACAATGGTTACGTCGGTGGTCATGCGTGTAACAAGCGACGACGTCATAAACTTGTCTATATTCGCAAAGGAGTATTTTTGTATAGCGGCGAACATATCCTTGCGTAAATTTTTCGCCATACCGCAGGAGGCGGTTGCGGAAGTAAAGCCCGCCGCCGTACCAAAGGTTAACGAAATCGCGGCCATTAAAATTAAAATAAGCCCGTAATTAACAATGGTCATAAGGTCACAACCGTTTTTAATTTCGGTTATAAGCTTTGCCGTTATGAACGGAATAATACATTCAAGAACAACTTCTCCCGCGACCAAAATCGGCGTAACGATTGACGGAGTTTTATATTCTCTTATACTTTTTGCAAGCGTTTTTATCATTTTGGTTCCTTTCTTTTGCGTTAAACGAGCGATACCGTTTATGCGTACCACTCGTTTTAAAAAATACATATAGTAATTGTCTTTTAATATGCCCTATTATAGCATAAAAAAATTACGAATTTCAAGTAACTTAGCCTGTTTTGTCATACTGCTGTTGAAAAGTTAACACGTCGGGCATATAATTGGTAAGGGTGACGGGGAATATGGACAAAAATTTGACAAACCGCCTTTTCGAAATGCAGGATTTAAAATATCGCGATTTTTCACATTCATTAATGCCAACGGTCGATAAGGAAAAGGTAATAGGCGTAAGAACTCCCGCCTTGCGTAAGCTTGCAAAGGAGCTTTCAAAGGATGAAAGAAGCAAAAATTTTATGTCCTCCTTGCCGCATGTGTATTATGAAGAAAATAACTTACACGCCTTTTTAATTGAACAAATAACCGATTTTGACACGGCGGTTTTGGAAACCGACCGATTTTTGCCTTATGTCGATAACTGGGCAACCTGCGACTGTATGTCACCAAAGGCGTTTAAAAAAGATTTTGACCGCCTGCTTACAAAAATCGACCAATGGTTGTCATCGTCCCATACTTATACCGTTCGTTACGGAATATGTACGTTAATGCGCTATTATCTCGACTCCCGTTTTTCGCCCGATTTGCTTAAAAAAGTTGCCGAAATCCGCTCTGACGAGTATTATGTAAAAATGATGATAGCGTGGTACTTTGCTACCGCCTTGGCGAAGCAATATGACGCAACCCTGCCGTATATATCCGAGAAAAAGCTTGATAAATGGACGCATAATAAAGCGATACAAAAGGCGATAGAAAGTTATCGCGTCGCCTATGAACACAAAGCCTATCTTAAAACGCTAAAAATCAAATAAATTAAAAGCCTTTCACGAAAAAAGTGAAAGGCTTTTTAAATTTTTCTTATTTTATGCAAATCATGCCAGCAGGGGGAACGTCAATCTCGGCAATGTTTCCGTCGATTACAAAGCTTGCAATTTCTTCGCCCATACAGTTAAGTACGGTTGCTTTTTTGCCGTTACAGCCCTTAATATAAACGGCGTTATGGCGAGTGCCGTTAATTACGGCGGCTTCGGCGATATCGGTGCAGTCGGCAACGGGGTCGGTGAACAAAACGGTTATGGCCTTGTCGCCAAGACGTGAGCCGACGGAGCTGTAACCGCTTTGCGGGTCGTTGGCCCAAAGCTTGCCGTCGAGTAATATGTCGGCGTTGGCTCTCCAAAACGCAAGATAAAATTTAAGCATTTTGTAGTGGTCTTCGGGGAGCTTATCAATAAGTACCGATATTTGCGGCACCGAGAAAATAACGTTTATAAACTGCATTGCGGCTGACTCAACAGGGTCGTCAACGTGCCACATGAGCATATCGGAATGAACGGCGGTGTTGCCCGATGTGAAGCGGAGGTCGATTGAGCCGAGGCGGTTGCGGAGGGAATCGTTCGGACAATCGCTTACACGAAGCATATTACCGTACTTGCGGATAGCCGGGCCGACATACGCCTGTCTGAACTCTATAAGAATATCGGGGTTTATTTCACGTAAGGCGTCGGTTATATCGGTCATAAGACGGTCGATAGCCTCTTCAAGAGAAACGAAATCGCGGCGGTCGTCGGGCGCAAAGTTGCTGGAGGCAAGCTTAAACCAGTCGATAAAGTCAAGCTTAAGTCCGTCAAGCCCCCAATCCTTAACGGCCTTTGTGTAAATGCCTATAAGATAATCTCTTGTCTCCTTATATCTCGGGTCAAGAGACGCAAAATCAACGCGGTCGGGGTTGTCGCATAGGAGCATGGTTTTAAAACGTTCGAACGCTTTTGAATGAACGCCGACGAAGGGGACGGAATACCAAAGCATAAATTTCATGCCCGTTTCGTGAACGCGATCAACAAATTCCTTCATGTTCGGAATCTTTTTCTCGCAAACTTCCCAGTCGCCGCAGTAGGAATATCCGCGACCGTTGTCGTCGGTTTGCCAACCGTCGTCAACTATAACGGTGTCCATGCCGATTTCCTTCGAAAGGCGGCATTGCTTAATGATTTCATCAACGTCAAGACGCTGATGAAAGCTGTACCAAAGGGAGTTCATCGGCAATTTTGCGTGTTCGGGAACATGTGACGGCGGATAACCGCAATCTTTTTCCCACCAATTAACTACGTCGTAAATGCTGTCATAATAGGGGATATCTCTCATATCAACGCGAATGGTAGCCGAATATTCTTCAATTTCGGCGGTGGCGTGAGTGAAAAATACAATATCAAGTGTAATTGACGCCGTTTCCTCAACTATGCCCGTTTTAATGCCAATCGGCGAAAAGGCGTCGTTAATTGCTATCGTGTAACGGTTGCGGCTTTTAATGGATACAATCGACTGTACCGGCATAAACTGAGCAAGGCTTGAATATGTGCGTCTCATTTCCCATTCGGGGCTGAGGTTTCTTAATTCGTTAAGACCGGGACCCCAAGCGGAATAGCAGTCAACGCAAGGCAACGCTGCTCTTGCAACAAATTTTTTGGGCACGTCTTTTTCGGCTAATTTCATATGTACATCGGCGAAATAAATGCCGTCTTTTTCGTATTCGTTGTCAATCCAGAGCTTGGCGCCCTGGTTGCCCTCTAATAACTGAAATTTCATATAAACCCTCCGAAATTATCTAAAAATCAAAATTATATTACCAAACAAAGCCATTTTAGTCAATCATTATTCACAAATAATAATCTTATGGCTAATTCCTTTGCAAACGAAGCCAACTTTAAACGGATTATCATCATATACGGCCTTACAATAAATATTCTTAATTGTAAAAATCGCTTTAGGGCAAAATTGTGCTAAAACAAGACTAATATATTATACACAATTATTTTTTACAATGTTATTATAATAAAAGCAATGTACACAAGGAGGAAATCTTAAAATGACAAATATAATCAAACGTGTCATATCTACAACACTGTCTGTTGCTGTTTTATTATGCGCTGTGTTCATCAGTGCTTCGGCGGTTGAAGTTACCACCGCCTATGACTCTGAGCTTTCGGGTGTTTGGGCTAACGATTACAGCCCGTATCTCACCTTCGCGAGCGGATCGGAGTCGGGTACACTGTATTACTACGACGTAATTTCCGCCGGCTCAAACCAGAGCAACTCGGGTAAATTAGAAACGCCCAACCAAAGATATAACTACATAAGCTGTGATTCCGGTAAAGAACTTCACATAAAATCAAAGGACGGTTTCGCCGCTACAAAAGGCTTTACCGCCTCCTTTGAGCTGTTTACCAATGCGCCGACAACGGGCACCGTTGCCTTCTCATTCGGCCAGTTCAAATTTTCAATAGATTACGCCGCTACCACGCTGTATCTCCACTGCGGAAATACAGAGTTGGGTCATTTTTCTACCGGACTTGCCGCAGGTTCTTATGATTTTCAAAGCGTATACCTGTGCAACCAGTGGACAATAAAGTATATCGACGGCGTAATTACCGTAGTGCCGCTTTCGGACGGTATGGGCGAGAATAATACCATTATCAAGAATAGTGATAATACTCCCATTACATGGACTCTTCCCGACGGCACGGTCACTACCGAAGTTCCTATGCCGAGCAACGTCGATTTCGGCTATTGTTATGTTGATATCTCCGCATCAAAGGAAATCAGCAAACGCTGCATATTCGGTCAGGTTCCTATCGGTTTTACCAGTAACTATAACGGCAATTTCCCCATGATATCAAACGTTAACTTTAAGTCCAACTGCGGATTTTCCACACTTCAGGGCTATGTTGACTTTGTAATGAATCTTACAAAAAACCTCAATTCCTTTGATGTTGAATACGCACGAAATGTTTACAATTCAATCAAGGACAACTGCTCGGCGGGCATGATAAGTGCAGTAGCACCTTACGAAAGCTATATTACCGCTGCTGAGGCTGCTCTTGTTGAGGGTGTTACATCATCATACAATGTATCCGCTACCGCAGGCGGCAAGATTTATTCAAACGGCGAGCTTTTTGTAAACGATAATGTCAACAATCCTATCGAGCTTGGCACATCCATGACGTTTACCGCCGTTGCGGACGCCGGTTACACCTTCTCTCACTGGGCAAACGGTGCCGACGGCATAGTTACCACCGATTCTACCATCAACGTAGTAATGTATCTTGATACCGAGCTTAAGGCCGTGTTTACAAAGGATACTGCTGCTACGGGCGATGATATCACGGTTCGTTTCCGCGACCATTCAGGAAATATTATAGCCGAATATACCGTTGCCGTAGGTTCAACCGTTACCTTGCCTCAGGTTCCGTATGCGTTCGGATATACCTGCAACGGCTGGTTGATTGACGGCGTGTCCTGCAACGCAGGCGACGAAATCGTATTTAATAAGGATACTATCGTATGCGCCGATTTTGCAAAGAACGACGCTACATATAGCATTACCGTTTCGGGCGCAAAGGAAGCCATCGAAGGATACTATACATATAACACGCTTATCACTGTCAACTTTGATTATGATGCTATCAATACATACGAAAAGTTCGCAGGCTGGTCAAACGGAAAGAAAATAGTCAGCTACGATGACAGCTATTCCTTCTTTGTAGGTGGCGATGCCGAAATAAATGCGGTTATAACCACTTCTGACGTAAAAGTTACTCCTATAATTGATGTTATGGATGTGTCGCTGGTCAACGACGGCGCAAAGGCAAGCTTTTATATCGAGCGTTGGTTGCCGAGCGACTTAACCTTGGTCGAAAGCGGAGCTATCTATACAAAATCTGTTGAATCGGCATCAAAGTTGAGACTGAATTGTGTTGACGGCGATACGATTAGAAGGGTACAGTCCAAGTTTACTACCAATCATGCACAGATGCGTGTAAATCTCGGCTCTACGTCGAGTGACGCAACAATGTATCTTACCGCATACATGACCTACATAGATGCGGAAGGAAAATTAACCACGATTTATACATCGGTATACAGTGCAAAAGTAACCGGCATTGTCAGCTGATTGGAGAGAGGGGACTTAATCGATCATGAAAAAGACATTTTTTAGACTTTTATCATATGCTTTGACGGTAATTATGCTGATGATATCCGTCAATTGTCTGTTCGGAATAACCGTTTATGCCGACACAGTAGAACGCGACAGCGGCAACATGCCAAAATGGATCTTTGACCCTGAAAAATGGGATGATATCACCGAAAACATCTATTTGCTTGCTGACGGCTCTACCCGTTTTACAAATACATGTACATATGACTTTGGCACCGACCTGTCCAATTCCGAGTTTACAGTGGATATGAAATCCAACGGAGACTGGTCACTTGCTCTGCGTACAGATGCCAACTGTACCAGCGGATATATTATCGGCTGTACGGGAGACTCACTGTATATTAAAAAGATTGGCTCATCTATAATGCTTGCCCGTTGCGCAAACAACAAGCTTGCCAACTTCAATAAGATGGAATGGCACCGTTACACCGTTAAGTTTGAAGATTACGAAGGCTATACCGTTCTTTCTATGAAGGTTGACGGCGTTCAGGTTCCTTTTATTGACGGCTTTAGCTTTTCGCCGAGCAAGGGTTTCGAAGCGCTTGACATTTATGACACCGATGTAGCTGTTATCGGCGGTTCGCTTTGGGACTACGCTCCTATTCAAACCGGCAACACATACATGAGAATAAAGCCTTCCATTGACGGCGGAAATAATATCAATCCGATGACTGCCATTTATCTGCGCTCCATTGACCAGTCGCTTGAGGGCAAAAAAGATGTATACCGTATTGCTATGATCGGCGACTCCATAACTCATGCAAACGCTCTTGAGGACGGCGTGTGGAAGGTTACATACGGAAAATGTCTTAACGAGCTGCTTGGAAATACATACGACGTATATAACGGCGGCGTCAGCGGCGCACACGCTCTTGCCCGTAATACAGGTTTCCCGTACAAGGTTCAGTGCCAGTACACATTTACGAGCAACTTTGATGCCGATCTTTTCCTGATAATGCTTGGTACAAACGACGCAAATTATATTAAAGACAGCACTACAGGCGAGCTGCTTACCGGAGATGCACTGGAAGAATGGCATCAAAAGTTTAAGGCCGATTATAAGGCTCTTATTCAGCATTATGTTGATACAGGCAAACCGGTCGTTATCTCTGCTGCACCGTATAATACAAATACATCGTGGCCCGAAGGCGCAGTAAAGACTACATCCGATTGGGGTAAAGAAGTAGCTGCGGAAATGGGACTTCCGTGTGTTGATATGTGGGCGTTCGTTAATGGACATGACGACTGGCTGAAAGACGGCTGTCATCCCAACGCTTTAGGATATGAAAACATGTCTAAGCATATGTACGAATTCCTTACCAATTCTGAGGATATCGACCTCACAAAGACCGACTATACCGATCTTGCAACACCGGACAGAAGTGATTACATATATGAAGAGACATTGACATCTTTTGACGGCTCGTTTAATACCAGCACCTTTAATTCATACGGAGAATCTAAAACCAGCTCTGCTACTGATCTTAGATATCTTAACGGTGATGTTAACGCCAACCAGGGCGCAGTCAGCTTTGCTAACTATAACCTGGGTGAAAAGTGGAGTGTTGACTTCTCTTACCAGTCAACCACCAGCGGCAGCGCAACCATTCTTTCAGGTGAATATAGCTGGGATAATTACCGTTATTCATCGTTTAAGGTAGGCCCGCTGGATTTCAGGGTCTATCACTTCCGCGACAAAGACGGCAACTATTACTATGGATATCGCTTGTTTATGGTCAACACCGAGCTTTGTGAGCCGAGTATTACCGATTCATTTACAGCGACCGCATCGTACAATATCGATTATACCGCCGGCACAATCAAAATTACTCGCACAAACGATAATGTAGTGCTGTTTGATGTCGATTATGCGCCTATGTATAAAGTCGTAGGAGCCAACTACTCGTTTGACAATGTCAAGCTGGCTATATGCTCCTATGAATATAATGCATATACGTACTGGACATCTCTGAAGGTAAAGTCCAAGAATACTGTAGTAAACGAGTACGATATAACAAATACCGATTTGGGACATATCGAGCTTGCTGATGAACTGTTTGATAACACAGCTAAACATTATGTGGGAGAAAAGCTTGTTCTTAATGCTGTTTGCGATGAATACGGATGCGCATTCATAAAATGGGTAGACGGCAACGGTAATAAAGTATCCTCCAATCCGCAATATGTTGTAAACTTTACCGGTGAAAAGGTTACGCTTAAAGCCATATTCTCAAGTTATGTATCATACGCCGAAATGAACGTTACAGCCTCTGAAGGAGGAAGCGTAACCATTAACGGAGCGCCGTATGATATTACAGCCGATTATCTTGTCGGTGCGGACGCTTTGCTGAGCGCAATACCGAATAGCGGATACAAATTTGTTTGTTGGAAGGATGCAAGCGGCAATGTCGTATCCGCCGATGCTGAGTGGAACATGATACTGCCGAAATATGCCGACTATGTCGCTGTTTTCGCTCCTATATCTGCCACAGCCGATGTTACCGTAATGTTCTGTAACCGAGTTGGCCAGATAGTAGCAACAATTACGGTAGCTGCAGGCAACAGCGTTACTCTTCCGTCCCTGCCGTCATCATACGGTTATGATTGCACAGGCTGGATGATAGACGGTCAGATAAAAGCAGCCGGAGAAACCGTTTCAATCGATTCAGACACCGTTGTTTTTGCCGCCTTTAAAAAGACTGCGGCGAAATACACCGTATCTGTTTCATGCGGTACGGTCAATGGCCTCACATCGGGACAGTATGACTATAATACCAAGGTCACGGTTGTGTTTGACAGCTTAGTTTTGGACGAAGGCGAGATCTTCTGCGGTTGGCATATCGTCGGAGCCAAGAACGAAAGCGACATTATCAACTATAACCAGTCGTATTCGTTCTATGTAGGTGCTAATGTTGAGCTTACGGCAATTGTCGGCAATAGTGAAGCCGTTTCCGTTCCCGTTATCAGCGTAACCGATGTATCTCTTGTCAACGGCGGCAAATATGCCACATTCCTTACCGAGCGTGCATTACCGGCAGATTATACTCTGGTTGCATCAGGCGTAATTTATACCGCCGATGTAACAAATACGAATGCTCTCACATTGGATAATACCGCCGCTACCGTTCACAGCCGTAAGGGTATTTATACATCCGCAAACGGCCAGTTCAGAATGACCCTTTCATCCAGAGACGGTTCATCTATAACGGTATATTTAGCTGCATACCTGACTTATATTGATGATTTGGGCAATGTCAATACCATTTATTCCGATGTATATAATGCAACCACCGTTTCAACAAGCGGATCGCAGGATATAATCGAAGATTTAGAGGATAATTTCTAATATCGGAATAAAAATCAAAAAATAAATAACCCCGATTTGCCGAGGCTCTGTTTACCGTCCGGCGAATCGGGGGATGTTTTTATACAAATTCAAATGATCTTTTCAACGTTAAAGATATCGTCGAAAAAAGCGAAATTTCAAGCAATTAAGTGGGTTTCATCGACAACCACGTATTGAATTTGACCTAAAACGTATTTATAGGCTTTTTGTGCGAGGCTTAAAGGGGTTTAAAATGGTATCTGAGACTCGAAATGCTTGCAAAATTTTCAGTAGCTTTGATAAAAGTAGCTTATGGCGCCCTTTTTGCAATTTCTTTTGCCCGCGGTTATCCAAATGCTTGTTGCGGCCCTTTTTAAAAACAGTTTTTCACAGCTTTGTAAGTTGTAGCTTTTTACTTTGATAAGCTTTTTAAAAAAAAGTTGGACACATCATCCGGAAAATTACCAAAATGATGTGTCCAACTTAATTTTTTATTGAATTTTAACTAAGGTCTTTCAAAAAGCCTTGAAAACTCTTATTTCTTGCTTGCCTCTTCGATAGCAACTGCAACTGCGACAGTAGCGCCAACCATCGGGTTGTTACCCATACCGATAAGTCCCATCATCTCAACGTGAGCAGGAACAGAAGAAGAACCTGCGAACTGAGCGTCAGAGTGCATACGGCCCATGGTGTCGGTCATGCCGTAAGAAGACGGGCCTGCGGCCATGTTGTCGGGGTGGAGTGTACGGCCTGTACCGCCGCCCGAAGCAACTGAGAAGTAGTTTACACCGTTTTCAACACACCATTTTTTGTAGGT
>JAFNUO010000134.1 GCA_017383985.1 Clostridia bacterium | reverse complement strand
TTTAAAAACCTTGCCGTCGCGTTCAACCGTTTCGTTCCACATTTCGGCCGGTCTTACCCAAATTTCGCCGTCACCGTACAAAGCGCGGTAAACGACCATTTCGGCTAAGGTTTCGCTGTGCTTTGCGACGCCGATAACTTCATATTCGTTACCCTTAAAATGGCGGTACTTGCCGATTTTAATTTCCATTATTCTTACTTCCTTTACATTAAAATCATGGTCGCGATACGGAAATAAATAACAAGCGAAAGGGCGTCAACTATTGTTGTAATAAACGGGCTTGCCATAACCGCGGGGTCAAATCCAACCCTTTTGGCAAGTACGGGCAAAACGCAGCCTACGAGTTTGGCCGTAACAATGGTCGCCACTAAGGTTAAACTTACTACAACCGCCGTCATAAAGCCGGGCTGTTCAATAAGCATGATTTTTCCAAAGGTCGCAATCGCCATTGTAATTCCGCAAAGAAGCGACACCCTAAGTTCTTTCCAAATAATGCGTATAATGTCGCCCATTTCGATTTCGCCAATTGAAAGACCGCGGATAATGGTAACCGAAGATTGGCTTCCGGCGTTACCTCCCGTACCCATTATCATAGGCATAAACGCCGCAAGACCTAAGGTAGCAAGCGCGGCGTCATAGCTGTTAATAATAACGCTTGTAAAGGTGGCCGAAACCATAAGCAATAAAAGCCAGGGAATACGTTTCCACCATGTTTCGAATACGCCCGTTTTAAGATAAGGCTTGTCGGTCGGTGTAATAGCCGCCATGGTTTCAATGTCCTCGGTGGCCTCCTGCTCAATAACGTCGATAGCGTCGTCGACCGTGATAATACCTACAAGGCGGTTTTCCTTGTCAACAACGGGCATGGCGATGAGGTTATAAAGCTGGAATTTTTGAACAACCTCTTCCTTATCGTCGGTTGTAAAAACCGAAATAACGTCTTCGTCCATTATATCGCCGATAAGCATTTCGCTGTCCGAAAGGAGCAAGCCCTTTGCCGTAACGATGCCCTTCAGGTGGCGGTTTTGGTCGGTGACATAGCAGGAATAGATGGTTTCCTTGTCAATACCGGTACGCCGAATGGTTTGGAACGAATCGGATACCGTCATGGATTCCTTTAACTGGACGTACTCAATGGTCATCATCGAGCCGGCGGAATCCCTTGGATATTTAAGCACCTCGTTAATCATTTTGCGGGTTTCCTCGTCGGTGTTTTGCAAAATGCGTCGAACAACGTTAGCCGGCATTTCTTCGACAAGGTCAACGGCGTCGTCAAGGTACATCTCGTCTAAAACTTCCTTAAGCTCGTTATCGGAAAACGCCTTAATAAGCGCCTCTTGGTTATCGGGGTCAAGCTCAACGAAGGTTTCGGCGGCAAGCTCTTTCGGCAAAAGCCGGAAAAGCAAGGAAATTTGTCTTTTTTCAAGCTCGTCAAACATGGTCGCAACGTCGGCGGGGTGCATTTCGGTCAAAATGTCGCGCAACGAAGCGTACTTTTTTTGTTCAAGCAGCTCGGTGATTATGGTCACAAGCTCCATTTTTGTTTCCTCCTTTTTTGGAAGAATTAAGCGCAACCTGTTACCACATATATTTTGCGGCGGCAGGGACACTTACGTTCTTCAAGATAATAGGTCGGGGTTTAATTTTGCTACTTCCCACGGGGTCCATGCCGTCACTTCCTTTCAAAAAAATTAACTCTTTTCTAATTTTATAACCTTTAAGGTTTTTTTGTCAACCGTAAATCCAATTTCGTATCCCGAAAAGCTAAGCCCGTAAACCCGTTTACTGTCGTTTTGGTACGACGGGCGAGGGTCTTCGGCCAAAAGGTCGCAAAGCGCCGTTTTAATTTCGTCGGGTACGGAATTTATAAGCTCGCCGTCAAATTCTACCTTAAGTCGGCGGTCGGCTACGTTTTCGGTAAATCCGCCTACCGCGTCGGGGTGAGCGTCGGTGTAGGCAAGATAGGGCTTGATGTCAAAAATCGGCGTGCCGTCCATAAGGTCGGCCCCCGAAACGTGAATAACGGGCGCATTTTCGCCGTCAAGGTCAATTTTTTCTATTTTAACCGACGATAACCCGATTGCATTTGGTCGAAAAGGCGAACGGGTGGCGAAAACGCCAATCCTCTTGTTTCCGCCGAGTCGCGGCGGTCGAACCGTCGGCGACCATGTGTCGCGAACGGCCTTTGAAAACTGCCAAATTATCCATAAATGCGAAAATTCGTCAAGTCCCCTTACCGCGTCAAGGTTGCGGTACTCTTCTTCAAATATTATTTGCGCTTTAAGTGAACTTACTAAACCGCTTTGGCGCGGAATACCGAATTTTTCGGGAAACTCGGACTTTATCCTCGCAATTATTTTCATTTCACAACCGCTCATATTATTTCGTTATTGGCCGCTTTAGCTTCGGCGGCTTTCGTGTCGCGGTTTTTTACATAAAACATATGTCCCAAAACGCCTGCCGCGGCGCCGATTACAAAACTAACAAAAACGGCGACAAGGGCTATTATAAGAATTATTGAAAATGAAAAAGCAAGTCTCATATCACGCAATCCTTAAATTATTCTTTATTTTCGTCGGAGTTGTCGGTTTTATTTTTCTTTTTGCCGCCGGTAACAACCGCGCTGAAAATAAAGAAGGCAAAAACAAGTCCAAGAATGATAAGCGAGGATATCATGTTATCGTTTCTTACGGCGTGGATAATAACGTTTGCCGACGCTAACAAAACGGCAACGGCGGTAACGATAAAGGAAATTTTTGAAATATTCATACGGTTCAACCTCCAATTTTATTTTCGTTTAATTTTTATGCGGTCGGGGATAACCTCCGGCTCAACGCGTTTACCTAAAATGTCCATGATAAAGCTTCGAATAATTAAAAACATTACGACAAGCGCGGCAACAATAAGCGCTAAAATAAGCACAATTTCAATAACCGTAACGGCGCCTATGCCTCCGCCGTCCGATTTGGCGATAATTCTCATTTTTGACAAAACGGCGTCGGCTTCCTTTTGCTCGGTTACGGTAAGATAGCCGTGGGCGTTGTAATAAACAAGCGAATAAAAGCTGCCTCCCGTAACGGTAATGTATTGGATATAACAAAAGGGGTTGTCTCCGTCAACAAAAACGGCCAACTTAAGGTAAAGACAGTTGTCGTGGCTGAAAATGTTAGAGAATAAAACCTGATGTCCGTCCGATACAAGTATGTTTTTAATGGATTGTAAGGTGGCCTCGCGTGACTCGTCTCCAAGCCCCGAAAGCTCGCCTATTCTTTCGGAAAAATCGGTTGTCCAGCTTTTAACGTGAAGCTGCTTTGTGTTGTTTTGGTTGGCGGCGTAGAAGATGATGTTGCCGTTGTTCATCGCCTTTCTTAAGCTTTCCTTTGAATGACCGATTGATTCAACAAACTCGCCGTTTTTAGAGAGATTTCCGGTCGTAAGAACTATGTAATCGTCGGGAAAATCAATTTCAACGCCGTGTTCCGACGACGAAACCGACTTTGCCGCCGCCGAAAACGGAAAAATAACCGCAACCGCTATGGCACAAATAAAAGCAATAAGTCTTTTCATCGAAAACCTCTCCTTTCTTAAAAAAATATCGTTGGTTAATTATAAATTGTTTTGCAGCTTGGCGGCGGTAAGGGTGTTTCTCATTAGCATAGAAATTGTCATGGGGCCAACGCCGCCCGGTACCGGCGAAATAGCGCCGCAAATCGGCTCAACTGCGTCAAAATCAACGTCGCCGCAAAGCTTGCCGTTTTCGTCGCGGTCCATGCCGACGTCGATAACAACGGCGCCCTCTTTAACCATGTCGGGGGTAACAAACTTCGGCTTTCCTACGGCGGCGATAAGTATATCGGCGCGCTTACATTCCTCGGCCAAGTTGACCGTTCTGCTGTGACAAATTGTAACCGTTGCGTTGGCGTGAAGCATAAGCATGGCCATCGGCTTGCCTACAATATTTGAGCGGCCGATAACAACGCAATGCTTGCCCGCCGTTTGGATATCGTAATGCTTTAACATTTGCATAACGCCCGCGGGGGTACACGGCAAAAACGAATAATCCCCCGTCATAATTCCGCCAACGTTTACGGGGTGAAAGGCGTCAACGTCCTTTTCGGGAGCGATGGCGTTTATAACCGCCTTTTCGTCAAGGTGACGCGGCAGCGGCAACTGGCACAAAATGCCGTTTATGTCCTTTCGTCCGTTAAGCTCGTTAATAAGGCCAAGCAACTCCTCGTTGGTTGTTTCGGCGGGCAAAGCATATTCCTCCGATAACATACCAAGCTCGGCGCAAGCCTTTTTCTTGTTGTTAACGTATACGCGGGAGGCGGGGTCGTCGCCGACAATGATAACCGCAAGTCCCGGAGTAACGCCCTTTTCTTTTAACTCGGCTACCTCGTTTTTGATAGCCTCTCTTGTGGCCGCCGAAACGGCCTTTCCGTCAATAATTATAGCCATGTTTTTTATTCCTCGTTTTTATCCTCGATTTTTTCGACTTCTTCGGTTTCTGCTATTTCGCCGACTTCCTCGGCTTCTTCGACTGTTTCAGCCTCAACCTCGCCGATTTCCTCGGTCTCGTCAATTCCCTCGGTTTCTTCAACCTCGGCGGCTTCCTCGTCTAAATCCTCGTAATCCTCAAAAAGCTCGTTGTATTCGCCGTTTTCGGTGGCCGCCTTTTTCTTGCGGAGGAAAAGGATAACGTAAAGCGCAATTCCCGCAACGGCCGAAAGAAAAGCGACAATTTGCGAAACACGCAAAACGCCTATGTAAAGGCTATCGGTGCGAAGTCCCTCGATAAAGAAGCGAACAACGCCGTACCAAATCATGTAAAGCGAAATGATTTGGCCGTCAAACTGACGCTTGCGGCTTATAAAATGAAGAATAACAAAGCCGAGTAAGCAGAAAAACGATTCATAAAGGAAACAGGGGTGAACGGGAAGTTTGCCGATACGGCTTCCCGTCATGCCAAAAATGCTTTCGGTGAGGGTGCCATAGGCTTCCTGGTTAACAAAGTTGCCCCAACGGCCGATACCCTGGCCGATTAAAAAGCCAAGCGCCGCAATATCGAACATAGCAAGCACGTTGACCTTTTTAATTTTGCAAAGTATAAATCCTACAACAAACGCGGCAATAACTCCGCCGTAAATAGCAAGTCCGCCGTCGCGCAACGCAAAAATTTCCTTAACCGAAGTAAGCGGCTTGCCGTCAAAAATAAGGTAATATGCCCTTGCGCCGATAATTGCCGCAATAAAGGAGTAAAGCACAACGTCGAACATGGCGTCTTTATCAATTCCGAATTTTGGGGCGCGCTTAAACCCGTAAGCCATGGCCAGCAAAAGCCCCGCAACGATAATAATGGCGTACCAATAAATTGGGTATCCGTTTCCAATCGGTATCGTAAAAGCAACACGGTCGATGTTAAAGGTAATGCCGAAAATTTCAATAAACGGCTCGGCCGCCGCAATTTTACTTGGTATCATACGGTTTTTTACAATCCTTTCCTTATTCCGCGGGATAAATAACCGACAAGGCGGAATGCTCTTCTAAAAGCTGACGGTTTAAACAGTCGGTAATATCGTCAAGGGTAAGTTTTTCAAAAACGTCCATTTCGTCGAACATGCCGTCGCCGGTCATCGCCGTGCTTACAAGCGCCGAAACAACGTTATCTATAACATTATACTGCATAACCATTTGGCCGTAAAGACTGTTTTTTGCGCCGATAAAATCATTTTCGTCAATTCCGTTTTCGCGCAAACGGCGAATTTCTTTTTTAATCTCTTCCGCCACCTTTTCGGGGTCGGAGGATTCTCCGTCAAAAACTTCGGCGGCATAGCCAAATCCGGTGAAATATTCGGTACCGAAGCCGTCGTTAACCAACCCCTCGTTTACCAGTCTTTCAAAAAGCGCCGACGATTTTCCCGCGATAATTTCAAGCAAAACGGCGGTTTCAATGCGCTCTTTTAACGTTTTTTCGGGGTTTTTACATTCTTCTTTAAAGCCGAGGTTAAAAAGCGGCTTGGCTACCGCCAATTTTTGCTCGGCGCGGGGATAGTTGATGCCTCTCGGCTCGTCGTGAAGTCCGCGGATAACCTCTCGCGGCTCGTTTTCGGTAATTTCGCGGTCAATTTGAGCCAAAACCTCGTCGGCGTTTACCTTGCCCGCTACGCAAATAAACATGTTGGACATGTTGTAAAACGTTTTGTGACATTCAAAAAGCATATCGGCGGTAATTTCGGCAATCGATTCGGTTGTACCGGCGATATCAATGCGAACGGGGTGCTTGCTGTACATGGCGCAAAGGAGGTTAAAGAAAACTCGCCAACCCGCCTCGTCGTCGTACATTCTTATTTCCTGACCGATTATGCCCTGCTCCTTTTCAACCGTTTCGGCGGTAAAATAGGGGTGGCGCACAAAATCGAGCAGTATCGAAAGGTTTTCCTCAAACCTTGAGGTGCAGTTAAAGAGGTAGCAGGTGCGGTCAAAGGAGGTATATGCGTTTGCATACGCTCCCGTAACGGCGTAACGCTCAAAGGCGTTGCCGTCCTCGCTTTCAAAAAGCTTGTGTTCAAGGAAGTGGGCCGTTCCCTCGGGTATATCGGTAAAATTTTCGGTACCCTTAAGGCGGAATTTTGTGTCAATGGAGCCGTAACGTGTTCCAAAAATTGCGTGAGCCGAGGAATATTCGGGCTTTTCCGAAATATAAATTTTAAGTCCCGATGAATGTACCGCTTCGATATAGCTTTCGTTCAGGCGGTCGTTGGTAATTAACTTTTTTTCGGTAATCATTACTTTTCCTCCTGTCCGAGTAAGCGGTAAACGGTGTCGAGCTTAAAGGTTTTGGCCGTTTCGATAACGTCCTCTTTAGTGACCGAGTTTATAAGGGTTGCAACCTCGTCGGGCGAGGGAGCGTCGGCGACAAAAAGTCGGTCGGCGTGCCAACGGTCGATAAGCGGCTGGGAATCCTCCGCCCCACGGAATGTGTCGCAAAGGGCACGCTTGGATGCGGCAAGCGCCTCGTCGTCAAACTCGCCTTTGCAAACGATATCGAGCTGGTTTAAAATCTCGTTATGGGTTTTGTCCATGTTATCGAACTCAACGCCGCTGTCAACCGTCATGTAACCCTTGCCGCGGTTTGCGCGAGCGGCGCAGTAGTAGCAAAGGCTCATTTTTTCGCGAACGTTGTCAAAAAGTCGGGAATAAGGGCCGCCGCCAAAAAGGTCGGTTGTTACCATAACTTTATAGGTGTCCTTGTCGCCGCCGTGAATATTTGTGCGGAAACCAAGTACAAGTTTGCCCTGCTTAACCGGCATACGGTCGTGAATTTGGGATACCGTTTCCTTCGCGGGGCTTACAATCGGGTTGTTAATGTTTACAACCTTGCGGTCAAGGTCGGAAAACGCCTTACCCAAAATGTCAAAAACCTTTTCGTTTTCCTCGCTCGCAAGATAACCAATGCGAACGTATGCCGTACGAAGTAAGGTTTCCCAAGCGGCGTAAAGCTCGCCTCGGGTAAGCTCAACCTGACCCTGGCGGCTGCCGTAACGGGGGATACTGCACGGCTCACCCTTGCATACCTCGGCTACGCAGCGGCTAAGCGCATAGGAGCGCTTGTTGTTAATCTCGCTGTCAATTCGCTCAATCATAAGGCGCTTTTCTTTTTCAAAATTTTGCTCCTCAAAGCCGCCCTCGTCACAAAGCGGATTAAAAATAAGCGAAGAAAGCATATTGGCGCATTTAAGGATAATGTCGCTTCCGTCAAGGGCATATTTGTTTTCCATACAGGTTATCGAAACCGAAAGCAGCTGAAGGTCGCCCATTTTTGTACATTCGCAGGCAAGCGCCGCATTATAAAGGTTGTCGAGCGTACGGCTTATAATTCGCGACGTAGGATACTCCTTGCCGCAACCGGTAAGTATAAAGGGTAAAAGGGCGTAGGCGGAGGCGGTGTCCTCCCTCATCGGTACGTAAAAGGAAACCGAAAGACGGGCGGTTTTAAACCTCGTCGTCGGGATAAAGTTGCCTATAACGCCGTCGGAAAGCTCAAAGCGTTTAATCTCGTTTACCATAAAAAATGCTTCTCCGTTCATTAATAATGTAAATACAAATTTAATATAACAGTAATTATATCATATATAATACCCTTTGCGCTACATTTTTAACTAAATTTTTATCGGAAAAATTTTTCGACAAATTTCAAAAAAATTCCGACAATTTCGCGTAAAATTCAAATATATTGAGGTTGAAAAATAGCCAAGCACAGTATATTGATAAAAGGCAATTTTTGTATATTTGGATTAAAAAATGAACAAATTGTAAATTGTAATTGTTTTGTAACTTATTTCGTGATTTTTTTGTATTTTGGCTTGAAAAAGGGGGTTGTTTTGTGTAAAATAGATATCAAGATTTACATAATAGGCGAAAAATGCGAACATACGCGGCTTTTTTTGTTTGTTTTTTTGTATATTATGATTTGTGATGAAGAGAGAGGATGTTACTTTTTATGTCCAACAGATTATTTCAGAGCATTGTTTACCAAATGCACGACGCCATCGACCGTACAATCGGAGTAATTGACGAAACAGGTATCGTAATTGCGTGTAGTGACCTTGTCCACATCGGCGAAATTCACAACTCAATGGCCATGAATTTCAGCAACACGGGCGACATTATTACAAAAGGCGCATACACCTACAAGCCGTTTGGCAGCAACAGCTCCAACGAGTATGTTCTTTTCGTAGAAGGCATAGACCCTCAGGCGGAAAAATACGCCGCCGTGCTTGCCGTTTCGCTTACAAATATTAAGCAGTTTTACGACGAGAAATATGACCGCTCTAACTTTATTAAAAATCTTATTTTGGACAACATTCTCCAAGGAGACGTTTACTTAAAGGCAAGAGAGCTTCATTTTAATAACGATATAAACCGCGCCGTTTTGCTTATCCGCGTAGCAAACCGTAACGACGTATCGGTTTACGACGTGCTTCAAAATCTTTTCCCCGACAAGAACAAGGATTTCGTTATTAATATTAACGAAACCGATATCGCCCTTGTTAAGGAAGTAAAAACAAGCGTCGAAGCCGCCGACCTTGAAAAGCTTGCCCGTTCAATCGTAGATACCCTTTCTACCGAATTTTATGTTCACGTAATTGTCGGTATCGGTACAATTGTTGAGGGAATCAAGGACCTTGCCCGCTCGTTTAAAGAGGCTCAGGTTGCCCTTGAAGTAGGAAAGGTATTCGACACCGAAAAATCCATTTGCAGCTATGACAATTTGGGTATAGCCCGCCTTATTTACCAGCTTCCGGTAACCCTTTGCGAAACCTTTTTAAAGGAAGTATTTAAGCGCGGCTCAATCGAATCGCTTGACCAAGAAACATTATTTACAATTCAGCGCTTTTTCGAAAACAACCTTAACGTTTCCGAAACCTCAAGAAAGCTTTTTGTACATAGAAATACCCTTGTATACCGTCTTGAAAAAATCAAGAAATTAACCGGTCTTGACCTTCGCGAGTTTGACCACGCAATCGTTTTCAAAATCGCGCTTATGGTTAAAAAATATCTTACCGCTAATCCTGTTAAGTATTAATAAAAGATACTTAAGGTTTAAAATAAATTTTCTTAATGGAGTGTTAACTATATGAGCGAGGATTTTGTCCTGCAAACCGCCCGTCCCCTTATCGAGTTCCAGGGCGTATATAAAACCTACACTAACGGCACCCATGCAATCAGAGACTTTAACCTCAAAATTCATGAAGGTGAGTTTGTTTTCGTGGTCGGCCCTTCCGGCTCGGGAAAAAGTACCTTTATGAAGCTCATAATGCGTGAGGAAAAACCCAATTCGGGCGAAATTATCGTTGGTGACTATAAATTTTCTAAAATTAAGCGTCGCCAAATCCCGATGATGCGCCGCACAATGGGTATCGTGTTCCAGGATTTCCGTCTTATCCCGAACATGACCGTATACGATAACGTCGCTTTCGCGATGCATATCGTCGGCGCCTCGAAAATGGAAATCCGCCGCCGCGTATCATACGCGCTTAACCTTGTCGGTCTTAGCGGTAAGGCAAGAAGCAAGCCTGACGAGCTTTCGGGCGGCGAGCAGCAGCGTGTCGGCCTGGCAAGAGCGCTTGTTAACAACCCGACTATGATTATCGCCGACGAGCCTACCGGAAACGTTGACCCGAACATGTCCTACGAAATCGTAGAGCTTCTTTCCGAAATTAACCGCCGCGGTACAACGGTTATCATGGTAACCCATGAACACCAGCTTGTACGCGACTTTGGCCGCCGCGTAATAATGATTGAAAACGGTACCGTTGTTGCCGACAACTCGGAGGAGTACGACGACGCATATTTCGAGGATTATAACGACTATGCCGACGGCGAAAACTACGGCGTAGGCGAAGAATACGACGAAGGTGTAGCGGTAAACGATGACTATACCTTTGCTTCCGAAACAACCATTGATTCGGTTGAAGAAGAACTTGACTTTGTCTTTGGCGAAGATGAAAACCAAGAGATTGGCGGTGAGGCAGAATGAAAATAAGAAGCTTCCGTTATCTCGTAGGCGAGGGATTTAAAAACATTTGGGCCAACCGACTTATGTCCCTTGCGTCAATCGGCGTGCTTATCGCCTGTATGCTTATCATGGGTGTGTCCATCATTTTGTCGCTTAACATCGACAAGGCGTTGGGCGACCTTTCGAACCAAAACGTTATCATGGTCTATTTTGACCAAAAGTTGTCCGACGAGGATTGTTTAAAATCCTTTGAAAAGGTTAAGGAGACCGATAACATTACCGCCGACGCCGCAACCTACATCACCCGCGACGAAGGCCTCGAAACCCAGCTTATCCTTGCTTACGGCGAGGATTATACCGAGGAAGAGGCGGCTGTTTTTGAACGCCTTAAGCAAAACGGCAACCCCATCCCCAACGGCGCCAGATTACAGCTTGACGACCTTGGAAAATTTGACGAAACAATAAAAGCGCTTGAAAAGGTTGAGGGCGTTGACATGATTCAAAGTCACCGCGACCTTGCCGTTAAGATTTATAATATTCGTACAACAGTAAACAACGGCTGTTTGTGGATAATTGCGCTTCTCCTTATAATCGCGTTTGTTATCGTTTCTAATACAATCCGTATTACAATGTACAACCGCAAGCTTGAAATAAGCATAATGAAAGCCGTTGGCGCAACCAACCGCTTTATCCGCTTCCCCTTCCTTGTGGAGGGCGTTGTTCTCGGCGTAATGGCGGCGCTTCTTACAACCGGCGTGCTTTACGTGGTATATTATTTTGCGGTTCAGGCGATTAAGGATTCAATCGGCATAACACCTATTCCGTTTATGGGAATGGTATGGAGCCTGTTGGGCATATTTGCGCTTATCGGAGTTGTTTTGGGACTCCTTTGCAGCGCCTTTACAATTACTAAGTATTTAAGAAAAGAAGGGAGCGAATTCCGTGCGATTTAAAAAAGCCTTTTTATCTATCGCCTGTATATTTGCGCTTGTATTTATTGCCGGATATACCCCCGCCGTACCGGTAGAGGTTAGCGCCGCCAAAACGGCCGAAGAGCTCCGTGAAGAGCTTGACCAAGCTAAAAAAGACAGTAATAAGCTTAAAAGCGAGATTGCCGAGCTTGAAAAGCAAAACGCTCCGTATCAGGAGAAAAAAGCGGCTTTACAAAAGCAAATTAACGCAACCCAAAAGGAAATTGACCTTTACCAGGAGCAAATTGACGCGTTAGACGCCGATATCCAAAAGTATCAAAAGGAAATCGACGACATTAACGCCGAAATCGACTCAAACCTTGCTGTTTTTTCCGAAAGATTGGTTGTACTTTATACAACCGGCTCGTTTACCTCGCTTGAGGTGCTTCTTTCGGCCAAGGATTTTGGCGAATATCTCGAAAAAATCCAGTTTACAAAGGCGCTTTCCGATAACGACAACCGCCTTTTAAAGTCTCTTTCCGAGGACATGGCCGAGGTTGAAGAGAAAAAAGCCGTAATCGACAAGAATAAAGAGGATATTGTCGACGCGCAAAAGGCAATTCAGGAAAAGCAAAAGGAGCTTGACGCTCAGTATACCGAGGTTAACACAATCGTTAAGAATAACGAGTCGGAAATTGCCGACCTTCAGGACGATTACGAAGCCTTAATTGACGAGCAGCAAAAGATTCAAGAATCCTTAAACGAAGTAACCGGAAACCTTGTCGGTACCGGAAACTTTATATGGCCCGTTCCCGGCTACTACAAACTTTCGTCAAAATACGGCTACCGTTGGCATCCCGTTTACGGTACATGGAGACTTCATACCGGAATTGATATTTCGTCAAGCGGTATTTACGGCGCAAAAATTGTTGCGGCCGACGACGGCGTTGTTTCGCTTAGCGGCTGGAACGGCGGTTACGGAAACTGCGTAGTTATCAAGCATAACAACGGCTACTCTACCCTTTATGCCCATATGAAATCGGCAAGTCCGCTTAGAAAGGGCCAGTCGGTAAGAAAGGGCGACACGGTGGGCTATGTTGGCTCAACGGGAACCTCTACGGGACCGCATTTGCATTTTGAAATCATGTATAACGGAAATTACCAAAACCCGATGAATTGGTATAACCTGTAACAAAAAAACTAATCCGGCGGATTTTTTCTGCCGGATTGTTTTGCTTTTGGCTTGTTTTAAGTAAAATGTGAAAAATCTGTCTTATTTTTAAGGATATGATAAAAAATGAAGGAAAAACGAATTTCATTATCGGTGCTTATTTCCTGCGTAATAATAACGGCGGCGTTAACGGCGGGGCTTATTTTATGCCTTGTGCCCAACCCCTTGAGGGGAAGGCTTACCAACTCCGATTCGCTTAGCAAGTATTACGAAATAAAGTCGCTTATCGACGACTATTTCGTGGAGGAAATAAGCGACGGCGAGCTTGCCGACGGAATGGCTCTCGGCGCGATATATAGCCTTGACGACCGATACTCCGCCTACTTTACCGCCGAGGAATATAGCAAGGTGCTTGACAATAACGAGGGTTTAGGCGCGGGAATAGGCGTTGACGTAACAAAGCACCCCGATACGGGCAACATTTACGTTATTAACGTTTATAACGGCTCGCCGGCCGAAGCGGCAGGGTTTAAATCGGGGGACAGTATTGTCTCGGTCGACGGAAAAAACGTTGCCGACCTCGGATTTGATAGCGCCGTTGCGCTTATCGGCGGCAAGGAAGGCACGGTTTGCAAAATCGGCGTATTGCGCGACGGCGAGGAAACGGTTTTGGAGCCCGTACGCGGCCGATATGTAATGACAAGCGTTTATTATCACATGATTGACACGGTCGGATATATCCAAATTACCGATTTCAATACCGCAACGGTGGCGCAGTTTAAGGATGCCGTTGCCGACGTTACCGACAAGGGCGCAACCGCGCTTATTTTCGACGTTCGCCAAAATTCGGGCGGTACGCTTGATTCGGTCGAAAAAATTCTTGATATAATTCTGCCCGAGGGCGACGTAGTCTCCGCAACCTATAAAAACGGCAACAAAAAGGTTCTTTTCTCCTCCGACAAAAACGAAATCGACCTTCCCATGACCGTTTTATGTAACGAAAAAACGGCAAGCGCGGCCGAACTGTTTGCCGCCGCAATCCGCGATTTTGGAAAAGGCAAGCTTGTCGGCGAAACAACCTACGGCAAGGGGGTTATGCAACGCACCTTCGGCCTGTCCGACGGCTCGGCGGTAAGGCTTACCATTGCCTACTTTAACCCGCCGTCGGGAATTAACTTTAACGGCGAAGGCCTTACCCCCGACGTTAGCGTAGAGCTTACCGATGACCAGGATAAATATTACTATTTCCTTGATGACCAAACCGACCCCGTTATTGCGTCGGCGTTGAAAGTTTTGGAAAATGGTTGAAATTTTACAAAATAAATATTATTATATTGTTATAAGTATAAATTTTTCCGGGAGGAAAGGCTATGAATAAAAGATTTTTGCGCACATTAAGCGTTTGTGTCGCTACGGCTTCGGTTATGGCGAGCTTAACGTTGGCTCCTACTACCGCCGGTGCCGCAAAGGTAACCTCCATTACTTCAAGCAACTTTACCGTAGATAACGGATACCTTCGCGGAGTTTACGCCGGAAGTACCCCGGCTCACATAAACGCCGGCGTTGACCAAAACGGCTCGGTAAATCTTTATCGCGAAACAACTAAGCTTGGCGATTCGGAAAAGCTCCAAACGGGCGATACCGTTAAGCTCATGAACGGTAGCTCGGTTGCGCAAACCCTTTCCCTTGTAATAACCGGCGACGTAAACGGCGACGGAAAGCTTAACGCGGCCGATTTACTTTATACCCAAATGTCGGTACTCGGCGTTCGCGAGTTAACCAATTCAAACCTTAAGGCGGCCGAAATGTCAAACGACGGCGAGCTTACCGCCGCCGACATGGCAATTCTTCAGCAATATGCCCTCGGAATCGGTACGCCTACCGTAACCGACGGATTTTATAACTCCGACGGTATTTTCTATGCCGTTCCCGTTAACGTTGGAAAGCCGGGAATTGCCCGCTACGCCTCCAACGACCAAGCCAACAACATTGCCCGTTCGGTATGGGATATGCAGACATACAACGGCAAGGTTTATTTCGGTAGCGGCGACTATGATAAAAACCAAAGCCCCGCCTACATCGGCTGCTACGACCCCGAAACCGACGAAGCATATATTTTCCAAGACAAAATTGACGACGAGCAGGTTGAGCGTTTTTGTATAATCGACGGAAAGCTCGTTGTTCCGGGAATTGACCCGGCCAACAACTCGGTTATGCATTATTTTTATCTTAACGAGGCGGAAAACTCCTTTGTAAACTACTATATGAACACCAACGGCCGTCTCCATAACTTCGACATGATAAGCTATGACGGTAAGGTATTCCTCGGCGGCGGTACAAACAGCAACGTTTACGCCTCTGCGGCGGCGGTATCAACCGACGGCGGCCGCAACTTTAGCGACGTTGGCGTATATTACAACGGTAATATCGTAAACGGCTACACAAACGGCGGCTGGGGCCGAGTATACAATTACTTTGTGGTTGGCGGCGAGCTTTACGCCCTGTTTTACCAGTATTCTACCACCGACGGCGGAAACTACGCCGGCGTTTATAAATATGATGCCGACGCAAACCGCTTTAACTACTATTCGACTTATAGCGTATTTGACAGCGGCTATTCTCACGCCTACTACGTTTCTAACAAGGTTAGCGGCTTTATTAGCTACACGTTCTGCCAAGCCGCTATCACCGTAGGCGACAAACTTGCAATTTGCAACGGCAACCTGCTTATCACCAAGGACATGAAAAATTATACAAAGATTGAACCTATTTCAGGTATAGTTTTCACCGACCTTGTTTATGCTAACGATACGCTTTATGCCCTTGCAATGGTACCGAACACCGACGGTACAGCTACCAACTACGTATACAAGTCGACCGACCTTTCTAATTTTACCGAGGTTATGCGTTTTGAAGCGTCTACCTTTATGAGATCTATGGAATATGTCGACGGAACCTTTGTTTTCGGCGCAGGAGCAAGAGCAAACGACACAGCCAGCTTTGACAGCGGAACAATTTACCGCGTAAAGTTTGATTCTTAATTAATAAAAAAACGGCTCGTTTAACGGGCCGTTTTCTATAAAAAGGTTTTTCTCACCGCTTTTGCATACAATAAAATAAGGTGATTATAATGAAAACAAAAGGAAAGCTTTTTTTACAACTTGTTACCATCTCTTTGGGATGCGTGGCGTATGCGTCGGGGCTAATACTTTTTCTTAACCCGAACGACTTAGCCCCCGGCGGCGTATCCGGCGTGTCTATTATGCTAAGCCGCTTTATCCCCGTTGAGGTAGGTACCCTTATTTTGGTTTTTAATATCCCGCTTTTGATAACGGCGTTTATAAAATTTGGGGCAAAGTTTACGGCCATGACCGCCTTTGCAACGGTTCTTTCGTCCACGATAATGGATTTGTTAGAAGCCTTTTTGCCGCCCGATTACGCCGTAACAAGGGACAAATTGCTTGCCGGTATATTCGGCGGAACGTTAATGGCGTTAGGCATGGGCGTAATTTTCCGAGCGGGCGGAACAACGGGCGGAAGTGATATTATAATCCGCCTTTTACGCCGCAAATTTCGGCATCTTAAAACAAGCACGATTTTTTTAATCACCGACTGCATAATTGTCGGCATATCGGCGCTTGTTTTTGGAAACATAGAAGCTGCCCTTTACGCGGGCATAGCCCTTGCGGTAAACAGCTCGGTTCTTGATTTTGTTTTATACGGCTCGAATGGAGCAAGAATGATATTTATCGTAACCGAACACCCCGACGAAATTAACACGGCGCTTACCGAAAAACTTAATACGGGAAGCACGGTTATAAGGGGCGAAGGCGCATATACCGGCAAGGAAAAAACGATTCTTATGGTTGTCGCTAAAAAGCATCGTTTTCCGAAAATTCGTGACGCCGTCGGCGCCGCCGACCCGAATTCGTTCATGATAGTTTCGTCGGCAAGCGAAATTTTCGGCAACGGCTATCTTTCCATTTTTGCAAACGAACTGTGAGGTGCATTTATGCATATTCCTAAATCAACAACGCACGAAATCGGCGTTTTAAAATTTACGGACGCGTTAAACGAGGCGCTTTTGCCGTCGCCCGATTACGACGTTGAACGCTGGCTTTACGTGCCTAACGCATATTCCGAGTACCGTTATATTTTGGGCACAAGGGGCAAAAATCCGCTTATCTGCGTCGGCATAAACCCGTCTACGGCGGCTCCCGACGACTTGGACAATACCTTAAAATCGGTTGAACGCATAGCGCTTCATAACGGGTACGATTCGTTTATAATGTTTAACGTCTATGCCCAACGCGCAACAAGCCCCGACGACATGGAACACGAGCTTAACATGGCTATGCACGCCGAAAACATGGCGGCGTTCCGTTACATACTTGCCGTAAGCGAAGAGGCGCCGTCGGTTTGGGCGGCGTGGGGAACGATAATCGAAAAACGCGACTATTTACCCCTTTGCGTTCGCGACATGATTAAAATCGGCGAGGAATACGGCGCAAAATGGTATTCGGCTGGGGCCCGTTCAAAAAAAGGCCATCCTCACCACCCGCTTTATCTTAAAAAAGATAGCGGCTTGGACGCCTTTGACGTAACCGATTACCTTAATAAATTGTAATAATACATTATGTTAATATTATTTTACGTAAAATCTTTTTTCAACGGTGGCGTTTCGTAAGAAGGCGGCCACCGTTATTTTTTTAAGAAAAAAAGACAGAATTTTCACCTTGTCGCGGCGGTGGATTGTTTCTTGGGTAAAATACCGTTAAAAGGATTTTGCTTTTCGAATAAAACAGCAAAATTTTACTTTAAATACCAAAAAGTCGCTACAAAAAACCGCACGAAATTACAATAAATTACAATAATTTGCGCTAATTGTATTATAAAATGTTGAACTTGCTTA
>JAFNUO010000133.1 GCA_017383985.1 Clostridia bacterium | reverse complement strand
TTTCGGTCGCCTACCATAATACAATCGTCGGGATTTTCAACGCCCGCCTTTTCGAGGGCATAGGCGATAACCTCGTCCTTATTTGTGCGCTTTTCGTTCATGGTAGCGCCGCAAATAGCCGCAAAGCAACCGTCGATTTCATAGTGCTTCATAAGCTTTTCGGCAAAAAATTCGGGTTTAGAGGTCGCCATGATGACCTTAACGCCGCTTTCCTTAAGCTCGCGAAGAAGCTCGGCAATTCCGTCGTAAAGCATACATTCAAAAATGCCTTTGTCGGCGTAATATTCGCGGTAATATCCAACCGCCGCCAAGGCGCAGCCGTGGGAAAAGCCGTAATATTTGGCGAACGAGTCAACAAGCGGCGGGCCTATAAAGGGGGCAAGCTTGTTTTTGTCGGTTTCTTCAATGCCGAACTTTTTAAGGGCATATATAATCGAGTTTGTAATCCCCTCGAACGGGTCGGTAATGGTACCGTCAAGGTCAAATAACACAAACTTATATTTCATATCCTATCTCGCCCCTTTTTTTAAAAAGTTATTCGTCGGATTGTTCGGCGCCGTCGTCTCCGCTATCTCCGCTATCTCCGCTATCTCCGCCGTCTCCGCTATCTCCGTCGTCTCCGCTATCTCCGCCGTCTCCGCTATCTCCGTCACCGCCGCTTTCGCCTTCGTTTTCGGGCGGCGCAACCGGTTCGGAGCTTTCGGGCGTCTCGCTCGACGTATCGCTCGACGTCTCGCTCGGCGTCTCGCTTGAAGCCGAGTCGGTAGACGGAGTCCACGTATAGCGTTTGTCGGTCATTACAAGCAAATCAAGGGTTTTTTGCTTGCTTTGCTCGGTTTCGGGGTAACAGGGCTGCCAGTTATTTCGGCTGCCGGAATAAACCTGACACGGGATAACGTTTTTGCCGTATCCGTCTTTTTTAAGCTCAAGCTGGAACATAATTGTGTTTTTAACGGGGGCGGTGTTTCCGCCGAAAAGAAAGTTTCCGAGCGAATAAACAATAACGCCGCCGTTGTATTCTTCAATCGGCTGTAACACGTGGGGGTGAGCGCCTATAACAAAATTTGCTCCGTTGTCGATAAGCTTTCGGCAGGCGTCAACCTTCCATTGTTCGGGATAGTTGGTGCCTTCAATGCCGCCGTGGAAATAAATAATTTTATAATCGGTGTCTTTGTCAAGGGCGTTCATCGCGTCGATAATTCCCGACGCGTCGCTAAGCGACCATAAATCTACGAACAAAATGGCCGTTTTAATTCCGTTTTTCTCAAGATAAACGGGCTTATCGTAGTCGCCGATTATAAGATTTTGCTTTTTAAGCGCCGCAAGGGTGTCCTGGTACCCCGCGTCGTAGTAATCGTTCATGTGGTTGTTAACTACGCCCGTAACCTCAACGCTTCCCGCGGGAAAAATCTCGGCGTTGCTTGTCGGCCCGTAAAACCAAAAGGCTCTTGTGCCGCCTTTCGGACGGGGAGTAAGCTTGCGGTCGGTAAGTACCGTTTCGCAGTTGGCAATCGTAAAATCGTCGGCCGACAAAACGTCGTAAACCTTTTCAAAAAAATAGGACGGCTTGTAATTTTCGGCGTACCAGTTAAGGGTACCGTGGTCGTTGTCGCCGTAAAGGGTGGAAACAAGACAGTCGCCCAAAAAGGTAAGCTTCATTGTACCCGAAGCGGAAGCCTCACTTGACACCTCCGAAACGGTTTCGGTTCCGGAGGCGCTAAGCTCTGCTACAATATCGGCAAGAGGGTCGTTTTGCTTACACGCGGTAAGAAGCATTAAAGCCGCAACTGCAATAAGAAGCAATCTTTTTTTCATTTATATCCCCTCAAACTTATGTGGTTATACCTATAATTATGCGTTTTTTATTTCCTCTATCATTTTTTCGGTTTTCTTTTTTGTAACCATTTTCATAACAAAGAGGAAAACGATAGTAAGCGCAATTCCAAGCGGTAAGCAGATAAAGATGTTCTGAACAAAGCCGGAAATTACGTACATAACGAATGAAATAGCCGCAACGCTTATCGCGTAGGGAAGCTGGGTAGAAACGTGGTTAATGTGGTTGCACTGGCCGCCGGCCGACGACATAATTGTTGTGTCGGAGATGGGTGAGCAGTGGTCGCCGCAAACGGCGCCGGCAAGACAAGCCGACATGCCGATAATCATAAGCTCGCCCTCGGGGAATACGCTGAGTACAATCGGGATAAGGATACCGAATGTACCCCAAGAGGTGCCGGTAGCGAAAGAAATAAAGCAAGCGCCCAAAAATACGATAGCGGGCAACATCATTTGAAGTCCCTCAGCGGCGCCCGACATGATACCGTCAACGTAGTTGCTTACGCCAAGGGCGTTGGTCATGTTTTTAAGGCTGGTTGCAAAGGTAAGGATAAGTATAGCGGGAACCATCGCGATAAAGCCCTGGGGAATGCTGCCCATAGCGTCCTTGAAGTTAACAAGGCGGCGGCACATCATGTAAACGGCGATAAGAACAAGCGAAATTACGCCGCCCCAAGGCAATCCGACGGTAGCGTCGGTGTTAGCAAAGGCGTCGATAAAGTTCATGTTGGCAAAGGAGTTGCCGTTACCGATATAAAGAAGAGCAAGCACGCAGGTAACTATAAGGATAATAACCGGCAAAATAAGGTCGATAACCTTGCCCTTTGAGGAAGGCTCGTTTTCGGCAACCTCGGCCTTATCGCCGCAGGTGTAAAGGTCGCCCTTAAGCTGGGCGTTAAGCTCGTGAAGTCTCATGGGGCCGTAATCGAATTTCATAAGAGTGATTACAACAATAAATACAAGGGTAAGGAGCGAATAGAAGTTATAGGGAATGGCCTTTATGAAAAGGGAAAGTCCCTCGCCGTCGGGCGCATACTGGGAAACGGCGGCGGCCCAAGAAGAAATGGGCGCAATCATACAAATTGGGGCGGCGGTAGCGTCGATGATATAGGACAGCTTTGAGCGTGAAACGCGGTGGCTGTCGGTAACGGGGCGCATAACCGAGCCAACGGTAAGGCAGTTGAAATAGTCGTCGATAAAGATAAGTACGCCGAGCAAGAAGGTGGCAAGCATAGCTCCTGCGCGGGATTTAACGTTACGTTCGGCCCAGTTACCAAATGCACGCGAACCGCCTGCCTTGTTAACAAGGGCAACTATTGCGCCCAAAACAACAAGGAAAATAAAAATACCCGCGGTGTCGGAAACGGCGGAAATAATGCCGTCGCTTATAACCATGTCAACCGCACCGGTAAAGGAAAAGTCGGAGCCGATAAGGGCGCCGGCAACAATACCGATGAAAAGGGAGGAATAAACCTCTTTAGTTACAAGGGCAAGACCGATAGCGATAACCGGCGGAATAAGAGCCCAAAAGGTGGAGTACATTTTGCTTGAAGCGGCAACCGTACCGGAGCCAGAGCAGTCGGCACAAACGTTTAACCCTTCGCAGGTTTCGCATTCAACCGTTTTTCCGAAACAGTCGGAGCAATAGCCAACGCCTTCGCAACTACCGCAGTCAACGGTAACCGAGCTTGCGTCTGCGCCAAAGCACTGAACGGCGGCAACGGCCATTATTGCGATAACTACAACGGCCGCAACAATGTAGGTGATTAATTTTTTGTTCATTATTTATCCCTCCGAATAAAAATAGCCGTTTTTGGCGCGGTCAATTAAAGAAAATCCGTGTTCTCCCTAATTGAACTCACCGAAATCACGGCTTTATCTAACTAAAGTAGAATTTTGTTTAATGATAGGATATTTTGTCGAACTTGTCAAGAGATTTTGTCTAAATTGTTATAAAATCCGGCTTTTTTGGCCGCATACAACCCCGCAATCTACCGCCTTGGCGATAATGGTACGGCGCCTAAACGTTTTTAGCTAAATCAACCCAAAAAAATAAAAAGGGAAAACCCCGTCAAATGGGTTTTCCCTTTAAAATAAATTTACAAAAATAATAAAATGCCTGTCGGCTTAGCCGCCCGATAAGGCGCCCGCCTTTATTATTCGTCAAGCTTAAGTACGGCCATAAACGCGTCTTGCGGCACTTCAACCGAGCCAAGCTGACGCATACGTTTTTTGCCTTCCTTCTGCTTTTCAAGAAGCTTTTTCTTTCTTGTAATATCGCCGCCGTAGCATTTCGCAAGTACGTCCTTTCTCATGGCCTTAACCGTTTCGCGGGCAATAACCTTGCCGCCAACGGCAACCTGAACGGGTACCTCGAACATCTGTCTCGGGATATGCTCCTTAAGCTTTTCGGCGATACGTCTTGCCCTTGAATAGGAGTTGTCGGCGTGAACAATAAAGGAAAGGGCGTCAACAATTTCGCCGTTAAGAAGTACGTCAAGCTTAACCAAATTCGATTTTTGGTATCCGCTTGTAAGATAATCGTAGGAAGCGTAGCCGCGGGTACGCGACTTAAGCGCGTCAAAGAAATCGTAAACAATTTCGTTAAGCGGTAATATATAATGTATGTCAACGCGTTCGGTGCCAATATATTGCATGTCCTTAAACTCGCCTCGGCGCTGCTGACAAAGCTCCATAATCGCGCCAACGAATTCGCTCGGCGAATAAATGTGAACGTTACAAATCGGTTCCTCGGCGCTGACTATAATCGCAGGGTCGGGGTAGTTGGTCGGGTTGTCTATTTCAACCGTTTCGCCCGTTGCAAGCCCTATGCGATAAATAACGCTTGGCGCCGTTGTGATAAGGTCAAGGTTATATTCGCGTTCAAGGCGCTCCTGGATAATTTCCATGTGAAGCAAGCCCAAAAATCCGCAACGGAAACCAAATCCTAAAGCAACCGAGGTTTCGGGCTCAAATTCAAGCGAAGCGTCGTTAAGCTGTAATTTTTCAAGCGCCTCGCGCAAATCGGTGTATCTTGCTCCGTCGGCGGGATAAACGCCGCAAAAAACAACGGGATTAATTTTGCGATAACCGTCAAGCGGCTTTTCGGCGGGACGGTCGGCGTGAGTAATTGTTTCGCCAACTCGGGCGTCGCCAACGTTTTTGATTGCGGCGGCAAGGTAACCTACTTCGCCCGCATAAAGCGCGTCGCAGGGCTCCATTCTTGTCGCCTTTTTGCGTCCTATTTCAACAACGTCAAACTGCGCTCCGGTGGCCATCATTTTAATGGTGTCCCCCGTGCGGATAACGCCGCTTTTAACGCGGAAATATACGATAACGCCCTTGTAAGCGTCGTAGTACGAGTCGAAAATAAGCGCCTGAAGCGGAGCGTCGCGGTCGCAAACGGGGGCGGGAATATCGCGAACGATGTTTTCCATAACCTCGCCTACGTTAAGTCCCGTTTTGGCCGAAACTCGGGCGGCTCCCTCGGCGGGTATGCCAACTATATCCTCTATGTCCTTTATAACTCGGTCGGGTTCGGCCGACGGAAGGTCAATTTTGTTGATAACGGGGATAATTTCAAGGTTGTGGTCAACGGCAAGGTAGGTGTTGGCAAGGGTTTGCGCCTCAATACCTTGGGACGCGTCAACCACCAAAACGGCTCCCTCGCAGGCGGCAAGCGAACGCGAAACCTCGTAGTTAAAGTCAACGTGGCCGGGGGTGTCGATAAGGTTAAGCTCGTATGTTTCGCCGTCGGCGGCGGTATAGTCGATGGTAACGGCGTGAGCCTTGATGGTAATGCCTCTTTCGCGCTCAAGGTCCATGTTGTCTAAAATCTGGTCCTCCATGTCGCGTTTGGCTACCGAATCGGTAAGCTCAAGCATGCGGTCGGCAAGGGTTGACTTGCCGTGGTCGATATGCGCAATAATGCAAAAATTGCGGATATGGTCGGGGGAAATGGGCAAATTTATCACTCCAAAAGTTATTTCATTAATATTGCTCGGCAAGGCGCCGCTTCGACGCCTTCAATTTTTATCGGAAGGGCGAACAGCGTGTACCTGCCCGACTGGACATGGCGAAGGGTAAGCCCCTCAAGTATACAAATTTCGGCAAGGCCAAGTTCTCTATGCACGGCGGCGGTTTCGCCGTCGGCGGCGATAGAGGTTGCGTCAATGCCGACAAATTTAACCCCCGCCGAAATAAGCGCAAAGGCGGCCGAAAGGGTTAATCGGCATTTTCCCAAGGTCTTGAAAAGAACGCGTTTCGTTCCTTTTTTAACAAGCCGTTCGATGTCCTCGCCCGAAATATCCTCGTCAAACGAGTTGCAGGCGATAACGTCACATTCGCCCATAAAAAGCGACAAATCAAAGTCGTCTATCGAGGCGCCACCGTCGACAAAATGGAGCGGAGCGTCGATATGGGTTGCGGCGTGAAGAGAGGCCGAAATCGCGGTAAGGTTATATCCGTCGCCGCGGTCCATGCTTTGAATTTGGGACAAGCTCGGCGCAGGGTCGCCGTCATAAACGGGGGCCGAAAGAATTTCGGCGGAAATGTCGAAAACCTGCATATAGTAATCCTCCTGATTAATTATTATCGGGAACGGAGCTTAACACAAGGTCTTGGTCGAAAATCTCGTCGCTTCCCAAGCGGCTATCGTCGAAAAAACTGTCCTCTGCCAAGCGGCTATCGTCGCTTTCGTCGCTTCCGTCCGTTTCGCATAGGTCGCAAAGCGGATTTTCGGGCAGCGGCGCGTTAATAAGCTCGTTTACAAATTCGTAAAGCGCCTGGGCCAAAACAAGCAGCAAAAGCCCCGAATTTATAACGTCTGTGCCTATTTCTACGCGGAAAAGATAGTACGCGTAAACAACGTAGGAGTTGTAAATAACGATAATCGGAACGTACCAACGCTTTTTGTTATAAAAAAAGTATACAAGCGCCATGATATCGGCGGCGAAAAGGTAACGTTCATGCATACGGGGAAGCAAAAAGGGTATCATAAGCGCGCCGATAAAAGCTATGGAAACCATGCGGCGGGAGTCAAGCTTTGCGCGGTAGCGGTAGGCGATATATACAAGCGCGGCAACGGCAACCGCCGTTAACATGATTGCAATTTTGTTAAAATTGTCGAACGGGGCAAGGTCGGTCGATTGCGGATAGGGGTTGTTTGACCCGTCAAGAAAACGCCAAATCGACGGCGCGTTAAGGTACATCATTGCGTATTCCTCGGTTTGCTTTGCGTATACGCCAAGCGCCGAAAAAATACTTTTTCCCGCAATAACGGCGGGCAAAACCGAAATAATCATAACCGCGGGGAACCATAAAAGGTCGCGCCAACGGATTTTTTTAATAAGAAAAAGAACAAGGAAAACGGGAGCAAAGAAAACCGTTTGAATTTTAAAGGTAAAGGCAACCGCAACCATGATTACGCTAAGCCTCGGCCTGTCCTTAAGCGCAAAGTAAAGCCCGCCTAAGCAAAACGCGGTAAACATCATGTCGCATTGACCCCACATGGCCGAGTTAAAGCACACCGTCGGCACCGCAAGGGTAAGCAAAAACGCAACCGTGCGAATGGCAACGTTACTTGTTTTAAGCTCAACGGTTTTCATGACGAAATAGGCGCCGACAAGGTCAAACGACATCGAAAAAATCTTTATAAAGAAAAGGTCGTCTCCGCCTATTTTAGACAAAAGAAGCAAAAAGCATTGGTACGGCACGGTGTAGTCGCCGATATCGGCGGCAAGGGCCGAAATACCCGGATATTCTTGCATTCGGTTAATCCAGTTGGCAAGAAATACGTTATAGTCGTTAGAAACATAGTAAACCATGCAAAAACGAATATAGGTAACCGCCGCAAGACCTGCGCTGAAAAAAAGCACAGTTTCAATTTTATCGGTTCCCTTTCCTAAAAAGAAGATAACCAACCCGGCGAAATAAAAAAGCGAAAAATATGCGCCGAAGGGGAGTATAAGAGACGGGTCAATCATGATTGTGTCGCCGGTAATAGTTATAAATGCGAACATGGCGGCCGCCAAAAACGCCGACAAAATAAGCTTAAGGTTAAACGGAAGCCTTGTGTTTTCGGCGTAATATGAAAACGGTTTCATTACTTATCCCCTTTTTTAAAGCATAATTCTTTTATTATTATAACACTTAAACCTGCCCCGTGTCAAAACAATTTAACTAAACCCTTAACGGCGGTTGCAAAAAAAGCGCATTTTGCAAAAAAATATGTCATTTTTTCTATATAAATGTAGAAATTATTGAACAATACGCCGAAATATTAATCATATTGACCATATACGCTTGACAATTAATAAAAAAAATAGTATGATAACGGAGTAAAATTGCGTTTGAAAGGTTTTCGTATATGACCGACCTTACCGATGAACAACTTGTCCAAATGGCCGCGTCGGGCGACCGAACGGCCGCTGACCTCCTTTGTGCAAGGTATATCCCGCTTGTGGGTTTGCGCGCCTCCGCTTTTTACGACGGTAGCGGCGTAAACGGTCGCGAGGATTTGGGTCAAGAGGGCTTTATCGGTCTTATCGAGGCTATGCGCCGCTATGACGACGGCGTCGGCGCCTCCTTTCGCACCTTTGCGGTGTTGTGCATTGACCGACGAATGGCCTCGGTAATACGCGCGTCGTTACGAAAAAAGAAGGTACCCGAATCGGCGCTTGTATGGCTTGACGACGAGGGTACCCCTGACATAGCGTCGGGAGAGGGAGACAACCCCGAAAGCCGCGTTATCGCGCTTGACGAATACGAAAACCTATGTAACCGAATAAAATCGGTGTCGTCCGAATTTGAAGGAAAGGTGCTAAAGCTTTTTTTACGGGGCATGAGCTATCAAATGATAGCGGCGGAGCTTTCCTCAACCGAAAAATCGGTCGACAACGCCCTCCAGCGAGTACGAAAAAAGCTCGCGGGCCAACTTTAAAATTTATCTCCAGTAGCTTAAAAATAAAGCGTTTGTCCTGGCAAAGATGGCGGTGCAACTCCGCCCGGAGATTAATTGAATATTTATTATTTAATAAGAGAGGTAACAAAATGTTTGAAGACAAGACCTTAGTCTGCAAAGATTGCGGCGAAGAATTTGTATTTACCGCCGGTGAGCAGGAATTTTATGAATCCAAAGGCTTCGTAAACGAGCCCCAGAGATGCAAGAATTGCCGTATGGCTCGCAAGAACAACGAAAGAGCTAACAGAGAGATGTACACCGCTGTTTGTGCATCTTGCGGCAACGAAGCAAAGGTTCCGTTCAAGCCCCGTGAAGATCGTCCTGTTTACTGCAGCGAATGCTTCGCAAAGATGAAGGAATCGGCAGAATAATTATTCTGAAATCAACTTTGTATGCGGGTTTTTGGGTTAGCCGATTTGCCTATTTTGGCGAAACGGCGTACTTTTGCTTACCTTAGATATACAAAGTAAACCTTTTTCGTCTCGGTGCGGTGAAGTCACGGCGCCAAATTTAATAATGCGGCACATAACCCTGCCCGATACGGATAAGGTTTATGATGCAACTTAATAAAAAAAGAAAACAGACGTCCCAACCAGGAGGGAGCGTCTGTTTTTTTCTTGTAAATAATTAATATAAACAGTAAATAATCGGGGCGAATTTGCCGCCGACCGACGAAAAATTAGGTTATTTTATCCTTTTTCTGTCCTTTGCGGTAAGCTCGCCGTTAAGATAGGCAATCGCGCGCTCAATGGAATCCTTGCTGTTGCCCCAATCGGCGTCCTCGCCGTTGTTGTGGTAATCGAACATTTGGCAAAAATGACGCACGTCGCCGCAAAGCTCGTGCAAATATCCTTGAGCGAGTTTTTTGGAGGTTTCTTTAAACTGCTTGCGAATGGGTTTGTCCATGTTTTCGGGCAAATATTGCATAAGCATGGTATAATGGGGCAAGCAAAGCTCGGTTTGCTCGGCGTAAAGCTTGCGAAAATCCTCGTCGGAGGCATAAACGCGGTAAATGGTGTCTACCATGTGCGACATGCCGTAATTAAGCTTTGAGCAAACAAAGCAGGTTTGCTCAAGTCTTACCGCGCGGTACATAACCTTTTTTTCGCTTGGCTTAAAAAGCTTACCCTCGGCGAAAATGGTTTTGTCAATTTCCTGTAAATGGCTGTCAAGAATGAGAGCAAGCGACAAACGGTTACCCGCTTTTGTCATTTGGTCGAAATGGTCGCGGCAAAAGCCAAGCTCGTTGGTGTTAAGGCGAACGTCGGGCTCCATCATAGCTGCGCCCATGATATAATCAATAACGCGTTTTTCGGCGATGGCTCGCATACGGCAAAGGGGACAACCGTCCTTTTCCTCAAACCCCTCCGACACCGGTATGGTGCAAATATCGTCTCTCATTTAACCACTTCCTGTTTTTTAAATATAATTGAATTATACCATAACTTTGGTATAATATCTATAACTACTTTTACGAGGTTTTAAAAAAATGTACGAAATAAAGGCCGACGGCGAAAATTTAATACTTATTTCCGATATTGATTTGGCTCAAACCTTGGACTGCGGCCAGGCCTTTCGTTGGAGCGAAAGCGGCGGCGTTTGGACGGGGGTAGCAAGGGGAAGAAGCCTTAAACTGGCTCAACGCGGCGACGAAATAACCTTTTTTAATACAACAATGGTTGATTTTAACGAGGTTTGGAGGGATTATTTCGACCTTGACCGAGACTACGCCGCCATAAAAAGCGCCGTTTCGGCCAACGAAATTATCCGCGCAGCGGCCGATTTTGCGGGCGGAATACATATTTTGCGCCAAGAGCCGTGGGAGGCGGTATGCTCCTTTATAATTTCCGCGAACAACAATATTCCGCGAATAAAGGGCATAATAACCCGTCTTTGCGAAAGTTATGGCGAAAATTTGGGCGACGGAAACTACGCCTTCCCGACGCCGCAACGCCTGTCCCAGCTTACGGTTGACGATTTGGCGCCGCTAAAAAGCGGATTTCGCGCAAAATATATACTTGACGCCGCAAAAAAATTCGCCGAAGGCGAAATTGACGTAGCGGCGCTTTACACCCTGCCGATTGACGAGGCAAGAACCGAGCTTATGAAAATAAACGGCGTCGGGCCAAAGGTTGCCGACTGCGCCCTCCTTTTCGGGTGGTCACGGGTGGAGTGTTTTCCCGTTGACGTGTGGATACGCCGCGCAATGGAACGGCTTTTCGGCGAAGAGGGTTTGCCCGACGTGGCTAAGCCGCACGCCGGCATTGTCCAACAATATATTTTCCATTACGCTCGAACAACAAAACTTGATATATAACCGAAAGGGTTGGTTTTGAGGCGAACTTCGTAAGTAAGTGTCCCCGTCACCAACCCTTTATTTTTTCGGTAATTTTATAAAAAAACCGCCTTACCCGTTTTGGGCAAAGCGGTTTTTAATTACATATTAATTTTTTCCTTTAAATATGCGGCGCTTCCCGCCAAAATAAAGAAAAATATAACGGCGACGGCGGGCCAAGTAATGGTCTCGTCAAAAATTCCGTGAGCCAACACGCCTACCGTTGCGGCAAGCGCAAGTGACGTAACCGCACGGTCGCATTTTTTAATCCTCGCCTTAAAAACGGGCGCATAAAGCCCCGCCGCAAAGCCGATAACGCATACCGTGCCGACAATTCCAAGGCAAAGCAGGCTGTCGAGCAGTAGGCTATGGGCGCAGGTGGTTACCCAAACCTTAAACCCTAAATCGGCGCCGACGTATTTCGGGCTTTCGACCATGTAGGCCAAAAATCCGCGACCAAAAATGGGCGTTTCTTTAATTAAAATAAGCGATAATTGCCAAACGCGGTAACGCAAGTTAAAGGAGTTGCTCGCCTCAAAAATTCGGGGGAGCAACCGGGGATAAAAGCAAACGGCGCCAATTCCGGCGGCCGAGCCGACCGAAAATAAAGCAACGGCGATTTTGTTTCGGTTAAAAATAAAGATAAACAAGGCGCCGATAATAAGCTCGCCTATTCCAAGTAACGAGCCGCAAAGCGCCATGCTTATAAGGTTAACGCCTATGCAAAGAAAAAGCGACTTTTTGTGACCTCGTCCCGAAATAAGCTTGTAAAGGCAAATAAGGATAACAAAAACAACCGCCGTGCCGTACAAATTTGGGTTAAAGAAAACCCCCGCACAGCGCATATCCTTAAACTCGTCAAGGCTTGGATTTATAACGTAAACAATGCGTTCCACAACGGCCACCGCCGCCGCAAAAACGCTTCCTGCGCAACAAATGTCGCATACTTTTTCAAAAATTTCGACCGTAATCGTTTTTAAAAGATAAACGGCGAAAAAAAGCAACAAAACAAGCCCCGCGCCGACAACCGCGCCAAGGTAGTTTTCGTAAAAAAACGGCGGAATTATTGCGACGGGAGTAAGAGGGATAAGCCAAAGAGCCGTTTTCGAGGAAAAAACGATTTTTCTTGTACGGCGGCAGAATAAAAGGTAAAAAACAATAGCGTACTGCGCCGCTACCGATAAAAATCCGGGTAAAAACCCCGTAACGGCCATGGCGGATATTATTTCGAGGTCACCAAATCGGCAGGGATTACTGCTTTTTTGAACCTTCATAATCTGATATCGGTCCTTAAATTATTCGGAAACGACTGCGCTTTCGGCGTCGGAAGCAACCTCGGAAGCGGCTTCGGTGCTGGAAAGCTCGGCCTCGTCAAGCTCTTGGTAAGAAACGGCGCCAACGTTACCGATAGAGGTGTTGTCGTGGAATGTGATTTTGATTTCGTCCTTCTTGGTAAGCTGGTATCCGACAATACCGCAAACGATAATAACGACAATGGAGGTTAAGAAAACGATAACCGTTTTCTTGTTTTTAATAATAAATTCTTTCATAATTTTTCCCCTTTCGTTTTTTTACAAAAGAATAATTTTTTAACTTAATTTTTGGCTTGCCGCTTGCTCTGCGGCCGATAAAAACTCGTCTAAAAGCGTAATAGGCGGTTGCTTCGGCTTGCCGGCAAGGGCTAAATATGGCTTTGTTCCCGCCGAAATGGCGAATCGCTTTGAAAATTTAGCGCCGAGTATACTGCAAAGCTCCATGTCGAGCCTTGCGGGATAAAGGCGGATGGCGCCCATGCGATATTCAACGTCGGTTATTCCGAGCGAAGCGGCGCGGTTACGCAAAAGCGCAACCTTTATAAGCCCGTTTACCGACGGCGGAAGGTCGCCGAAGCGGTCGCAAAGCTCGTCGATAACGTCCTCGGAGTCCTCGGTCGAGCGTATGTCGGCAATTCGTCGGTAAATTCCCAACCGTTGCGGTAAATCGGGGATATATTCCTCGGGAATATGCGCCGAAATGGGCAAATCGACGGTACATTCAACCGCCGAGGCGGGAGCCTCTCCCTTTTCCTCGCTAACGGCGTCGGAAAGAAGCTTTAGGTACAT
>JAFNUO010000132.1 GCA_017383985.1 Clostridia bacterium | reverse complement strand
GATATCATATCCGAAACAGAAAGCGAAAACGTAACATTTATTGAAGCTGACGTAAATTATTGCGTAGTTTCAAACACATCAAGCAATAAAATCGTTATAAAAGGACTTGGCTACACAGAAAGCACAGTCAGTTATAAAAAAATAAATCCGTTAATTTCTACCAACGAGATTTACGAAGATAAAGCGATTGAATTAACAATATCAAGCAAGCCAAAAGATGTTTGCGCTTTGCTTTATAATTTATATTCTCGTAAAAATTCTATAACATTTAAGACACTTGTAGACGTTACAGTCGGCAAAAATTATCGTATTTTGGGAGAATATCTTAATATAAAGAGTAAAAAACAAACACTTAACGGCATATATGAAGTGGAGGCGGTATAATGGCAAGCGGAAAAATCGTAGGTAAAACTACCGGCCCAAGCGCAAGTAAATATAGTTTTTGGGTTGAGTGGAATTCTACTGTAAACGAGCAAGACAAATACTCGCTTTTAACCGCCACCGCTTATTTGCAAAGAAACGACGGATATGCGAGTTCGGTATATAATCTTGATGTACCCAAGACAAGTAAGTATATCAAGGTTGACGGAGTGCGTACAAATAGCACCCAAAAAGGAATTGATACAAGAAATTCTAAAAAGGTTATTATTGGCTCTGTAACCAACCAAAAAATATACCATGACGAGCAAGGATACGCGACTGTAAATATTCAAGCAGGCTTCCCGAACGTTGTAACGTCATATCTTACTGGCGGTAGTTTAAATAAAGATATTGCGCTTGATAAAATTGACATAATAACCACAACCATTGATGTTAACGTTGTGAAAATTGCACAAGAACAGTTCACGGCGACGCTTACCACTAACGAGAATGTTAACGGTTGGTATTATTCGCTTGATAACGGCTCAACTTGGATAACCTTGTCGGAAGAAGTTGGCACAAGCCTGACCGCAACTATTAGCGGACTTTCGGCAAATACCACATATAACATCAAATTCAAGGTTAGAAAAGAAACAAACGGCGTTGAAAGCATAAAGGATTTTGCCATAACAACCTTGCCTATCTATGTAACAGATATCATATTTCCTGATACTGTCTATGTAGATGTTGGCAAATACAACGATATATCTGTAACTGTTGTCCCTGAAAATGCGAGTATAACAAAATTCGACATAACAACGAGTAACCCCGACATAGTTCAGGTTATAGACGGTCAACTTTTCGGTGTGAGCAAAGGAACGGCAACCATTACTTTGACCGCAACTGACGGAAGCGGATTTGAAAAATCTACCGATGTTTCGGTTATTCAGCGAGTAACTGGCATATATACCAACGCAACCGAGGTTGTAGTGCCAAAAGACGGCTCTATCGACTTGCAATTTGAGTATACAATATTGCCAAAAAACGCAGATATAAAAGATGTTATCATAACATCAGGTGACGAAAATATCGTGCAAATAGTCGGTAGCACTATTGTCGCTGTTGGTGACGGAACAACAACAGTAACCATAACAACAGTTGACGGCGGTTATTCTGCGGAAATTGAAATAGCGGTGCTTGACGAGGACTTATGGTATGACTATTCAACCCCAATCGAGATACTTAACGTAAACGATATTAAGAATATATTGTCTAATATCAACACAATTCGCCTTATTCTTACCCAAAAAGGCTATTTAATCGACGATTTGATTGAGGTCGATGCAAAGTTTGGCTCGCAGTTTAAAGGTGATATACTTGAAATTTTGCAGAATATAGAATATAATTTAGATATAATAAGCAATAATGATGCAAAAAGCATTTATTATGTTGAGCCGAAAACAGTAGGAGAATACGCTTCAAATAAAGAGGACATTTGGCGTTGGGTGCAAATTCTCAATGAAATGCACGACATTGTAACTGGTGTCTATGGCAAATGGGAATACTTGTTATGCAATGACGGCTATCCTACAATAAACGGCAAAAAAATACTGGTTAGAGGTGATATGATTGGCTGATTTTAACAATATAGCAATAAACGCAACCGCAGCTAAAATTGAACGAATGGCGAATATGGAGATTAACAACGAAGTGATAGACGATACGTCGGATGATAATTCATTGCCTACGTCTAAACTTGTGTATGATTTCGTGTCAAATTCTGCTTCAGGCGGGGGTGGAGATTGTGTGTCGTATTCAAAAGCGCAAGACCTCACCGATGAGCAAAAACAAACGGCAAGGACAAATATTGACGCTGTGTCACAGGCCGAACTTGAGGGCGGGCTTGACGAAAAAGTAGACGCTTCGCTTGTTGTTAGTAATATTATATCGGACACTGGTTCGCTTTTAGAGGACAATATTCCTAACGGTGACGCAATAGTCAATTTTTTAAGAGAGCATGGTGTGTCATCTTCCCAAGTGCAAAGTTTAACTTTAGCCAAAAAAGCAAGGGCGCGACAAAATATTGATGTCGACGGAGGTAAATGGGAAAAGTTGTTTACCATAGAGGGCGACGGCGAAACAATAATATGGGAATACACCGAGACGCCTTACGGAACACCTATTCAATTAAGGGCGGTTGCCATAACTGTCACACAAACTATTGCCGAAGCGGCAAACGGCTACGGTCAGTTATACGGATTTTACAGCGCCGATAACAAAAATTACAGCCAAGTTAATGTAACAACCATTTTGCAAATGCTTTCGTCAACCGTTCTTAATGGTCAGGCGTTAGCCGTAATTGAGCCGAATAAAGGCTTTTATGAAGCGTACAGCGTGTCTATGGCAAAAGGCAACCCAAATAACCTCCTACATTCGGGCTTCCGTCAGTTTATGGCTTCGACATCCGATAATCCATATATTAACAAAATCAAAATTGTTGCACAAAGCCCGATGTCAGCGGGCAACACATTCACAGTATGGGGAGTGAGATAGCATGAATAAAATTGTAAACGGCAAAAAGGTTGAGATGACCGAAGAAGAAATTGCCGAAATGAAAAACGAACTGCTTAAAATTCCGTATGAACAACGTGTAGTAGACCGCATAAGGCTTAAATATTCGGTAGACGACGAACTGGCTATCCTACGCCAGCGAGACACAAAGCCCGACGAGTTTATCGCATATAACGATTTCGTAGAGGAAATAAAAGCACAAGAAAGGGAGGTATAATTTATGGCTAAATGTTATGCTAAAGATGTTGTTAAAATTGCACAAGGCGAAATTAGATATATTGAAAAATCTTCCAACGCTTATCTTTACAACAAAACCGCCAACGCTGGAGACAACAATTATACAAAATACGGCAAGGAATACGGCGTAAACGGCACGGCTTGGTGTTGTCAGTTTGTTTGGTGGTTATTTAAAGAAGCAAATGCGCCCGAACTTTTCTACGGCGGTAAAAAGACAGCATATTGCCCCACGTTGATGAATTATTACAAAAAACAAGGACAGTTTTTCACGAAAGATTTTAAGGCTGGCGACATTATTTTCTTTGATTTTAACGGAAATAATCAACCCGACCATGTGGGTATAGTAGAACGAGTTAGCGGAAGTACAGTCTATACCATTGAAGGTAATACATCGACCTCAAACGACGCTAACGGTGGACAGGTCATGCGCCGCACACGCACAAAAAGCACCATAATTGGCGTGGGCAGACCTGATTATATGCAGGAAGAAACAAAGGAGACGGT
>JAFNUO010000131.1 GCA_017383985.1 Clostridia bacterium | reverse complement strand
GCGGCGCGTTCGGCTATCGAAATTTTATTACTTTACCCCGGTTTGAAGGCTATACGCATGTATCGCCGAGCCCATTGGTTTTATACGCATAAATGCTTCTTTTTGGCGCGTCTTATTTCCCAACGTGCCGCTCGCAAAACGGGTATTGAAATTCATCCCGGCGCCAAAATAGGCAAGGGGCTTTTTATCGACCACGGAACGGGAGTGGTTATAGGCGAAACGGCCGAAATCGGCGAAAACTGTACAATTTATCAAGGGGTAACCTTGGGCGGTACCGGTAAGGACCACGGAAAACGCCACCCAACCTTAGGTAACAACGTTATGGTCGGCGCGGGGGCAAAGGTTTTGGGTCCGTTTAAGGTCGGGGACAATTCCCGAATAGCCGCCGGAGCGGTTGTGTTAAGCGAAGTGCCCGAAAACAGTACGGCGGTCGGCGTACCCGCAAGAATAGTTAAGATGGGAATAAAACGTGATGACGACGATAAGCTTGACTGGGTACACATTCCCGACCCGGTTTCGCTTGAAATATGCCGTCTCCAAATGCAAATAGATAAGCTTACAAAATCGGAGGAAAACAAATAATGAAAATTTACAACACCCTTTCAAGAAGCAAGCAGGAGCTTGAAACGATAAAAGAGGGTGAGGTCGGCATATATGCTTGCGGCCCTACCGTATATAATTTTATTCATATCGGAAATGCGCGTCCCCTTTGCGTGTTCGACGTGTTGCGCCGCTACCTTGAATGGCGCGGTTATAAGGTAAATTTTGTCCAAAACTTTACCGACATCGACGACAAGCTTATTAAAAAAGCCAACGAAGAGGGGATTACCGTTCCCGAGGTTGCCGAGCGTTATATCGGCGAATTTTGGACCGACGTAAAGGGCATGAACATCCGCGAAGCCACCGTTCACCCAAAAGCAACCGAAAACATCGACGCCATCCAGTCGCTTATTGGATCCCTTATCGAAAAGGGCTTTGCGTACGAGGCAAACGGCGACGTTTATTTCCGCGCAAAGAAATTCGACCAATACGGCAAGCTGTCCCATCAACCGCTTGAGGATTTGGAGGCAGGTGCCCGCATAGATATCGCCGAGCATAAGGAAAACCCGATGGACTTCGCTCTTTGGAAAGGCGCAAAGCCGGGAGAGCCGTCTTGGCCGTCTCCGTGGGGAGAGGGCAGACCGGGCTGGCATATCGAATGTTCCGCAATGAGCCAGCGATATATCGGCGAGACCATTGATATTCATTGCGGCGGCCAGGATTTGATTTTCCCCCACCACGAAAACGAGATTGCACAGTCGGAGGCCGCCAGCGGCAAGGACTTTGCCCATTACTGGATGCACAACGGCTACATCAACGTTGACAACCGCAAGATGTCAAAATCGCTTAACAATTTCTTTACCGTTCGCGAGGTTGCTAACGTTTACGGCTATGAGCCTATCCGTTATCTTATGATTTCGTCCCATTACCGTAGCCCGATTAACTATTCGGCCGAAATAATTGAGCAGTCGAAAAACGCACTTGACCGCCTTTACAACTGCCGCGAAAACCTTGCTTTCCGTTTAAAATCGGCCGAAAGCGGAGAAAAAACCGCCGATTTTACGAAATATGTTGACGAGTTTATTACCGCCATGGACGACGACCTTAACACCGCCGACGCTATTGCCGCGCTTTTCAATCTTACCCGTGAGATTAACTCAATGCTTAACGGTAATCCGTCAAAAGAGGATTGCGAAGAGGCTATGAAGGTGTTTACCGAGCTTGCGGGAGTTCTCGGCCTTGTTTACAACGTCGCCGAGGATAACCTTGACGCCCAGGTTGAGGAGCTTATCGAAAAGCGCGCCGAGGCTCGCAAAAACCGCGATTTTGCTACCGCCGACGCTATCCGCGACCAGCTTAAGGATATGGGAATAACCTTAGAGGATACTCCCCAAGGCGTTAAATGGACAAAAGCATAAAATTATGAGAATAAAAAGCACGGAGGATAGTTTTCTATCCTCCGTGCTTTTTTATGTTTCTTACTTGTTCTTACGCTTTTTTTGCGCTAATTTAATTATTCCGATAATCGCCGCAACCGAGCCACCAATTAAGATAAAGAAAGGCGAGCCGCTTAATATAACAAGTGCAAGTGTTCTGAAAATCCAAGCTATTGCTTTAACGCTGCCCATAAAACCTTCTTTAACTTGAGTAAAGAAGCCGTCGTCTTCGCCTACGGTAACAACCTCAACCTCGTCAACCGAAAGGGTAACCGTGCTGTATGCAATTTGCTCGTCGTATGAGCTAAGCCTTTGCTCGTATCCGTCAAGCTCATACCGAATTTGCGTAAGCCTTTCTTCAATGGCCAAAATGTCGGCGAGGGTATCGGCCTTTTTCATGATTTCAATTAGGCGCTCTTGCTCGGTTTCAAGCGATTTTATGTGACGCTCGATGTCGTTGTAGGAGGAGGTCACGTCAACGGCGCTTTCGTTTTGATAGGTAACGTTGCCGTTTTCCGAAACCTTGCTCATAAACTCGCCTAATTTTTCGGCGGGAATACGAACAACAATTTCTGCGCTTCTGTAATCGTTGCCGGCGGTGCTTATTTCTTTTTGCTCAATGTATCCCTTAAGTTTGGCAATATCGGCCTCAAGCGTGGCTAAAAAATTGTCAAAGGTCTTTGTTTCAACGGTCATTTGAGCGTTTTTGATAATCTTTCGGCCGTCGGTGACATCGGTTTCGGTTGTGGTCGTCGGTGACTCTACGGCCGATTCGTCTTTGTCAAAAATAACGCCGTCCATGCCGGTTGTTGCGTTATAATCCTCGGTAACGGCGTTGTCTTTTGAAAGGTTACCCGAAGTATCCGCGCTGCACGAAGCAAGCACCGAAATCGAAAGAATAACCGCCGTTAATACTAATAATATCTTTTTCATAATTTAACCTCCTTAATCTCCTTCGTAAACGTCTATGACGTTTTTGTTGTTTGCGTCTATGTTAACAAAAAATGCTCTCTCAAAGGTGAAATCCCCGTTTTTATAAGGAATTCCGCTAACCGAAATGTTATAATAATCTCCTTTATTTGTCGCCGTTTAAATAACGGTTATATCCGCTTTGTCCGTCCGCCATGTTGCCACTCCTTTCATCTATTTAACGCATAAAGCTTAAAAAGGTCTCACATAAAAATAAAAAAAGTTTAAAATTATTATATAAAAATCAAAAAAGTGCCCCGTCGGGAGCACTTTTTTCTCCCGAAAAAACGGGAATTTGCCGATTATTCAACTGTCCCAATACAGCTTTCGCCGTCAACCTCGGTAATTTTAACCTTTATAATCTTACCGCAAAGGCTTTTGTCGGCTTTAACCTTAACGTATGTGTAATTGGGGGTATATCCGCCGACAAAACCATCTTTTTCGGTCTCGAACAAAACGGGATAAACCCCGCCGACTTGGCTTTTAAGAAAGCTTTTTTGGGTTTCTGCAACGGCGGAAATCATTTTTTGCGAACGATTATGCTTTACGGCGTTCAAAACTTGGCCCGGAGCCTTGGCCGCGACGGTACCAGCCCTTCGTGAATAGGCGAAAACGTGAGCCTGAGCAAAGCCGATTTCTTTTGCGAAACTGAGCGACTGATTAAACTCGTCGTCCGTTTCGCCCGCAAATCCTACCATAATATCGGTTGTAATTGCGGCGTTTTCAAAATTATCTCTTACTCGGGCGATAAGACGGCGGTAAAAGTCGCTGTCGTAATGCCTGTTCATTCGCTTTAGCGTGGCGTCGCAGCCCGACTGTAACGAAAAATGAAACTGGGGACAAAAATTGGGCTGCGCCTTAAGCCGTTTCATCATTTCGTCGGTAAAAATATCGGGTTCAAGCGAGCCGAGCCTAACTCGGTCAATTCCGTTTACTTCGCAAACGGCGTCAACGGCGTCGCAAAGAGAGGCGCCGATATCGTTTCCGTACGCCGAAAGATTAATTCCGACCAAAACAATTTCCTTGTGTCCCTTTTCGGCTATTTCTTTAACTTCGGCGCGGATAACGTCGAGCGGCTTTGAACGCTCTCTGCCTCTTGCCATTGGTATAATGCAATAGGAGCAAAAGCGGTTACATCCGTCCTGGATTTTAAGGTAAGCCCTTGTTCTTTCCTCAAAACGGTCAACCGTCGGTGTGTCAAAAAGGTCGCCTTTTTTATGCTCGTCAATTATGATAACCCGTTCTCCCGTTTTAACAAAACGGTCAACCGCCTCAACAATGCGGTTGTTTGTATGGTTTCCGAGAACGATGTCGGCGGCGTCCAAGCTTTCGGCGTCGTTGGGAAAGGCTTGGGGCATGCAACCCGTAAGTATTATTATTGAATGGGGCAGGGTGCGTCTGTATTTGCGTACAATCTGCCTTGTTTTTCGGTCGCTTTCGGCCGTAACGGTACAGGAGTTTATAACAAAAATGTCCGGCGTAGCGTCGGACAAAATTTGTTTATGGCCGGCGCCGGTAAGCAAACGCTCCATTGCCGCCGTTTCGTACTGATTAACTTTACAGCCAAGCGTATAAAATGAAAAGGTCATTTTATCTACGTTTTATAATTAGTTTGCCACTTCTTGGCGTTCGGCGGCAAGAAGCTTTTCGTAAGCAATACGGTTGTGGTCGTCGATTTTTTGGCTTATAAAGTCAATTACCGGGTCGCTAAAGAAAGCGATAACGCCTACTACAAGGCCAACTACCGTAACAAGAATACCGAAAATAAACGGTGTACATTCCATTAAGGAATAGGGATTGTACCAACCAATAGAGTCGATAAGTCCAAAAGCAAGGAAGAAAAGGAAGTTGGTTACCGCAAAAACGCCGCAACCGAGGGCAACCGTTCTGCTAACGGTTTTCATGCGGAAGTTTGCGGCAACAACGGCGGCAACACAAACAAGACCGAGAAGCAACGATTCATGGTGTGTGAAGGTTGTGGAAAGCGGGTTTTCGGTTTCGTATGTATAAAGTCTTGCATATTCGGAATAAGGCTCGTCTAATATGGCGATGGTAGCTTCGTCTTCGGTTTCAAGGATAACCGCTTTATCTATGGGAAGCTCACCCGCAAAGGTAAGTACCTGCAAAACGACCATAATAAGTCCGAATACAAGTAACTTTTTAAAACAGAATTTTTTTGCCTTGGGTTTCATAATCATTTTAAATTACCTCTTTTACTGTAATTATTATACGTTTTTATATATTAACCGAAAACGGCTAATGCATTTCGTTAAGATATACAACGTGCTGATTTCGTTGCATATATACGTTTACCGCCAACCCAATTCCAAGATAGGTACAAAGCATTGACGAACCGCCGGCGCTGAAAAACGGTAACGTAATTCCGATAACCGGCAAAATGGAAACGCACATTCCGATGTTTAGTATGGCTTGCGCGGCGAAAAGGCCGAAAAGGCCGCTACACATGATAAGCCCCATTTTGTCGCGGGCATGATGCGCAACTATAAGCAAACGGACGCAAACGGCTATCTCCAAAGCGCAAACGGCTATAAGCCCGATAAGACCCAGTTCCTCGCCTATGCTTGCAAAAATAAAGTCGTTATGCTGCTCGGGTACGGCGTTAGCCTGGATAAAATCGCCTTTAAAAAGTCCTTTTCCAAAAAGTCCGCCGTTAGCCATGGCTATTCTTGCGCGCCATTGTTGCCAACCACCGCCGTAAAGGTCCTCTTCGGGATTAAAAAGTATTTCAATTCGGCGTCTTTGGTCGTCGTTCATAACGATAAACCAAATTATCGGCGACATAACCGCAACGCTAACCGCCGCTCCGATAAAATAGCGGAGCTTAACTCCCGCGGCGAATAACATCGAAAGAAAAATAAATCCTATAACAAGCGCCGAGCCGTCGTCGCCCTGAAAATGGATAAGAGCGATTGGCAAAACGCCGTGAACACAAAGGAGTATTAAGTTAAGCGGCTTGTTAACCGCGTCGCGAACGGCGTTAACATGACTTGAAAAGGTTATGATAAACGCAATTTTAAGAAGCTCGGACGGCTGAAAGGTGAATCCGCCGGGAAGCCAAAGCCATGCCTTGTCGTCGGTACCGGGAGGGGCATAGCCGATAAAAAAGGTGAGCCCAACCAAAACGACGGCAATGCCGGCGATAATAAATTTATGCTTGGCGATGGTTTCGTAATCGACAAAGCCCGAAAGCAAAACGACCAAAACAAGTCCGCCTACAAGAGCGATAAGCTGAACAAAAAATTGTTTAAGGCTGCCGGTGTGTCGGGTGGCGGACATAACCATTATGCTTCCGAAGAGGGAGGCGAATACGCAAATCGAAAGTAATACTTTATCGGTTTCGCGAAAATAGTCGGCAATTTTGCCTAATATATTACTTACGGCGCACACCCCCAACATGATCTTTTCATAATTATAAAATAAAATTCAAATAAGTTCAAGCAAATACTTTAATATATTTAAAAATTGTGATATAATCCTATAAACAAGATAAATCTTTGTAATACATGCCAGTCGTATTTTACAGACTGTTTACATTTTGCGTCAAAAGAGGTGCAAAAATGCGTCAATTCATAAGTATTTCTACCGAGGAAACCGAAGCCTTTGCGGCTTCGCTCGCGGAAAAAATAGGCGGCGCCGCCGTAATCGCCATGACGGGCGACCTCGGCGCAGGAAAAACCGCCTTTGTGCGAGGACTTGCAAAAGGGTTAGGCTTTACGGGCGAGGTTTCAAGCCCGACCTTTGCCATTGTTCACGAATACGTCGGGGGAAGATTACCGCTTTACCATTTCGATATGTACCGTGTTGAGGACTGGAATTCCCTTTATTCAACCGGCTTTTTCGATTACATGGAAACAAAATCGGTGCTTGCCGTGGAATGGAGCGAAAATATCGAAAACGCGTTACCCGACGACCTTATTACGGTTGATATAAAGCGCGGCGACGGCGACAACTGCCGCATTATAACCCTTTCGACGAGAGGAGATATTAGCCTTTGAAAATTTTAGCTGTTGAATGTTCGGACAAGCCGGCGTCCTGCGCCGTTGTTGAGGACGGAAAAATAATTTGCGAGTCGTTTTTAAGTATCGGCGCAACCCATTCACAAACCCTTCAGCCGATGGTAAAAGATATGCTTAAAAACGCCGATATCGACATTTCTACGGTCGACGAGTTTGCCGTATCGGTCGGCCCCGGCTCGTTTACGGGGTTGCGTATCGGAATATCGGCGGTAAAGGGGATGGCTTTTGGTTGCGACAAGCCGTGTGTCGGCGTATCAACCTTACACGCCGCCGCCTACGGCATGATAGCAAACAGGGGAATTATTTGCGCCGTTATGGACGCCCGTTGCGGCCAGGTTTATACCGCAACCTTCTTTTCCGACGGCGAAAAGCTAAAAAGGCTTTGTGACGACCGCGCGATAATGCTTGACGAGCTTGTAACCGACCTAAAAAATCTTAAATCAAACGGCGAATACAAGAATGAAGGGATTTTTCTTGTTGGACGCGGCAACGAAATGTGCTATAATAAAATAAAAGACGAGGTTTCGGGCGTAAGGCTTGCTCCGCCGCATTGTTGCTGTCAACGGGCAAGCTACGTTGCCTTAGTTGCCCCCGAATATGATAAAATTTCGGCTCATGAGCTTTTGCCCAGTTATCTGCGCCTGCCGCAGGCTGAACGCGAGCTTAAAGCCAAAAAGGAGAAAATATAAAATGGAAAAGAAAATTGCAATCGGTTGCGACCACGGCGGCTTTGAAATGAAAAACGAGCTTGTCGATTTCCTTAAGGAGCTCGGCTTCGAGGTTGGCGACTTCGGTATCGTCGAAAAGGTATCGGTTGACTATCCCGTAATAGCTCAAAAGGTAGCAAACGCCGTAGCAAGCGGCGACTATCCGCTTGGCATACTCGTTTGCGGTACCGGAATAGGCATGTCCCTTGCCGCCAACAAGGTTAAGGGTATCCGCGCCGCCGCCTGCTCCGAGGTTTACAGCGCAAAGTTCACCCGTATGCATAATAATTCTAATATTCTTTGCCTTGGCGGACGTGTAATCGGCCCCGAAACGGCAAAAATTATGGTAGAGGCCTTTGTTACTACCGAATTTGAGGGCGGCCGTCATGAGCGCCGTGTTGATATGATTGATGCTATCGAAAAAGGCGAAACTCTTTAAAAGAATAAAAATATAAAAAAACAGAAAAAGGGAGCTGTGAAAAATATGGAATACTCTAATGTTACAATTATGGACCATCCGCTTATTCATCACAAGCTGACTGTTCTCCGCGACGAAAAAACATCGTCGCGTGATTTTCGTGCGCTTGTAAGCGAAATCGCAATGCTCATGTGTTACGAGGCTACGCGCGACCTTCCTCTTGAGGAGACCGAGGTTAAAACTCCCGTTGCTGTTGCAAAAACAAAAAAACTTGCGGGCAAAAAGTTCGCCATAGTACCTATTTTGCGCGCAGGGCTTGGCATGGTTGACGGCATGCTCAACCTCGTGCCGAGCGCAAGAGTGGGCCATATCGGCCTTTATCGCGACCCCGAAACCCTTATGCCGGTTGAATATTATTGCAAGCTGCCTACCGATATCCCTAATCGAGAGGTTATCGTTGTTGACCCAATGCTGGCTACCGGCGGCTCGGCCATTGACGCTATTTCTCAAATTAAAAAGCGCGGGCCGAAAAACATAAAATTCATGTGCATTATTGCGGCACCGGAGGGCTTAAAGGCTTTATGCGAGGCTCACCCCGACGTTAAAATTTATGTCGGCGCCCTTGACGAAAAGCTTAACGACCACGGATACATTGTCCCCGGCCTTGGCGACGCCGGCGACCGTATTTTCGGAACGTTGTAATGGCGGGTAACGCTAACCAAAAGCTAAAGCTTTTATACCTTTTGCAAATACTGCGTGAAGAAACCGACGAAGAAAATCCGATAAAGACCGCGGATATTCTTCGTCGTCTTTCCGATATGGGTGTAAACGCCGAGCGTAAATCAATTTACCGCGACATAGCCTGTTTACAGGACGCAGGCTTTGACATAATCAGCTCGTCGGGCGGCGGCTATTTTATGGGCAGTCGTGATTTTGAGATGAGCGAAATAAAGCTGCTTATCGACGCGGTACAGGCGTCACGTTTTATAACATATCAAAAATCGGTTACTTTAATAAACAAGCTTAAAAACCTCGTCAGCGTTAACCAGTCGGCGGGGCTTGACCGTCAACTGCATATGGCGGGCAGAAAAAAAGCGACCAACGAGCAAATTTATTATGTCATCGACACCGTTTACGATGCAATTGCCGAGGATAAGCAAATTTCTTTCCGCTACCTTGACTATACCTTGGCGGGGGAAAAGCATTACCGTTCGGGCGGAAATACATATACCGTCAGTCCGTATGCTCTTGTTTGGGACGACGAATATTACTATCTTTTCGCATATTACGAAAATCGCGACATAATGGCTCATTTCCGCGTTGATAAAATCGACGGCGCGAAAATAATCGACAAAAGGCGCCTTAAATCGGAGAAATATAAAAACTTTGACCCGATTAAGCAGTCGGAAACGTTGTTTTCGATGTTTGGCGGCGAAGAGGAATGGGTAACTCTTATAATTGATAACAGCTTAATGGGCGTATTTGTTGACCGTTTTGGAAGCGACCTTGCTATTGTAAAGGTCGGGGACGAAAAAACAACGGTGCGCTTTAAGGCGGCGATAAGTCCGACCTTTTTATCTTGGCTGTTCCAATTCGGTACAAGAGTAAAAATCCTTACCCCCGAAAAGCTTATAAAAAAGATGCAGGAAATGCTGGCCGACGTGATTAATTTATACGGAGAAACCTCATGATAAGATTTAAAAACGGCGGCGATAAAGCGACGCTTAAAAATATTTGGCAAAGCGGCTTTTTTGACGACCAAAACACGGTTGATACCTTTTTCGATAAAGGCGAAAATTTGTTTAAATGTCTTGTTTATGCCGACGGCGAAAAGCCGGTCGCCGCTATGTATATTTTCGACTGTACGCTAAACCGCGGCGAAAACGGTTATAAATCGGCCTACCTTTACGCTTTGTCAACTCTCCCCGAATATAGGGGAAAGGGAATTATGACCTCGCTTATAAAATTTGCCGAGGATTATCTTGGCGAAAAGGGCTATGATTACCTTTTTCTTGCCCCGTCGAAAAATTCGCTTTGTAAATATTACGAAAAGCTCGGCTTTTTGCCCTGCGATATGAAAAAATGCGCCGATATTCCCGCCGATTGTATTTTCGATATGCCGACTGAAACAAAAGCCTTGTCGGCGGCGGAGTTTTACGAATTACGCGGGTCGTCGTTTGCCGATTATGTCGGCTTTGATAAAACCATTTTGGGTTTTATGCTTGACTTTGGTGAAGCGGAGGTTATATCCTTTGACGGCGGCTGGGCCGTTGTTGACGGCGACGAGGAAATGATACGTGTTATCGAGTTTAGCGGCGAAATTAACCGAACCTTGTCGGCGGTAAAATCACTTTATAAAAGCAAAAAATACCGCGTTTACCTTGAAAACGGCGCCCTTATGGGCGAAACCGTTTGCCGCGGAATGGTAAAATCGCTTGGTGATAAGGCGGCGCAAAAGGATATCCATATCGGACTTATAATGGACTGAGAGGAAAGCAAAATAATGCCAACCCTAACCCTTAATTTTTCGCTTAAAAAGCATTCAAAGGTTAATATTTATCTTGACGATAAGCTTTGCGGTACGGTAAAGGAAAACGATCAAAAAAGGCTTGATTTTTCGGGCGGAAAGCATACTCTCCGCTTTGTGCAATACCGAGGAAAAACCGAGCGTTCACCCCTTGCCGTCGGCGCCATGCCTTATTTTGGCGGAGGTACCTCGCTTAACGGCGACGGAACAAAATCGGGTCATCTTATCCCGTGGCGCGCAACCGTTCATTACTGCGAATGTACCCTTGATTTTACCGCCGAGGGCGATTGTGCGATGGCCGTTTTGTCGGTTACCGAAAAGGAGCGTGGCTGTATAGGCATTGATAACCATTTTATCACTCTTAAAATCGGCACGGTAACGGGCGCCGAAACCGAAAATGTTATGGTATCCGAGCTCGGAGATACCGAAAAAAGCCGTTTCAAGCTTTGGCAGCGGATAATTTTATGCCTTACATATTTGCCGCTTTTGGCCATAATCGTGTGGCAAACGGTTGTTGCCTTTACCCATTGGTCAACTCCCGCGATTATTAATATCCACGGAAAATTCAGTATACTTTTGCCGATAATTTTAACCGCCGTGATGATTGGAAGAATAAATTATTTTTCAAAAAAATTATAATAAAAAAGCCGATGATTAAATTTTTAATCATCGGCTTTAATTTTTTACTGTATTGCAGCGAAATAGTCTATAATACCCTGAACGGTGTAGTATGCGTTAATTTCGTTGTGCGAATCGGTTTGGATTCGGGCAAAGTCAAGAGCGTTAGACATAAATCCGTTTTCGGTCAATATCGACGGGCAACAGCTTATGCGAGCAACGTGGAAGGGATAGTAATTGACCCTCCGTTCGTAATAAAACGCCTTTACCGTTCGGTCGTATATCGCCTGCGCAAACGGCTTCGAGAAGGGATGGAAATAATAGTTTGAATACCCTTCGGCGGAGGTTGAGGTTGAAGCGTTTCGGTGAATTGATATAAATAGGTCGGGTTTAACCTCGTTGGCCATAGCGGAACGCTCGACAAGATAAACCGTTTCGTTGGTCGAGCGGGTTAAAACAACCGTTGCGCCAAGGTTTTCAAGCTCGCGTTGAATTTTCTTTGTTAAATAAAGGTTAAGTACCGCTTCGGTGTTAACGGTGTTGGAGCCAACTGCGCCGGGGTCTTCCTCTCCGCCGTGGCCGGGGTCAAGCATGATTACAACTCCGTCAAGTCGGTATCCGTAATTGTTAGGCGCGGTTGTAATTTTTGCGGGGTTGAGGAAATAAAACTCAAGCTGGTTTTTCTCGTTATATTGAGCCGTCCAACCATAAAAACTTCCCGCTTTTTTAAGATATAACCGTAAAACGAAGTTGTTACCGTTTTTAATCCATTCTCCGTTTTTAAAAACGGGGTTGCCGTTTAAGCTTATTTTGCCCTGGGCGGAGACGGCATAGCAAAATTCTATGTCAATATACTCGTAGGTGACGTCACTTACCGAATAATCGGGCATAGCGTTTGGCGCATACGGGTTTGCGTAATCCTGCGGCGCCAAGGTCACGTTAAAGGGCGCTTTCCATTGGGTATCAAAGGTCATTACGGTGTGACGGTCTTTGATTTCGGTTGATTTAAGGGTAATCGAATTGGTTTCGGGTAAGGTTGCTTTAAACACGGAAACCGCGTCGGAATAAACTCTCTTGCCGTAATCAAGCTTGCGGAAACTTGTATTTTCATCATTATACGGACTGTAATATACAATTTCGTTTTCGTCGCAGTAATCAACCGTACCCGCCGGTAAATACGCGTTGGTAGGACGTGAGCGTTCGTCTATTAAATCACCGTCCAAGGTTTGGGCTTGGGGCGATATAACCTCGGCGACGTATCGAGTACCAACGTCAACCTGGATGCCGTAGCCGCTTTGATAGCTGCCGCCGCTGCTTACCGAGGTGTCGCCCTTTGCTCTTACGGTAATACGGCCTCCGGTGGCGCTGTCGGAAAGAGAACGGCATACCGCCTTAAACTCAATGGCGCCCAAATCCTGAGCCGAGTTAACCGCCTCGGGCAAGGTGAACACGCCGGTGTAATCAAAAAACTCCTGCTTAATGGCGGTGTCGTTGTTTTCGCTTCCTATGCGGTTAAGGGTTATGGTCGTACCGCCCAAGGTTGCCGTAACGGCGGAGCCGTTTCGCGCCGTAACCGATACCGAAATAATCGAGCCGCCGCCAAGCTTTTGGTCGGCTCGGGGAGCAACCCGCTTAATTATAACCGCTTCATAGGTTATGTTAAATGTGCGTGTTTTGCCTTTATGCTCAAAAACAAAGGTGTTTTCGCCGTTTTTAAGGGTTTCGTTAAACGAAAAATAGCCCCTTGCCGTGCGTTTAACCTCTTTACCGTTCATTTTAAGCGCATAATCGGGGTCAGAGGCTCCCGTAAAGGATAAAACCTTACTGTATGTAGTAAACTTGTTGGAATAAACCGAGGTAAAGGAAAGCCCCTTTACGCCCATGGCCTCATGCTCCGAAAGATATCGGGTTGCGTTTTTTGCGTTACCCGTCGTATCCTTTTCAAGCGAAGAAATGCTGTCAAAAGCGTAGCCGCTTGCCGTTAAAACGGGCACCGACGAAAGCTGGTCGGCAAGCTGGGTCGGGGAATCCCATGTTTCACCCGAGCCAACGTTATAGGCCGCAAGGGTAAAGTTAAGTCGGGTTGTTGCGCCGACCATTTTTGTCCACCATTCGGCAACCTCGCCGAACGGAACCGACGAATCTCGGGTAGAATATGGTATCGAAACAAAAACACAGTCGGCGTAGCCTTTGTTTAGCCACATAACCGTGTCGGCGTGGCCGTCGGTAAGCGCCTCGAACACTTCCGCGTCGCTTTCTATACCGCCTTTAACCTTTTTCTCGGTTGCCCAAACGGCGTCCGCCGTAATTCCTACGGTAATTCCGCCGTTAGCCTCCTTGGCCGAGCCGGCGATTTTTTCAACCGCCTTTGCCAAGCGGTCGCGCAAATATGCGTCGAGACCCATTCCGCTGCCGCCGTTTATGTATGCCGCATAGTCGGCGCCGCCGTTTACGGTATAGTAATCGTTAAGAAGAAGTCCGCTTAAGGAATAGCTTGAAACAATACTGTCAATCTCGTTGGAGATGGCCGAAATATCCTCGTCGCTCGAAATAAGGTATCTTGCCTTATTTCCCTTTGCAAGAAGGCTATATTCGCCGTAAACCGCAATTGATTTTTTGCTTGCGGCCTTTGTAATATATGCCAAAGCGTCGTTTTCGCCGCCGTAAATTTTGTTTCCGTTTTCGTTAAGCGGAACAATAACCGTATTAAGCCCGTTTTTTGCCGCGTATGCAAGCGCTTTGTCAATTTCGGCCTTCCATCCGTCGGCGTCTAAATGGTAATCGGCGCCGTTTTTAAGATAACCCGCGAGTAGGGTAGCGCCAACGGGGTCAATCTCCATGTCGGCGGGTACCTTGCCGGTGTTTCCGGAGTTAACGCTTATGTACGGGTCGTCGGTTTTCTCGGGCAAATATTTGCCCGAAATAATGTCTACCGCGTTGCCGAATTGGCCGAATACGGCTAATGTGGATACGGCGATAATGGCCGCCGCTAAGGTGACCGCCAAAACGCTGAAAAGCGTTTTTTTCGGCCGCGACAACTGTAAAAACCAATTTATAAGCTTACTTTTCATATGGCGCTTGAACATAGGATTATTCTGCTCCTATCAGTTGTAAAATCTTTTCTCTCTCGCTTGTGTTAAGCGGGTCGTTTGAAAATAATGAACTATAACTAAAAACGACAAATCCGTCATATTTTAAACTTCTTGAATGGGTAAGTTGCCTTTCAAGCAAACCGCCGCTTTCCCAGT
>JAFNUO010000130.1 GCA_017383985.1 Clostridia bacterium | reverse complement strand
GCGGTACGTAAAAGGCCCTCTCCCTTGCGGGCAACGCGGTAAAGCGCACAGCAGTCGTGGCCCTCTTCTATTTTTTTAAGCATTTCGGGGAACATCGCGGGCGGATGCTGTAAATCGGCGTCCATAACTATTACGTAATCGGCGTCGGAATGCTCGAGGCCGGCGTACATCGCCGCCTCCTTGCCGAAATTGCGCGAAAAGGAGATATATTTTACGTTATTAAATTCCTTCGCTAATTTTATCATGGTAAGAAGCGTGTTGTCTTTACTTCCGTCGTTTATAAAAATATATCTAAAGCTATAGCTCGGCAAAGTTGACGTAACTTCGTTTGTGACCTTTACAAATTCGGGTAAAACTTCTTCTTCGTTATGGCACGGAACTATTAAATCAACCGTTTTCAAAACCAATACGCCCCCAATTTATCTTTTTGTATTATAATATCATATTTTCATTAAAAAGTCTATATCCTAAATTGATTTGAAACTGTTTACAGAGCGTTTTAAATGTGATAAAATGATAAGATAGACTAATAATACCTAAGATTGACCGATTTAGGTCGGAAAGGTTGGCTTATGTTTAAATTAAAAGGCGTTTTCCAAAATCGAAAAAACAGCCTCAGCCCTCCCTTGGGCGAAAAAAAGGGATTTTGGCAAAACAATAAATACATAATTCTTTCTTTTATAATCCCGTTCGCTATAATCTCGCTGGCCTTCGGATTTTATAACATTACTCCGTTCGGCATTATACGAAATATGGTCAAATGGGTGGTTTACGGAATAGGCCAACTTTTCCCCTGGCTTGGCATAACCGTTATCCCCGATACGGTTTATCCCTTTGGCGACAAGCAAATACTTGTTGTCGACGCGTGGCATCAATACTATCCGTTTTTATACGACCTCCACGAAAAGCTTCAGGGCGGCGGCTCGCTTTTTTGGACATGGAGCGTCGGCTTAGGCGCCGATTTTATCGCCCTCGGCTCATATTATTTGTTTAGTCCGCTTAACCTCCTTTCGGTGTTTGTTCCCGACGGGGCGCTTGTGTCCTACCTTGCGTTTATAACGGCGGTAAAAATGGCCGCCTCGGGAATGTTCACCGCCATTTGTTTAAAAATAATTTTTAAAAAGAACGATTATTCCCTTGTTCTTTTCTCGATTTTGTTCGCCCTTTGCTCGTATAACCTCGGCTATTATTGGTGCGTAATGTGGCTTGATTCGGTGGCAATGCTGCCGTTGGTCGTCGCGGGAACGGTTTGCCTTATTCGCGACGGAAAGGTTAAGCTTTTTACAATTTCCCTTGCCCTTGCGGTAATATTCAATTACTATATCGGATTTTTCATTTGTGTCGCGGTCTTCCTTACCGCCGTCGGCTACGTTATCATTAATTGGCGGGGCTTAAAAGCCGCGATTGGCGCCGTTATAAAAACGGCCGTTTGCTCGGTTACCGCCCTTTTTATGACCGCCTTTGTAACGATTCCCGCCTATATGGGACTCCAAAATTGCTATAAATACTCGTCGGGCATAACCGCGGGACTCGATATAAACCACGGCGAAAATACTATTACAGGCTTGCTTGGCGCGGTTTTAAAAGTTTTAAGCAACGCGCTTTCATTTAATGCACCTACATATCTTGAGGGCTTACCCAACATCGCCTGCGGCGTTTTATGCATAATTTTGCTCGGAGTGTTCTTTTTCTCAAAGAAAATCAAGCTCAGCGAAAAGCTGTTTTGCTCAATAACGCTTACCTTTTTGGCGGCGGGCTTTATCTTCCGCCAGCTTGATTATGTCCTCCACGCTTTCCATTTTCCGAACATGCTTCCCCACCGATACAGCTTTATTTCCTGTTTCCTATTAATTTACATGGCGTTCCGTGCCTTTTCGGTTATGGAGGAGGCCAAGTTTTATCACATATTATTGGGCGGCGGTGCGTTTGCGGTGCTTGCCGTGCTGTATATTTTGCGCCCGAAAGAGGATTTTTCGCTTATCGCGGTTTGCGGCTCGGCGGCCGTGGCCCTTGCGGTAATCGTAATTTTGTCCCTTGCTCATTTTAAAATTATGCCAAAGCGCGTAATGGCGGCGCTTTTGTGCCTTGTTGTGCTTGGCGAGGTTGGCGTAAGCTCGCTTATAGCCGTAAAAACGGTTGAATATAGCTCGGTCAAGGGCTATACCAAGCATAGCGACGACGTCTCCGCCGTTTTAGGCCGCGTAAACGATACCGCCGAAAACGAATTTTTCCGAACCGAAAAGGCATATATGCTTACCCACAACGACGGCGCGCTTAACGGCTATAACGGCGTATCCACCTTTAGCTCCATGGTAAACGTAAATACATCGAAATACGCGATATACTTTGGAGCAGGCGGAAACGCGGGAAGCAACATATTCAGCTATTACGAAAGCTCCCCCGTAACCAACCTTATGTTTAACTTAAAATACCTAATCGACGTTGACGGTCAAATCCGCAACACCGATTACCTAACCGAGGTCGCAAAATCGGGCGACGTCACCTTGTACGAAAATACCGCCTACGTTCCCTTGGGCTTTATGACCGGCTCGGACGTTATTAATTGCGATTCGGTTTCGACTTCAAGCACAAAAATAAGTTACGGCAACCCGTTTGAAAACCAAATAAACTGGTTTAGGGCGGCAACAGGCATAGAAACCTCCGTTTATAACAAAATAGAGGTTGAAAGCGTAGATTGCTCCGCCGAAACGGTTGAAATTAAAGAGCTTAAACAGGATATATATTCCCTTAAAGTTAAAACCGACAAAACCGATAAGGACCAAGAGCTTTATACCGAGTACAATTATACCGTTGAAGAGGACTGCTCAGTATATGTTGTTTTCAGAGCAACCGTTGAGCACGAGGAGAACATCTCCATTACCGTAAACGGTAACAAAGACGATGCGACCTTCACCACCAACGGCACCGTCAAATCGGTAGGCGAGCTTAAAGCGGGCGACAAGCTCTCTATCCGCACCGATTACAAGAAAGAGGGTTCGGGAAAATTCAGAGTTTGCTGCTACAGCTTGAATAAAGAGGTTTTCGACGAGGGCGTTGAAATTCTCAGGAAAAGCGTTTTAAAAACAACAACCGTTACCGACACCGCCATAAAAGGCGCCGTTACCGCCGAAAAAGACGGCCTCCTTTATACCTCGTTCCCGTACCAAGCGGGTTGGCGCGCCAAGGTTGACGGAAAAGAGGCCGACATTACCGTTTTAGGCGGCTCAATGATAGGCTTAGAGCTTACCGCCGGCGAACACGAGATTGAAATTTACTATGTCCCCATAAGCTTCCTTATGGGATTTGGAATTTCGGCTATCGGCTTGGCCGTTTTCATGGTTTTGGTTGCCCTTGCGTCGAAAAAAATACTGTTTAAAAAAATCGAACCGATAACCGAGGACCAAATTTCTTAAAAGTAAAAAAGTTTATCTTTTTTGAATTATTGACATAAAAAAGGTAAAATCTTATAATAGTAATATCATCCTAAAATAAAGGGGTCTTTTCTATGGGCAATATTTTAGTAATTATGACCTTTGCCGGCTCGCTTTTGGCTATTCTTTT
>JAFNUO010000129.1 GCA_017383985.1 Clostridia bacterium | reverse complement strand
ATAAAAGCAAGTCTTTCGACTTGCTTTTATTTTTTGTGTTTGTGTCCGCAAGGACACAACATCGTTACGAGCGTAGCGAGTACTTCGTTTGACAGCTTGCTGTCAACTTCATTGTCCGAGAAGCGGGCACAAAACGAAGTTGCCTTACGGCAAATGAAGCGGCTTCGCCTTCGAGTTAACTTTATATAATAAAAAAAGAGCAGAAAAGCTAAAACGCTTCTCTGCTCTTTTTTTATTAACTAATTTTTACTGACCAAAATCATTTTTTCCATATACCTTTGCAATAAACTTTGCGATATTTGTATTATCGCAAGGATTTTTGGTAAGGATTTCGGTTCCCTTACCCATCGCAAAAAGAGGTACATCTTTATTGGTATGGTTCGTAGAGTAGTATTTAAAGCTTCCGTCCGTCTCCTCGCGTAAATCGCCTGTTTCATGGTCTGCGGTTACTATAAGCACGGTGTTTGGATGCATTAACGTAAACTCCATGGCATAAGCGATTGTATCGTTAAAACGCTTAACGGTATGAACCATTCCGTCATAATCATTACTATGAGATTTTTTATCAATATAGCCTTCTTCAAGCATCATAAAAAAGCGCGAATTTTCGGCGGCTATAGTTTCAAGGGCTTTTTTCTCTCTTGAAAGCAAGTTTTCGTCAAGAGAGCCCTCCGCAATAGTAACTTTATTAACAATAAAAAGGCTATCTATCTGGCTTTGGATAGCCGATGTGTTTCCTCGGTCGCTGCAATGAGCCAAAAACGCTCCCGGCGTTGCTCCCGTAATTGCATCGGTAGTAAGTATAGCGGTCTTTGCTCCGGCTTCTTGAGCAAGCTCGCGAACGTTAGGTATAATTTCCGCATTATGGTTCAATCCCACGTAGCCGTTAATTGTTTTATATCCGGTTGCAAGGGCTGTACCTGCAGCGGCACTATCAGTATACGCGGCGCTCCCCAAAGGATTAACGGAATAGGAATATGTTACTGCTGTTCCGATATTAGGCATAGATTTGGCATAAAACTTTGTCATGCCTTCTTTTTCGGCGGCCTCAATATGGTTTTCACCCATCCCGTCGCCTATCATCAAGATAACGTTTTCGGCTTCCTTAAATTCATATTTAACAGGCGTTGTGTTAGCCTCAATTTTTATATTTGTTGCCTCTAATGCATCACTAAATTGGGTTAGCAGCGCATTTGCCGCTCCGCCGACCATATATCCCTTAGCCGCCATTACAACCTTATCGGTTGAAGCTGTAAGTATAAATTCATTGTTCTTCATTTTAACGTCATAAGCTAAATTAGAATCAATTCGGTTAGTTTTGCCGATAAGCAACTCGTTTTTTTGTTCCTTAACGCTATCGGGTACAACGTCCAAAACCTCTCCGCAAATAACATTAAGCTTTTCAGCTAAAATTTCAGCAGTAAATTGGGAAAACAAATCGTCTTCGTCAAAAACTATACAGTATTCTTTAAGATTTATTCCGTTAAGTTTTATACTATTATCGACCGAGGTTACCGCCTCGGACGAAACCGGCTCGGAAGATATTAACGACGAAACATCGTAAGGTTGCTCATTATTTGAGCATCCTACAAACATAAACGCGCAAAGCAAAAGCGCTATCGCAGATTTTAAAAATTTTTTCCTCATTATAATCACCTTAAAAGTTATTTGTTATGATTAAAACATAAAATAATACTACTGTCAAGGTGACCAAGCTTGGTTATCTTTTAGTTTTTCTTTTTCTTCGACGTTTGAAATAATGCCTTATTCTTTCTATCCTTTCGGGGTTAAGTCCGGGGATTAAGCTTAAAAGCAAAACCCTATATTCCCTTCTCCATTCAACATATTCATCCCAATCGTCAGCTCTTAACATTTCCATTCTTACAATTTTTATGTCATCAAGCCATCGTCTTATTTTTACCACGATTGCGCAAAAAACAAGCGCAAAAACAAATAATCCACAAATCAATAAAAGAATTAATGTTCCGTCTTCCATTCGTGATTACCCCTTTAATAATACTTTAATAATACATAAATCAACAAAATGACGACGGTTACTAAATCTCGTCTTGTTCGTTTAATTTATTACAACTCAACTCATTCATATTAACATTTTTATGTGTCATTTGAAGCACGCACATTAAAAATATACCCAATAACACACCGATAAAAACTCCAATAATAAGGCAAATAATATATCCCATGTGAACTCCTCCGTTTTCGTTTGTGCAACTATTTTGTATCAGCATTGTGTAGCGTTGTATACTATCGCGTTATTATAACACCGCGGTTTATGATTTGCAACAAAATTTGGCAGAATTTGCACTTTTTACAACAATAGTAATTCTATTAAAGTTTTTTCTGTTTATTTTTAAACTTATAATGTCATTTTGATAATAAAAAAAGTGCGTTCCGCTAAGGGAACGCACCGAATTTTGAGCAATTATAATATTAATAGGATTAATAGTTTTCCTGATGTACTTCAAAGAAGCTTTGCGGATGTTTGCAAACGGGGCAAAGTTCGGGAGCCTTTGTTCCTATAACAAGATGGCCGCAGTTGCGACACTCCCACATTACAACGCCGGCCTTTTCAAACACGGCTTTTGTCTCAATATTATTGAGGAGGGCGCGATAACGCTCTTCATGCGACTTTTCAATATCGGCTACACCACGGAACTGCTCTGCAAGCTCATGGAAGCCTTCTTCGTCCGCTTCCTTCGCCATGCGGTCGTACATATCGGTCCATTCGGCGTTTTCGCCCTCTGCGGCGTGAAGAAGATTGGTCGGTGTGTCACCGAGCTCGCCAAGCGCCTTAAACCAAAGCTTTGCGTGCTCTTTTTCGTTTTCGGCGGTTTTAAGGAACAGCGCAGCAATTTGCTCATAGCCCGCTTTTTTTGCAACAGACGCAAAATAAGTGTATTTATTGCGCGCCTGGGACTCACCAGCGAAAGCCTCCCAAAGATTTTTTTCGGTTTTTGTACCTGCGTAAATGTTTTTCTTTTCCATTTTTTGCACCTCTTTATAATTTTTTTAATAGACTTTACTACATTATACATCATCACTATTAGAATGTCTACTCCATATTTGAAATGAAAAACAGTAGTATTTGATATATCTACTTATAAAGCTCTAAAAGGCGGTTTATGTCGCGTCGTAGCATATTATATTTTTCTCTCATGTTATTTAATTCATCCTGAGAGTCGGCATAAATACGCTTAAGCTCGTCGCAGGTTGCCTCAATCGGCATATCAAAGCCCATTCCGGGCGCAAGAGGGCCGGTGTCGGATACTCCGGGCTCTAACCCTACCCCCTGCGGAAAAACAAAGGGTATCCCAAAATACTCGCAAAATCCCCTTGCGGTTAACTCGGCAAAGGTTTGCATACGAACATGAAAAAGTGTTGCGTCGTCAACGTTATCGTGGAAAACTATTTCATCGTATACGCACGGGTTGGTTGTGTAACGGATTTCGTATAGGCTTCTGTTTTGGTTTACATAAATCGGGTACGGGTATACCTGTGCCCTGAACTGCTTTATGTCCTCCGCACACCTATATGCGGGAGACGACATTACGGCGTTATAAACAAGCAAAACCGAATATCTTGTTCTTCCGTCATATGCATTTGTATGGCATGCGTAATGTATGTCCGGGTTCCACTCGTTTGATTCGGCTACCGCCTCCTGAAAGGTCTTGTTATAATTCCGTTTATATTCAATTCCGCACGCGTCAAAATAGCGCTGTAATATATCAGCATATAACTGACAATGGTCCTTTTCCGTGTCACCGTATTCACAAGGGTTAAACTGTTGCACACTCGGTGAAATATATACCTTTGGCATTGAAAAGCCCACCTCCTTAAATCAAACTATGTTTAACCCACCGATTGTGTTACTATGACATAAAAAATAATGATATTATTTTTAAAATTATACTGATTGAAATGTCGTACATGTTGTGTTATATTTATAATGACTAATTATGGGGGCATGAATATGAAAATTGTTAAAATTATGTGTACGTTCCTTTGCTTTTTACTAACGCTTGGCGCTTTTTGTGCCTGCGGCGAAAACAATGACAGCGTAAGCAGTAATACCAACAGTAGCACCTCGTCGACAGAGGATACAAGCTCCGCTTTGGAAAGCAGCGTTTCCTCCGAGGTTGACACAAGATACCGAGCAACAAGAGAACAAAAGCCGGCCGATTTTAAATATAAAAACGTAGACATCATGTGCGTCGGCGACTCCATTACTCAGGGTGTTTACTTCCCCGCCGGATACAGATATTATTTATACGAATACCTTTATTCCAACGGCGCCGTTTTTTCGTTCAACGGGCCCTTAAAAACGCAAAACGATATTCGACTGCCCGAACGTTACAGCGGTCACGCAGGTTACGGCGGTTATAAAATTAAACAAATCACCGATATGGCAACGCAACTTGCCGACTATAATTGCGACATTTACACCTTAATGATTGGTATTAACGATTATTTAGGCAACGAGGGCGAAAACGCAATAAGCAGATATAAAGAACTAATTACGACACTACTTAACGCAAAACCCGACGCAATTATCTTTTGTTGCTCGCTTGCTCCCACCGCCGGCGGCAACGAATTTGAATTAAGCGCCCAAATGTCTAACATTTGCGCCGAATTCGCTAACCAAGGCAAAAAGGTATACAGCATCGATGTTTTTAACGCCGAGGGTTGGAAAGACGGCGACTGTTTTTACGAAGGAGACACCGTTCATCCCAACGAAAAGGGCAACAAAATAATCGGTCAAGCTATCGGCGACGCCATTCTTGACACTGTGCTTGAAATAAACGATAAAGGCGACAGCGGTTACAAGGCGCCTACCCATGTAACCGAACTTAAGGTAAGCGAAAGCTCACTTGAGCTTAAAGCGCTTGAGGCGAAAACAGTTAAAGCAACCGTTAAACCGTCAAACGCCGAGGTTGATACCGTCATTTGGTCTTCAAGCGATAGCAAAATCGCTATCGTTAACCATTTCGGAAAAATACGCGGACTTAAAAAGGGCGAGACCACCATTACCGCAACCACCCTTGACGGAAAATTTAAGCAAGAAATAAAGGTTTCCGTTTCGGCAAATAAAAAATCAACCGATACCGAAATTTTCAAGGATTTCATTACCTCCGCCGATACATGGGAGGGTTCAACCGACAAAATCGGTAACGGATTCACAACATGGTACGACGGCGACATGAAAACAATCACAACCAAGGAATCCTTTGATTGCGGCGGCGATTTTTCGCTTTCCATGGTCTATCTTGTAAACGGAAACACCGATTCGGTTTATTCGGGCAACTACACTACCCTTTCTTACGGCGGATATACCGTTAAAATTTGGGACTGCGTAAGAAAAATTGAGCTTTTATACGGCGATTCGGTAATAGGCACTTACAACGCTCCGTCGCTTAACCCCGAAAGAGCCATATATGAACTTAGATACGAAAACGGTAAAGCTTCGGTTATTTATGCCGGCGAAAAAATAATTACCGCAAATGGCTCAAAGCCCTCCGCAAGCAAAATAAGCATTACCGCATTTGAAAAGGCACGTTGTATATACGCTTCAAACGTTATACTTAATAAAATCAATAAATAAGGGAGACACAACCAATGAAAACCACAAGAATTTTAAGTCTTATTCTTGCAGTTGTTATGATGTTAGGCATCTTCTGCTCATGCGACAAGGATAATGACACCGCTTCAACCGACAACACACCCTCTAAAGACGAGGTTGTGTCGACTATTTCCGAAGACGAAGCAACAAGCAGCGAAACAACAAGCGTTGACACTCGCTACCGTACAACCCGCGAAAAAAAGCCGGCCAACTTTAAGTATAAAAACGTTCGTATCGCTTGTATCGGCGACTCGATTACTCAGGGCTCGGGCACATATAGCGGTTACCGTTATTACCTTTACCGCGACCTTATTTCCAACGGCGCTACATTTACATACGTTGGCTCCGAAAGAAGCGCCGACCCGAGACTTCCCTCCGAATATCAGGTACACGGCGGCTACGGCGGCGCATTCATTGGTCCCAACACCGACGGCAAAAACAGAAGTACATATGACCACTTAGGCAACTATCTCGGCGGCGGCGCAGATATCGCCCTTGTTATGATTGGTCACAACAACTATTTCCACAGAATTGACGTTGATAACATATCCGAGGTTTACGGAAACTTTATAAGACGTATTTGCGAATTAAGTCCCGGAATTACCGTTTACTGCGCCACCATCGTTAACAGCGCAAAGGGCACCGCACCCGACACAGAAAAGGGCTATGACGAAAACGGTATTAACAAGCTTCTTCCGTCCATTGTTGCAGGCCTTTGCCAGGAGGGCTTAGACGTTCGTTTCGTTGACCTCCGCGCAGAATCGAACTTAAGCGGAGAAGCCGGCGACTTTGACGGCGGAGACAATACTCACCCCAACGAACAGGGTCAGGAAAAAATGGCCGCTGTTTGGTGCAACGCAATTCTTGACCAAGTTCTTGAAATCAACGACAAAGGCGACAACAACGCCGCAAAGGTTATTCGTCCGTCAAGCATTAACCTCAGCGACGACAAAGTTTCCGTTTTCACCGGCAATAAAGTCAGACTTTCGGCTACCGTTAAGCCGTCCGACGCAAAATGCACCGGCGTTATGTGGGAATCAAGCGACGAAAGCATCGCTACCGTTGATACATTCGGCTTGGTTTCGGGCGTTAAATCGGGCACCGCTACAATTACCGCTAAAACCATTGACGGCGGTATTGCCGCAACCTGCGAAGTAACAGTAAGCAAGGACGAAAACGCGCCTAAATATAAAACTCTTGTTTCCGAACAGTTTACAAAAGAAGCTTGGGAAGGTGAAGAGGCCGGCGGCTTCGGCGGCGGCGGTTGGTACCGCTATTTCCCCGGCGGAAGCGCTAAAACCGTTACATCAAAAACAGCATATGAAGCGGGCAGCAACTTTATGGTTAACATGGCTTATGCCGCCGAACAAAACGTTGGTATAAGCACAACAAATCCCAACTATTACGTTTCCTTTACTTACGGCGATTATGAGCTCCGCGTATTCAACTGCGGCGGCACCGTTAAGCTTTTCAAAAGCGGCTTTGAATTGGATTCAAAAACCACAGAATATAAACTCAAACGCCATTTATACGGTATGTCATATAAAGACGGTAAAATTACCGTTCATTGCGACTACGAAACCTTATTTACCGTTAAGGGTTCAATGCCGACATCTTCAAAAATCACCGTAACTTCGAGTGAGCCTTCAAGAATTTCTCACATTCAGGCAATTATCATCAGAAAGGCAAACTAATTACTATGAGCCAACTTCCAAGAATAATAAATATCCTGCCTCTCGGTGACTCTATCACCGACGGGGCAGGTACCCATAGCGGATACCGCTTTTTTCTTCATAATTTGCTTATAAAAAGCGGTATTAGCTTCCGTTTCGTCGGCCCTAAAAAGACGGTTGACCCTCGTATGGCCGACCGCTATCAAAATCACGCCGGATACGGCGGAAACACAATAGGCCCCGATAACAGCCGTAGCGGAAACATTTTTTCGCGTCTTCCCGACGTTATGAAAAGCGACGTTGATATTGTTTTGCTTATGATGGGAAGAAATAACTATTTCCAAGCAATTGACCTTGACCGCATTGATGAGGTTTACTACAATTTTGTTCATGAAGTAATTAAGTATAAGCCCGACGCTCATATTTTCGTCGGAACAATGAATTATTCAAAGGCAGGAAATTCCCCCGACGACCCTGCGTTAAGCGGACTTAACGCCTTGCTTCCGTCGGTTTGCGACAAATTAAAAGCAGAGGGACACAACGTTTATTTCGTTGATATCGCAACCTGCTCAAATTTGGGGCAGGTTGATTTTAAACCGTACGATAACACCCACCCGAACGACATAGGTCAGGAAAAAATCGCAAAGGTTTGGTTCGATAACATTTTACCTATTGCTAAAAAGCTTAACGAGCAAACCGAAGAACGAAGCGACGATGTTAAAGTCAGCGGATTAAAACTAAATCAAAGCGAGTTATCCTTAAAGGTTGGCGACGAGTTTCAGTTAGCTCCTGTTTTTTCACCCGAAACGCCGTACGAATTTTCAACCTTATGGGAAAGCGACAGCGACGCAGTTATCATTGACTCACTTGGCAGAATTACGGCCGAAAAATGCGGCAACGCAACAATTACCGCTACGCATGTCAAAAGCGGACTTACCGCAAAATGTAATGTATCCGTAAACGAAGCCGTTGTTGAGCAAGAATCGGTTATAATTGACGGGCTTTTTTCGAACGCAGATAACTGGACTGGCGACACCAGCATGATATCCGATAATAAAATTGTCATGTGGTTTATTCGCCGAGAATTAAGCGTTTCCACAAAGGAGAAATTCAACCTCTCAAACAGGTTTAAAGTAAGACTTGATTACATGGTAAACGATAACAGAGGCGTTCCCTTCGGCAACTATCTTTCGTTTAAACTCGGCGGGTTGGAAGTTCGTATTATTGACGGAGTTACTTCGGCGCAAGTGTTATTTAACGGCGAAGTTCTCGGCGAATGGAACAGCTATCACGAAATTGAAACACGCACATATACTCTTTGCTATGATAACGGCCAAATTACGCTTTTAAAAGGCGGAGAAACATTAATAACCGTAAACAAATGCATTGATTTTACTCCGTCAAGTTTAGAAATTTATTCTAACGAAGGAGAGCGTTTTTGCGTTATCGGAAACATCTCAATTTCTAACATTATTTAATTTTTGTTTTATTTAAACAATAATTTTTTAGTTATTTGTGTTATTTGGCTATATTATATATTATCAAAAAGTTGTATAATAATCCTTATAACTTAAAGCCGAAAGGATTGACTTTAATGAAAAAGATTAACAAAACGCTTAGCTGTATTATTGCTATTGCAATTTTAGCTATTAGTGTTTTTGTACCGGTTACGGTAAGCGCGGCAGAGTACGTTATACCCGACGGTGCAAAATTCATCACCGATGTCGAAATCGGCCGTATTTTGGTCGGTATCGAGCCGGGTACTACCCTTTCCCAACTTAAGGATGTATTTTCAGACTACACCCTTACCGCTAAAAACTTAAACAACGCCGCTATGGCCGACACCGACAACCTCGGTACCGGTTGCGTTGTATCCGTTAATTCCGACGGCAGCATCGTTGACCAATTCACCGTTGTTGTTTACGGCGACATTGACGGCAACGGTGTAATCGAAATTGCCGACTCGGTTGTTTTAATGCAATCGGTTCTTGGCAACTCCGAGCTTACAAGACTTAACTTTATCGCAGGCGATATCTCCGATAACAACAAAAACGATGCCTCCGATATGCTCCATCTTTCCTTGCACATGCTCGGCATCAAAAACATTGACCAAACCATTGCTTCCGAACAAAGCTTACTCGGAAAGCAGGTTCGTATTGTTACAATCGGCGACTCCATTACCGAAGGTATGGGTACCTTTAACAGTTACAGAACTCAGCTCGCAAAAGAGCTTTACAGTGCCGGCGCTAACATTAAATTTGTCGGCCCGAGACAGAGCCCCGACCCCCGCGTAACCTCCGACTACTACAATCACGCAGGTTGGAGCGGATGGTTCGTAGGCCCGACCACCTCAGGCGGAAGCGGCGGCATTTACAACGAGCTCCCGAACATCTTCCCCTACGACGAAGAAGGTAAACCCACCGACGTTGCCGATATCGGCCTTATGATGATTGGCCATAACAACTATTTCCGTAACGTTGCGCTTGTTGACAGCGAAACCGGCAGACATATTTTCGAGGACGAATACAAAAATCTTGTCCGTGAAATCTTTGTGCGTCAGCCGAACATCACCCTTTACTGTGCAACCATGGTTAACCAGGATAACGGCCACTCACCCGACTACAACTACCAGAATCGTTACGGCTACTCCTATTCTGATGCTCAAAACGCTAACCTTCATATCTGGGTACAAGACCTTGTTGACGAAGGCTATGATGTAAAATACTTTGACCTTTGCGGCGCCACCAACCTTTCCGGCGCAAACGGAGACTTTAACTCCAACGACGGTACTCACCCGAACGAACAGGGTCAGGCTAAAATGGGTCACGCTTGGTTCACACGCATCGCTGACGACGTTCTTGCAAGAAACAAAGCCGAAACAAGCGGCGAGTTGGAAGTAATGGTTAACTCCGTTGCGCTCAGCAAGTCAAGCATCACCCTTTACGAGGGCTATGACGATACTCTTTCCGTTACATACACCCCCGAAAACGCCAACTTCAGAACCGTTGTTTGGACTTCCAGCAACAACAACATCGCAACAGTTGACACAGTAGGTAACGTCCACGCAAATAAACCGGGCACATGTACCATAACCGCAACAAGCCTTTCCGGCAACGTCAGCGCTTACTGCACGGTAACCGTTGAGACCGATCCCGCTAAGACTGAGATGCCGGTTAACCTGTTCAACACCTCGTTTAATGCAGCCGACGCTCATTTATTCACCGAATCGAGCAAGACCGCATATTTCAATAACGAAATTTATCTTAACGGCTTTGACGTATGGCTCGAAACCGCCGAAACATTTGAACTCGGCAACAACTGGGCTTACAGCCAGGTTATGAGAGATACCATTAACTTCGCTATTTCCTATGGCGACAAGTACTACATTAACATGTCGGTCGGCAAGATTACCGCAAGAATTATCGACAGTAGTAAGAAGTTCGAGCTGCTTTATGACGGCAAGGTAATCGACACCACCACCGCTAACTACGACACAACCCAGTGTAAATACACTCTCCGCTACAAGGAAGGCAAGGTTATGCTTATAAAAGAAAGCCTTGTTACCGGAGTTAAACAAATTCTCCTTTCCGGCGAAGTTCCTAACGAAAACTACTACTCCACCGCTTCAATTTATAACTACGAGCTTTGGAGAGGCGTTGTTATGAACCAGATGTCAGTTGATATCATTAAGTAATTAACGACAAATAACAAAAACCTCCTGTGGTATTTACCACGGGAGGTTTTTTACTGCTACTGATATTTATGTAACAGTATTAAGTTCATCTTGAAGTCCGAAGCTGACCGATAAGGCATGGTCAACCATGTTCATTGAGCCGTTATCAAGACGTCCCATTCGCTCTTTTAATCGTTGCTTGTCAATCGTTCGGATTTGTTCAAGAAGCACAATAGAATCCTTTGCCAAACCCGATTGGCCGGCGTCAACACGGATATGAGTAGGCAGCTTTGTTTTATCCCGCTGGCTTGTAATTGCCGCCGCTATAACAGTGGGACTGTATTTATTACCGACATCGTTTTGAACAATCAAAACAGGGCGTATCCCGCCCTGTTCAGAGCCTACAACCGGACTTAAATCGGCATAATATATGTCCCCTCGTCTGATAGTCAATTTTATTCACGCTCCAAAATCAATTCGCTAACAGTATTTTTACCATGAAAACTATTTTTTAAACATGCTTTATAACATAATATTTATTCGGAGCCGTTATTGATAAAAAATTAATTAAAATTTGTCCAAAAAAATAAAATCGGTCATAAAGACCGATTTTTTTATATAAGCTTTTGATTTTTAAATATCGCTTTTAAATCAATATCGTCGAAATAAATTTCGGTGATAAAACCCTTGTCATTCACTTTTATTTCAAATTTATCGTAATCGTATTCCCCTTCATCGTTTGGAACAGGATTTGTTTCAAGCTTTTTTAACGCGTCGGATAACATATTAAGGGCCGACATATCATACATACCCGAAAAATTGAGCCCTTTATAGGTCACCTTGGTTTCGCCGGCATTATAAACAATTTCAAGCCCTGATATAATTTCGGGGTACGAAAAAGTTGCTTTAAAATCGTTTGAGTTATTAAAATAAACCTTTCCCTTGTAAATATTATCGTCGTAATTTATCTCAACATCAGAAGAAAAGCCCGTCGTCACGGGAGTTGGCCCTTTTATCCTTTCGGCGCAACCGCAAAAAAGCAAAGTCGCCGCCAAAATTAACGACATTAAACGCTTTAAATTCAATGATAAATCCCCTTTAGTTTTCAAAGTAAAGGAAAATATCACCAAGCAAATTAATCATATCGGTAGGCGTCATTGAGCGCTCGGAACAACGCTTTGCGGCTATGTCTCCGCTTTTTCCGTGAAGATAAACGGCGGTATATGCGGCAACTGTCGGTTCAATCCCTTGGGCAAGCAAAGACACAATCATTCCGGCGAGCATATCCCCCGCACCCGCAGTAGCCATACCGCTGTTCCCGCTTAAATTAATATAAACACGGCCGTCGGGAGTAAAGGTCGCCGTTCTTGCTCCCTTTAAAACAAGAATAACGCCATATTCTTGGGCAAAACTTTTACCCACGTTTATTATATCCCGCTTTATTTCGTCGGCATTTAGACCGCAAATACGGCTCATTTCGCCCATATGCGGAGTAAATATAAGCGGCGCTTTATTTTCCTTAATAATATCTATATGCCGCGAAACGCAATTTATACCGTCGGCGTCAACCACAACGGGATTTTTTGAGTTATTTATAACGGATTTTACAATCTCCGCCGTATCGTCGTCTAAGCCCATTCCGCAACCGATTAACGTAGCGCTTGCGTTTAAAACAAGCTCGGTTATTTTTTCAGAATTTTCTTTAGATATTCTGCACTTTTCGGTTTCGTAAAGAGGGCTAAAAACCGCCTCGCTTAAATTAGACGCAACTATCGGGTAAATAGATTTAGGCAGACACACCGAAACAAGTCCTGCGCCGCATTTTATAGCCGCTGTAGCCGCCAATTTTGCCGCACCCGCCATGCCGTATGAGCCGCAAATAAGCAACGCTTTTCCAAAATCGTATTTATGACAATCCTTTGGGCGTTTATTTCCGACAATGGGTTTTACGATTTCGTCGGTTACAAGAAAAATCGTTTGGTCAACATATAATTTTTCGGCTATGTCAAGGCTTACTTCAATTACCTTGCCGCAATATTCCGCCGACGGGTAAAGAAAATGACACGGCTTGCACGCAATAAAAGCAAGCGTATACGCCGCTTTTACGCAGTTGGCCGATATCTGACCGTTGTCACATTCAGCGCCGCTCGGCAGGTCAAAGGCAACCGTTTTATTATAATTTTTCGCCATAAGTGAGGTAAGCTCGGCGATATTGCTCGGGATTTCGCCGTGAAATCCGATGCCGTAAACGGCGTCAATAATAACGTCGGAGTTATTTAAAGCATCGTGAGCAAAAGCTTTATCGGTTGCATAGTTTATTACTTCGACGTTGCCAAGTTTTTCAAAAACGGCCTTACTGTTATCGGTTTTAACTTCGCCAAAAGCAAGGATTACGGTTGTTTTTACGCCTTTTTCGGCAAAATATCTTGCCGCAACAAGGCCGTCTCCCCCGTTGTTTCCGTTTCCGCAAACAACTGCTACGCTTTTTATATTATCCCCGAAAATTCGGCAAGTTTCGTTAAAAGCCGCTTTACCTACGGCTTCCATAAGTTCAAGCGTTATAACTCCGTTTTTTTCGCAGTTGGATTCAATTTCGGTTATTTGAGCCTTATTATATACTCTCATTATTTCACTCTCCGTACGCTAAAACTATTACCGTTGCAATACTGTCGGTATGGGTTACGCTTACCGAAAAGGTTAGTCCCTTTGCCAAAGCCAACGCATTTCCGCAAAGCTTAAGATACGGCGCGCCTTTTTCATTATGCAAAAGCTGAACCTCGCTTAGAGAAAAGCCCGAAATTCCCGTTCCAACCGCTTTAGAAAAGGCTTCCTTCGCCGCAAAGCAAACAGCAAAAGAACGGGGATGCTCTCGCCGCTCTTTGATTTCAGCAAGCTCATCATCCCCGTAAACCTTATTAACAAAGCTTTCCCGTTTTATCGAACGCTCAATTCGTTCGATTTCGACGGTGTCAATTCCTACCGAATACATCGAAATAAATCTGTCGAGGAATACAAAGCTTTATTCCCTCGAGCATTTTTTCGTTAGGCTCGATTATCAAAATTGTATTACCGGTTTTGGTAGTCTTTACGGTAAAGTAGTAAAGATTTTCGCTATCGGCGTTGGCGGCAAGAATTCGTGTTTTATAGCCGTCGGTTTTTATATCGGAAGTATATTTACCAAACTTTTCGATATCGGCACAATCAAAGCTTACAAGACGGGTTCGGTCGGTACGGTTAACAATTTTATCAACGTCAAATTGGCCGTTAGTAAGCGCATACTCAAACTCGATATCAAGGGCGCCGTAAAGCTTTTTTGCAAGAAAATAAACTCCTAAGCAACCAAAAAGCGGAATAAACATTAAAAACGCATAAAACCGTCCTACCAAAGGCAGGGTTACAAACACCAATAAAATGAAAATAAGCATTGCGGCAAGCGCAATTATGCCGTATTTGTACATTTTTTCAACCGGCGATTTTTTTCTTGTTACAAGCTGTTCATTAAAGATATCCATTAATTTTACCTCTTTAATTTTATTACGTTTAATATATCACAAAACCGGGTAATTCTCAATAAAATTTAAGCCTTATAATAAATATCGTCGGCGGTAAGGTCTTTTATTGCGTCGGCATAAATCGCCGCTTCGCGCTTTGCGCCGTCAAGGTCGTGGTCCAAATAATTGCCGCATTCCTTTGCGCTTACTCCGGGGATTTCTCCGTCATATGCGGCAATAAAATTAAAGGCTTCCTTTACAAGCGATACAACCGTTTCGTGGCTCATATTATCGCGGACAATAAAGTAAAATCCCGTTCGACAACCCATTGGGCCAAAGTAAATAATACTTTCGCTATACTTCGAATTTCGTACGTAGGTAGCAAAAAGATGCTCAATAGTATGAATAGGTGCGTTATCAAGCACCTTTTCGACATTAGGGCGTTTAAGCCGCAAATCATAGGTCACGGCGTCGCCGTCGACACGGGAAAGATAAATTCCCGCCGTTAAAACGGTATGGTCAACAAGAAAGCTCTCTATTGTTTTCATTTCATATCCTCAATTCTTTTGCCGTTTACAAATAGCTTATCTAAACTATACTCCGCTTTTTCACCCCTGTCAAGTGCGGCTCTTAGCTTAGTTACAAGCTCGCAGGTATAGTCAACGGCCTTTTCGGTAAGGTCAATATAACTGTCGTTAAATATAACGTCAGGTTCGTTTGGATTAGCCCAATTCTTATGCTTAAGATTCATGTAATCATAGCTATAATCGGGCTCACCCCAAAAAAGCGGAGATAAAGCGGGGCCGATATGGAACAAATCTTCTATCCTGGCCAGATTTTTCACCTTTGCGTATTCAACCTTTTGCATACGCGACGTATTATATGACAAATCGGCATACGCCTGAATAAATTTTTCCTTAGATACAGGTTTGTCGGCAAAAAGCTCGTTTACAACGCTTGTCATAACCAAGGACGCCGCCAAAACGGCTTTATTTTCGGTAGGAATAACGCTTTCAAGGTCAAGCAATTTTATGCTCGTCCCTTTCTTTTTAATCAAAATAAGGGCGTCGGTTTTATATTCAATTAAGTTATGAATAAAACTGTTATTATATTTAACGTGCTTATCATTTTTGTAACGCGGGATTGCGGCGTATACAAAGGGATGTACCGTAGAATCAAGCGCATAGTGGCACAAAAAGCCTTCGACAAAGCTTTTAACAGAAGGGTTATCGTTTTTAAGCGCAATATCGTTCATTAAGTTAAAAAGCATATTTGGGTCAGAATAATGCATTTTCTTGCCAAAATTACGTAATGTGCCCCTTTGCCACGGCATTGCACGATGAAAATAGCATACATCGGGGCCGATTGCGCCAAGCAAAAAGGCGGAAATATCGGCCGTTCCAATTTTTTCGGTTGCGGACAAGGCAACCAAATTATGCGTAATAAGCCCGGGCATGGACAAACCTCCAGATTATAACTCGTTAAGGTCAAAAACCATATCGGCGTCAAAATCTCCAACATGGGTTACAAGCAAAATAAGCTGCTCCTCGCGGCGCGACAAAAGCAATTCGGACACAACCGAGATATTATTTTCGTCAAGTCCCGCAAAAGGCTCGTCTAAAATAAGAATGTCCGCCGAAATCATCATAGCTCTTGCGGCGGCGACACGCCTCATCATACCAACAGATAGCTCAGCGGGACGTTTTTGCATATCGTCATCGGCAAAGCCGAGGGTCGACAGCAATTCCTTTGCTTTAATTATATTATTGTCATTAATTTCGTCAACTATGGCAACGTTTTCGGCGGCGCTAAGCCACGGCAAAAGGTTCGATTCCTGAAAAACCGCAGATATAACTGTATTTTTCGGTGTTTTTATCTCGCCTTTATATTTTTGAAGTCCCATAACGGCGCGCAAAAAGGTTGTTTTTCCGCAACCCGACGGCCCAGAAATTACAACAAGCCCTTTTTCGGGTAACATAAGATTTATTCCGTCAATAACCTTTTTTCGGCCGAAGGAGACGTTAAGATTTTTAATTTCAATCACCTTTTGCGTCACCTCCGACATTATATCGTTTAAGCGTCTTTTTCATTACAAAGACTAGAATTTTTTCAAGCGCAACGCTTAGTAAAACGACAAGAGTTGTCCAAGCGAAAAGCTCCGGCGTTTCAAGATAAATTTTTGAATTATAAATATATTTTCCGATAGAAAACGCAGGCGTACAAAGCACCTCGGCGGCTATACCCGCTTTCCACGCAAGGCCGAGTCCCGTAGTTGCGGCGGACATTATGTACGGCATTACCGACGGGATATAAATAAATCTTATTCTTTTAGCCGTTTTAAAGCGGAAAACGCGGGACATGTCAAGCAAGCCCCTATCAATTCGGTCAAGTCCCGTTGTAACATTACCCCATACAATGGGAGATACCATTAAAACACATATAAAAATAGGTACGTTTGAGTCGTTAGTAATCCATACAAGCGCAAGGATAATAAAGGAAGCCACGGGCGTTGCTCTTATAACCGTTAAAAGCGGGGTTATAAACAAACGGAAAAAGTCAAATCTATGCGCAAGTAAGGCGCATATTATTCCAAAAAGCATACCGATTATAAAGCCAACCGATACTCGAAAAATTGACATCCCCGCCGACCTCCAAAAAGCCAAATCGGTAACAAGCTCCTTAAAGGTCAAAACAACACGATAAGGAGATACAAAAAGTATCTCCTTATCAATAACAGCACTTATCAAAAACCATAGTCCGAGCCATATGCCCGTAACTATAATTATTTTATAAAGTTTTATTAACTTAGCTTGCTTTGTAGTAGAAGTTGTCATCGGGCAGTGCTCCTCCGATAAGCTGCGGATTAAACTTGAAAAGCAGGTCGTAGAAACCGGAAATTTGGGTTACCATTTCGTTTCCGGTTACGGTAACCATGTTACAACGCGGAATTGCAGAAACAGCAACAGGCGCCTTCGCTACTATTTCATATTGTACACAAAGATTAGCGGTTTCGTCAATACTATTATTTGCCTTTTCAACCGATGCGGCATATTCATCAAGGAAAAGTTTTACCGCTTCGGGATTGTTTTCGGCAAACTCGGTTCTTACGGCGATACAACCCATTGAAAGGGCGCAATCGGCTACCTTATCCCATTCCTCGGTCATATTAAGGGCAACGCGGATTTCTTTATTCTGCATTGTAATTGTTGTTACAAACGGTTCGGGAACAATTGCAACGTCGATTTTATCGGCAAGCATTTGAGCGGCAAGCTCGCTATGCTCATCGAACCATTCGATGGTAACGTCTTTTTCGGGGTCAATTCCGTTTTCGGAAAGAACATAGTCAAGAACAAATTCGGGAACGGCGCCCTGACCGCTTGCACCGATTTTCATTCCCTTTAAATCGGCAACCGATTTAACGTTTTCGCCGTTTTCAAGGATATAAAGCACACCAAGAGTGTTAAGAGCAAGAAGCTTAACTCCGCCGTTTGATTTTTTGTAAAGAGCGGCTGCGGCATTGGTCGGTAAGGCGGCAATATCAAGCGCGCCGGAAACAAGCTTACCGGTAAGCTCGTCGGGAGCGGCGGCGATAGTATAGGCGTAATCGTTCTTTGCGATGCCTTTATCCGCGCCGTCAAGAAGCCATGTCATACCGATTCCGGTAGGACCTTTTAAAGTACCGACATTAACCTTAATCTTTTCGGCAGGCTCGGCGCTTGTAGCGGGCTCAATCGACGATACGTCGGCAGTAGAGTTTCCGCAAGCGGCAAACATAGCAACCGTCATAACAACAGCGGCAATAAGAGCTAATAATTTAATACTTTTTTTCATTTTCTTTTTTCCTCCGTTAAATGAATTTTTTTAATGTATTTATATCCTTAATAAAGATATTTTTACCGTCACGATGGATAATTCCGTCGGCTTCAAAATCGTCAAGCGCTCTATAAAGCGAGGCTCTACCAATTCCGAGGCGGTCGGAAAGCTTGGTCATGCTGTAATTAACGGTCACGACCGAATTTTGCTCGTTCATAATAAGAAAATGGGACAGTTTTCCGCAAGCGGTTTGGGCAGAATAGCCGGAGATAAGCATATTAAGAAAATTTATGCGGTTGCTTAAAGCGGAAATGTAATTGGTTACAAAATTTGTGTCGTTTTTAAGCAACTCGGCAATCATTTCTTCGCTAAAAAAAGTTACTTTGCAATCGCTGTCGGCTAATATTTCGGTTACATATTGCTCGCTTTGGTTAAAAAGCGCCGCAACACCGAAAATATCGCCCTCACCCATTCGACGCATTACAACAAATTCGCCGTTATTATGTTTTTTTCTTACCGTTGCGCTACCCTCGGTTATAATTCCTACGCTTTTTCGGTAGACAGACGGACTGAAAATAGCATTTCCTTTTTCTACGCAAATGCGCTCACAACGGACATCGTTTAAAAACAAGCTGAGTGTATTTTCATCAACACCTTTAAAAATACTGTGACTTCTTTCGTCAAACATATTTATCTCACTTTCTGTCTCATTTGAGACAATTATAGCACATATAATGCCTTTGTCAAGCGGTTTTGATAAAAAATTAACAAACTTTTTACTATCACAAATTAAGGTTGATTTTAGAAAAATTAGTTTTATAATTAAGACATCAAAAGAAATTCAGAAGGTATAAAATGAATAAAAGTAAAATTAACATGACAGAGGGGCCGCTTTTCGGTAAAATTTTAAAGTATGTACTTCCCCTCATGGTCACCAATCTTTTACAGGTGTTTTACAACGCCGCCGACATGATTATAGTAAGCTTATCGCACGAGCCGAATGCCGTTGGTGCGATAGGATTAACGGCGCCGATGATAAATTTATTTGTCAACATTTTTATCGGTTTTTCGGTTGGCGCAAACGTTGTTGTGGCAAGAAACATAGGTATTGGCGACCAAAAAAATGTATCCCGTGCCGTACACACCTCAATTTGCGTAAGCGTTATTTTCGGCATAACGGGCGGATTAATCGGAATTTTGTCGGCTCGGCCTATTCTTATAATAATGGGTAACAGCGGAAACATGCTTCAACTTGCGGTAAAATACGTTACGATTTATTTTATAGGAACGCCGTTTTTGTCGGTTACCAACTATGTTGTGGCTATACTTCGCGGCGAAGGAGACACAAAAACTCCCCTATTTGTTATGTCGGGTACTGGACTTTTGAATGTCTTACTTAATCTTTTTTTCGTTCTTGTTTGCGGACTTTCGGTTGAGGGCGTTGCGCTTGCAACAACAATCGCAAACGCGGCTTCGGCGGTAATTTTGCTTATCTGCTTAGCAAGAAAAAAGAGCGATTGCAAATTTTCGTTTAAAAAGCTTAAAATTGACAAAACCGCGCTTATAAGCATTATCCAAATCGGTTTACCGGCGGGAATTCAGGGGGCATTATTTTCGCTGTCCAACCTTATAATTCAGTCATCGATAATTAAGGTTAACAACATGGTTACGCCCGCCGACGTTACCTATCAGCCGGTTGTAAAGGGCAACGCCGCCGCGGGAAACCTTGAAGGCTTTGCGTATACTGCAACAAACTCGGTTTACCAAGCGGCAACCTCTTTCACGGGGCAAAACGCAGGCGCGAAAAAGTATAAACGAATTTCATCGGTTATGAAAAACTGTTACTTTATAACCTTTTGTATTGCGGGATTTTTTACGGCAATTATGCTTATATTTAAGACGCCGCTTTTATCATTATACGGCGTTGCGGCAAGCGAAAATACAGCCGACATGATTGCTTTTGAAACGGCAACAACACGATTTTTGTATATGTTCAGTTGTTATTTCTTGCTTGCGTTTATGGAAATTGGTTCGGGCGTTTTACGTGGATTTGGGAAGTCGCTTACAGCAACCTTTGTTACGCTGTTTTTTACCTGTATTTTTCGTATTGTTTGGATTTTTTCGGCGTTTGCCGCTTTTCCGTCGCTCGGCGTTATTTATATTTCTTACCCTATTTCCTGGGGAATGTCGGCGCTTATCAATTTTATATGCTGCGTTGTTATACAGAAAAAGCACATAAAAGAACAAGAAACCCAAACAGTTTCAGAATAAAAAATAAGCAGGCTTTTTATAAAGCCTGCTTTTTTTAATAAAATTAATTTATCGGATAAATTTTATCACCGAAATACGTTGTAATCAAACGTACGTTTAGACAAAATAAAAATTTAAAAGCACTTGCTTAAAGCAAGTGCTTTT
>JAFNUO010000128.1 GCA_017383985.1 Clostridia bacterium | reverse complement strand
TCACCCTTAACGATTCTAAAATCGAAAAAATGGCGGAGGACGGTCACAAAAAGGCTAAAAAAGTATTAAAGTTAACGGAGGATTCATCGCGTTTCCTTTCGACAATTCAGGTTGGCGTCACCCTTGCCGGTTTCTTAACCTCGGCCGTTGCGGCAACCTCGTTCAGCGAGCTGCTTACCGACTGGCTTGTTACCGTTTTTGGCATAGAAAGCGCCGCAACCGTAGGCGTTATTTCTTCGGTTTCGCTTGTACTGATTACCCTTACAATTTCCTATTTTTCGCTTGTTTTGGGCGAGCTTTTCCCGAAACGTTTGGCTATGCACAACCCCGAAGCTATTTCCTTCCGCATAGTTGACATTTTGCTTTTTATAAAGGGCTGCGTTCGACCGATTGTTGCGCTTTTAAGCGTATCGACCAACGGGCTTTTACGCCTTTTTGGAATCAACCCCGACGCCGACCCTCAGGCGGTCACCGAGGAAGAAATCCGTATGCTGGTTGACGTAGGCGAGGAAAAGGGCGTAATTGAGGAAAGCCAAAAGGAAATGATTAACAATATCTTTGAATTTGACGATATTGTTGCCGCCGACGTTATGACCCACCGCACCGAAATGGTTGCCATTGATATAAGCGAAAGCTACGACAAAATCGTTAAAACGGCTATTGAAGAGGGTTATTCCCGTATACCCGTTTATGACGACGAGCTTGACAACATCAAGGGTGTCCTTTATGTAAAAGACCTGCTTAAATACGTAGGTCAGGATTTACCGAAGCGCGGTATTGCTCATCTTATGAGAAAACCCTATTTCGTTCCCGAATCCAAAAAATGCGGAGAGCTTTTCTCCGAAATGACCGAAAAAAGAATTCAGCTTGCCATAGTTTCCGACGAATACGGTAGCGTTGTTGGCATAGTTACGATAGAAGACCTGCTTGAGTCGATTGTAGGCAACATGCAGGACGAATACGACGACGAGGAAGAGGATTTCGAGCAGCTTGACGAAACAACCTATACCGTTGACGGCATGACCGACATCGAAGAGGTTGAGGAAGAGCTTGGAATTAAACTGCCCCAAGGCGAATACGACACCGTTTCGGGTATGATTATGTCCATTATCGGACGTATACCCGACGAGGACGAAAAACCCGTTGTTGTTGTTTCCGGTTGTGAATTCACGGTTGAAGAGGTTAAAGAGCGCCGCATTGAGCGCGTTACAATAGTCCGTTTACCCGAAGAAGAGGAAAAAACGGAGGAATAATTAAAAAAGTCAGTTCGCAAAATCCTGACTTAAAATAAAACTACGGAGTTGTTTAACATGAAAAACAGAAAAAGCACTGTATTTATAGTAAAAAGCGCGGTTATCGCCGCGCTTTATGCTATTATGACGGTTGTTATCTCGCCGCTGTCCTACGGCATGGTTCAATGCCGCTTTTCGGAGTCGCTGATTATGCTTTGCGCCTTTACTCCCGCCGCAATACCGGGTCTTACCGTCGGCTGCCTTGTCGCAAATATTTTCAGCTTTAACCCCATTGACATGATTTGCGGAACGACGGCAACGCTTTTATCGGCGGTTGTCGGATATAAGCTTCGCAAGGTCAAAATTGGCGGTATTCCGTGGCTTACCCCCCTCCCCGCCGTTATATTCAACATGATTATAATCGGGCTTGAGCTTAGCGTTTACTTGCCGATTGAGGGTCACGGATTTTTGGTCGGATTTTTTATTCAGGCGTTAAGCGTATTTATAGGTCAGGTTATCGCCTGCTATATTTTCGGAGTTCCGGTTTACATTCTTATAAACAAAACGGGGCTTAAAAAAATTATAAACGAATAGGTAAATAATATGGTTACTGAACAACAAATTAAAAGAATAAACGAGCTTGCAAAAAAGCAACGCGAGGTTGGCCTTACCGAAGAGGAAAAGGCCGAGCAGGCGGTTTTGCGCCGAGCTTATATCGACAGCTTTAAGGCCAGCCTTGAGGGCCAGCTTAACAGCATTACGGTTGTTGAAAAGGACGGCTCTAAGCACAAGTTGGAGAAAAAGAAATGAAAATAGTTGTACTTGACGCTCAAACGGTTACAAAGGGGGATTTGTCCCTCTCTCCGCTCGATAAATTCGGCAAGGTTACCGTATATCAGCTTACTCCGCCCGAGCTTATCGCCGAGCGAGTTAAGGACGCCGACGCCATCCTTTGTAACAAGCCGGTGCTTTGCGAGGATAACCTTAAAGACGCAAAAAACTTAAAGCTCATTTGTCTTTTTGCGACGGGATATAACAACATCGACACGGCGTATACCGAAAAAGCGGGAATAACCGTTTGCAATGCAGGCAGTTATTCAACGGCTTCGGTCGCTCAGCAGACCTTTGGTTTTATATTAAACCACTATTCGCGGATTGCCGATTACGACCGTTTTGTAAAAGACGGAGGTTGGTTGCAAAGCGAGACCTTTTCGCCCTTTGTATTCCCCGCCGCCGAGCTTGCAGGGAAAACAATAGGTCTTATCGGCTACGGCAAAATCGGCAAGCAGGTTGCGCGAATCGCAAAGGCGTTCGACATGAACGTTTTAGTATTCAAACGCAACCCCGAGGAGGACAACTCGGTTAAATTCGTTACCTTCGACGAGCTTATTAAAAAAAGCGATATCGTTTCGGTTCATTGTCCGCTTAACGAGCAATCGGCGAAAATGTTTAACGCGGAAAGCTTTAAAAAATTCAAAGACGGCGCATATTTTGTCAACACGGCAAGAGGCGGCGTTGTTGACGAAAAGGCGCTTTTTGACGCGCTTGAAAGCGGAAAGCTGGCGGGTGCGGGAATTGACGTTTTAACCGTTGAGCCGATGAGCGAAGATTGCGTTTTAAGAAAGGCGAAAAACGTAACCTTTTCGCCTCATATCGGTTGGGCTCCGCTTGAAACAAGAGAAAGGCTTATGGGTATTGTTTGCGGTAATATTTCCGCCTTTCTTGACGGCAAGCCCGAAAATGTTGTAAAATAAATAAAATGAAAAGGCTATAAGAGGTATAAAATGATTAACGTGCTTTCAAATTGCCATACCCACACCAATTACTGCGACGGAATTTCGTCGCCCCGCGAAATGATACAAAAGGCCATAGACAAGGGCTTTGTGTCGCTTGGCTTTTCGGTACATTCGCCGCTCCCCTACGAAAACGATTACGCCATAGCCGAAACAAGGTTGCCCATTTACTTGGACGAAATTGCGAAGCTTAAGGCCGAATACGAGGATAAAATTGAGATTTTGTCGGGCATTGAGCTTGACGCCGACACCGAAATTGACCTTGCGCCGTTCGATTACGTTATAAGCTCGGTTCACCAGCTTCAGGGCGAGAACACGGGCCGCATTTACGCGGTCGACAACACTCCCGAGGAGCTTGTTGAGCTTATAAACACCGAATTTGACGGCGACCCGCTTTCGATGGCGCAACGCTTTTATGAAGTAAGCGAAAAGGCGGCGCTTCGCGACGGAGTTCACATTGTAGGCCATTTCGATTTGATTTCTAAGTTTAACGACACGTTACATATTTTTGACGACCGCGACCCCCATTACTTGGGCTTTGCGAGAAACGCCATTTTTAACATTTTGCGTCAAAAGCCGGGCATGATGTTCGAGGTTAATACCGGCGCCATGTACCGCAACGGAAAGATGAACCCCTATCCGTCGGCGCAAATGCTTTCGGTTATTTTTAATAACGGCGGCCGAGTTATTTTATCAAGCGACGCCCACAACGCCCATTCGCTTGATTTCGCCTTCGACGACGCAATCAACGAGTGTAAAAAGGCGGGCTTTACCTGCGTTTGGCGACTTCGTAAGGGCGGAATCGAAAAGATTAATTTTTAATAAGTTTAACGTGACAAAACCTGTCTTACCGAAAAAGTAAGACAGGTTTTTTATTTTCCCCTATTGACAAAACGGAAACGAGGTTGTATATTATAGGTGTACTATGTAGCGTAGTACAGTTAAAACGAAAGGAGAGGTGTTATGTTCAGCATTGACCCTATGTCACGTTGTCCGGTGTACGAACAGCTTGTTGAGCAGGTTGAAACATATGTGCTTAAAGGAATACTTAAGGCGGGAGACCAAATGCCGTCGGTACGAAGCCTGTCGCTCACGCTTTCGGTCAATCCGAACACCGTTCAAAAAGCATATTCCGAGCTTGATTTTCGCGGAATAATCCAATCGGTTCCCGGTAAGGGCTGCTTCGTTTCAAAGGACGCGTTTTATGCCATTGAAAAGAAAAAGCGTTCCCATTTAAACGGGCTTAAAGACCAAATAGAAGAAATGCGCCTTGCGGGAATTGAAAAACAGGAACTAATTTATCTTATCAACCAAATTTACGAGGCAGGAGGTAAAGAAAATGATTAAAGCGCAAAACGTTGTAAAAAAATTTGACGATTTTATCGCACTTGATAATATCTCGTGTACAATTAATTCGGGTTGTATTTACGGCATGGTTGGCTCAAACGGCGCCGGCAAATCCACCTTTTTACGTTTAATTTCGGGCGTTTACCGCGCCGACCAAGGCGAGGTTACCGTTGACGGAGAGGAAATTTACGAAAACCCAAAGGTAAAAAGCAAAATCATGTTTGTGCCCGACGAGCTTTACTTTTTACAGGGCGCTTCGATGAACCGCATGGCAAAGCTTTATAAATCGGTTTACCCAAGCTTTGACTTCGCCCGTTTTAACGAGTTTACGGCGGGCTTTGGGCTTAACCCAAAGGCGAGCCTTAACACCTTTTCAAAAGGCATGAAGCGTCAGGCGGCAACCATTTTGTCCCTTGCCACCCGTCCCGATTATATATTCTTTGACGAAACCTTTGACGGGCTTGACCCCGTTATGCGAAACCTTGTAAAACGGCTTATTTGCGAGGACGTAGTTGACCGCAGAGCAACCGCCATCATAACCTCTCATTCGCTTAGAGAGCTTGAGGATACCTGCGACCAGCTAAGCTTGCTCCACAAGGGCGGACTTGTATTTG
>JAFNUO010000127.1 GCA_017383985.1 Clostridia bacterium | reverse complement strand
TGCCAATCCTAATCATTATACGTCGGTATCCGCTTTCGGAGGCGGTACTAAGCTCGGTTTCCGGAGGAATAGCAAAAATATCGTTTTTGCCGAAGGGGATTGTTTTATCGCCAATGGTCATTTTACCGCTTCCGTCGGTGATATATATTATTCGGCAAGCTTCGTCTTTCGCAACCGACGCGCCTATAACCGCCGTCTCCTGCGAGTCAATTCGAATAAAATCGGCCATTTTGCCACCTCCTTTAAAGACATTATAATATGGCGTTGACCCAAAGTAAATACAAAAAGTTCGGTTTTGTCCATTAAAATGTGCATTTTTGTCTATTTACATTTGATAGTTCAGTTGATATAATCAAAAAGTATCATTATGGATTATTGTCCTCATCTGTGACTTTTTTTTGAGAAATTAGCCGAAATTTATATTTTTTAGTGCAAAATGACATATCTGTTTTGATAAAATATACAAATTGAACAAAAAACGAACTTAACGAATTTTATTACAATAAAAAAAGTTCATTTTTGTTCATGATTTGTTCATATCAGCGCACGATTACTGGGGGAGAAAAAGCAAATGTCAGATAAAAAACTCGCAAACCGATATTTTGAAACCGACGTCTGGGAGCCGGTACCGATGATAAGCCGAGAGCTTGTCGAAAAGGGCTACGAGGGCGGCGAAGGCTGCCAGGCGTGCCTTTATATTGTATGTGACCCGATTGACGGCACACATTGGATGATGGGAACCGACGTAGGCGGAATGTACCGTTCCGACGACGGCGGCGTTCATTGGACGCCCTCCGCAATAGGCTTCGAGGGCTGCGGATGTACCGGCTTTGCGTACGATCCGAATAATATAAATAAGGTTATCGGTATAGGCGTAAACTCATGGGGCTGCCCGCAAAACGGAATTTACATGTCGAACGACAAGGGCCTTACATGGGAAGCCATTATGCAAACAAGAATTTGCGGTTTCCGCGACCTTAGAAACCAAGTTGCCTTTGACGAAACAAGCTTTGACGAAAAAATCGGAGGAAGCGCCGTTGTATATTGGGCAAGAGAGGGTAGCCGCAACAACTTTGACCGCGACGACACCGAAAAAGACCCCGGAATTTATAAATCGACCGACGGCGGTTACACATGGGCTAAGCTTAAAAACACCGAAATGATGGGCGACGCTTGTATTTACGTTCACCGCGAAAAGGGTTGGTTGTTCGTAATTTGTCCTACGGGTCTCTATCGCTCCAAGGACAAGGGCGAAACCTTTGAAAAGCTGTCCGACGAAATGTTTACTTTTGGCGACTGTATCCGTAGCTATCCCGACCGCATTTACGCAACCACCCAAAAAGGCTTGCTTGTGTCGTACGATTGCGGCGATAGCTTTACATATATAGAATCTTCAACCTTCCCCGACGGTTGGCCCTCCGCCTTACGAGTATCTCCCGTTAACCCCGACCTTATGGTAATGCAGGACGACCGCCTTACCGCTTGCGGTAGTTGGAGCATGCCGGTTTACTATACCGCCGACGGCGGCAAAACATGGGCTCAGTCGGAAAGAAACGCCGAAGCCTCATGGGTACCGGCTAACGACGACCAAACGAAGTTTTACTGGAGTCCGGTTGAGGAGAAAAAGGTTCTTATCACGTGGTGCTTTATTTGCGCATCAACCGACGGCGGAAAAACCTTCGTATGGCAAAACGCGGGTTATAACGGACTTTGCCCCGGCGGTAAAATTTGCTGGAACGTAAACGACCCGAACTATATGGAAATTTCGTCCCAGGACTATAACGGCGGCTACACCACCGACGCAGGTAAAACGTGGAACTACGTTTGCTGGTCGGGCTACAGATGGGGCGGCTGGACCTACGGCGGCTATACCTTTAACGACGATGTTACCTTCTGCGGCTTAGCCGACAGAATGTTCGGCGAAACAAAGATTGCCGTAACCTACGACGGCGGAAAAACGATAGTTAAGACCGATATGGATATCCACGGCTCACAAATAAGCTGCGGTGTACCCGGAAACGAAAAGGTTGCCTTTATCGGCGACTGCGTAACCCGCGACATGGGTAAAACCTTTGAATACATGGATGGCTGTACCGGCGTTCATGCCTATGATTATACCGGAAAGACCCTTTTTGGAACTCTTTGGGACAGCACTATTGTTATGAGCGACGACGAGGGCGTTACCTGGAAAACGGTATTCTTCTCCGAAGGCGCACGTATCGGAGACATGGCATATAACCATAAAAACGGTTATCTTTATTTCCTTAATTGGGGCGAGCTTTGCAAAATCAAGCTTGACGGCAGCGGCTTTACCAAGCTGAGCTACCCGTCAAAGCATGCATGGACGCTTTGCGTTGACCCTGAAAACCCCGATATCGTCTATATCGGCTGTTATTCTCATGCCGAGTTCGGAATGCCGAACGTTTTGCGTTCGCTTGACGGCGGCGAAACATGGACGGTGCTCAACCGCTTGCCGAACGACGGCAGAAGCGGCCCCGACGGCGGAAAACAACCCGTACAAATCCGTATCAACCCGCTTACCCGTGAATTGTTTGTGCTTTGCGGATGCCGAGGAGTATGGAAGATTAAATGTTGTCCGCCTGACGCGAAATAAATAGTATAGCTCGAAGCTATTTAATTTAGCTTCGTTCATATAAAAGTTTTTTTACAGTTTTTCTTTCGGAAGGAGACCAAATCATGAAAAAAACACTTAAGCTTATTAGCTTATTGCTTTGCGTTGCTATGCTTTTGGTAAGCTTTGCGGGCTGTACCAAAGATACCGGAGACGCCTCTTCGGTAGCAAGCGAAGTTTCAAGCGAAGCATCAAGCGAAGCGGAAAAACAGTCATTTACAGGTACATATTTCGATACCGACATTTGGCAGCAGGTGCCGATGGTATCAAAGGCGATTAAGGACGCCGGTCATGACGGCGGCGAAGGCTGCCAGGCTATGCTTTACATTAGCTATGCGCCTACAAACGGCAAGCTTGCGTTCATGGGAACCGACGTAGGCGGCGTTTACCGCTCAACCGACGGCGGCGACAACTGGGACCTTTGCACCACCGGTATGCATGCAGCCGGCGGTACCAGTATTGTAGCCGACCCGACTAACGAAAACCGCGTACTTCTTTGCGGTACAAACTCGGGTGGTAACAACGCAAACGGACTTTATCTTTCTACTGACGCCGGTTGCTCTTGGAAGGGCGTATTTAACGCCCGCGTTTGCGGCTTCCGCGATGTTCGTACACAAATTGCGTTTGACCCGACCTCATATGACGAGAAAATCGGCGGCAGCTCAATTGTTTACTGGTCGCGTGAATCAAGCTCGCACAACGGCGACAGCGTTCCCGCGCTTTATAAGTCAACCGACGGCGGCGAAACATGGACTATGATTGAGAACAGCGCGGATTACGGCGGTTCTTACATTTACTGTAACAAGGACGGCGCTCTTATTGTCGGTAACGGCAAGGGTATCTTTGTAAGTACCGACAAGGCCGCTACATTCACCAAGGTTTACAGCGGCGAAGTGTTCTCAATGGACTGTGTTTATACAAAGACCAACAACATTTATGCTACCGCAAGAGATAACGGTGCCCTTGTTCTTGCCAAGTCTACCAACCTCGGTAAAACTTGGGAGAAAGAAATGTTCACCAACATGATTTTGCCGACCTATCTCCGAGTAAGCCCGGTTAATCCCAACCGCATGGTTATCATGGACGATACCATCTCCGGAGCGGGCAAATATCCGGGTTGGGTATATAGCACAGCTGACGGCGGCAAAACCTGGACAAAGGGTGGCCGTGATGCATCTCTCTCTTGGGTACCGGCAAACTCCGACAACGTTAAGTTTGCTTTTAGCCCGACCGAGGAAAAGACCGTACTTGCTACATGGTGCTTTATTTGTAAGTCAACCGACGGCGGTATAAACTTTAAATGGAATAACGACGGCTACAACGGAATTTGTGTAGGCGGTAAGTTTAACTTTAACGTAAATAACCATAACCTTGTATTTATCGCATCTCAGGACTACAACGGCGGTTTCTCAACCGACGGCGGTAAGACATGGAAATACATGAGATGGTCCGGTAAGGGTTGGGGCGGCTGGACCTACGGCGGCTATGTTATAAATAAGAACACCGTTGTAACCGGCGACGCGAAATCAATGTTTGGCGCAACATATATGTGGATTACATACGACGGCGGCGAGACCTTCCAGGCGGTTACAAACGCCAACGGCGAGGAACTTTGGTGTGCGTCTAAGATTGGCTGCGGCGTAGTTGGAAACGATAAAATCGCCTTCTTTGCCCAGTGGCGCACAACCGACGGCGGTAAAACATGGTCCGAAATGAAGGGTGGCACCGGCTGCCAGGCGGTTTACACCACCGACTATTCCGGAAGCGGACTTCTCTTTGGCGCATATAGCGGCTACTACGCTTGCTATTCAAAGGATAACGGCGAAACATGGAACAAGATTGGTACAATCGGAACCAACGTTGATGACATGGCATACGACTATAACACAAAGACCTTGTTTATCGTTTCGGGCGGCATTCTTTACACCGTTGACTTTAGTAACCCCGACGCAGGCGAGTTCAAGTTTAAAACTGCCGGTTGTGGTTCAGGTTCTGTAACCTCAGTATGTATCGACCCCGAAAAACCCAATATCGTTTATGTAGGTACCGAGGATATGGACAGAGGCGTAATACGTTCTCTTGACAGCGGTAAAACATGGACAGTTCTTACTATGCAGTCGGGCGAAGACCGAGTTACCAAGGGACCGGCAGGTGGCCGTGTATCCGGAATTGTTCGCGTAAACGCAAATACCGGCGAATTGTTTACCGCCGGCGGCTGTACAGGCGTGTATAAAATCCCGCGTCCGGCAGTATAAAGAGTTATAGGAACTTAAACCATTGCGGCGCTTTTGCATTATATGCAATGAGGTAAAATGATTAAATTTAAAAAACTTATAAGTATTATTTTGGTGCTTGCCGTGCTGTTTTCGGTTGCGGCATGCGGCGAAAGCGAAAAAGATAACGGCGAGGTGTCATCGGTAGTTTCCGAGGTCACCTCCGCCGAGGTTTCCTCCGAGGAGGAGGAAATAAAGCCTGTTTATTTCGATACCGATATTTGGAAAGCGGTTCCCTTGGTAACAAAGGAAATGCTGGACAGAGGAATATCGGGAGGCGAAGGCTGCCAGGCGGTGTTATACGTTACCTTTGCGCCCGACGGAAAAACGGTGCTTATGGGTACCGACGTTGGCGGAATATACAAGTCTACCGACGCGGGAGATTCGTGGTATCCTTGTTCAATCGGTATGGAAAGTGCCGGCGGAACGGGTATGGCGTTTGACCCGAAAAATCAGGAGCGTGTAATATGCATAGGCTCAAATTCGGGCGTTCACCACGGAAACGGCGTGTATCTTTCGACCGATACGGGCGAAACGTGGGACTATGTTTATAAAAGCGACGCCAAAAACTACCGAAACGCAAAGAATCAGGTTGCTTTTGACGAAACAAGCTATGACGAAACGTTAAAAGGCTGCATGACCATTTATTGGTCGCGCGAAAAGGTTAACGACGACGACGCAAGGTCACTTATTTACCGTTCGGATAGCGGCGGAACCAAGTGGGAAATCCTTTACGATAGCGGAAAATACGCTAACGGATATATTTTCGTTAACGCAAAGACGGGTGCGGTTGCTACGGGTAACTCAAACGGCGTTCACATTAGTGACGATAAGGGCGAAACCTTCAATACCGTTATTGAACATGAGGTTTTGGCGCTTGATTACGTAAATACAAGGCCGAACAACCTTTACGCAACGATTTTAAATAAAACAACCAATAGATACCAGCTTGCAATTTCAACAAACTTCGGTAGACATTGGAACTATATCGACCTTAACATGGCGTTTCCCTGTTATTTGAGAGTAAGTCCCGTAAACCCCGACCGCATGGTGCTTATGGACGACACTATCTCAAAATCGGGTCAGTATCCGGGCTATGTTTACAGCACGGTAGACGGCGGAATGAATTGGACGCGAGCAAACCGCGATTCGACCAATTCCTCTGTCCCCGCGAACAGCGATAACGTTAAGTTTGCGTGGAGCCCGACCAACGAAAAAACGGTTCTTGCTTCGTGGTGCTTTATGACAAAGTCAACCGACGGCGGCGTAAACTTCAAATGGAGCAATAATGGCTATAACGGCATTTGCCCCGGCGATAAAACCAACTTTAACGTTAACAATTCCGACTACATTTATTACGCATCACAGGACTATAACGGCGCTTTCTCAACCGACGGCGGTGTTTCGTGGAAGTATATGAAATGGGACGGAAAGGGCTGGGGTGGCTGGACCTATGGCGGTTATGTTATTAACAAAAACACGGTTGTCACGGGCGTAGCAGACCAAATGTTCGGCCCCATTAAGCTTTGGATTACATACGACGGCGGAAACACTTTCCAATCGCTTGGAATAGACATTTATGGCTCGCGAATAGGCTGCGGCGTAATCGGCAGCGATAAAATCGCCTTTTTCGGCGAATACCGTACCGAGGACGGCGGCTATACATGGGAAAGAATGCGCAACTGCGCCGGCGTATATACCGTTGACTATTCCGGCTCCGGAGCGCTTTTTGGCAAAAACGGAAGCGATATTGTTGTTTCAACCGACACCGGTAAGACATGGACTACCATTCTTTCTGCCCACGGACTTTCGGATTTGGCATATAACTATAAAACCCACGAGCTTTTTGTTTGCTCGGGTACCGACAAAAATAGCCTTAATTACAACGTTTACAGCGTGCAGCTTGACGAAAACTTTAAGGCAAACGGTAACCTTAAGTTGGTTGATATAGGATACAACGGTACAAACAACGTTTGTGTCGACCCGAACAACCCCGATATCATGTATGCGGGCTGCAACAGCAACACTTATTTCAACGTTAAAAGCACATGGCGTTCGCTTGACGCGGGCAAGACGTGGACCTGCCTTACCCGTTGCAAGGACGACGGCAGAACCGGCCCCGACGGAGGCAAAAAAGTGGTGTGTATGCGAGTCAACGCAAAAACAAGCGAGCTGTTTGTTTTCAGCGGTTGTCGAGGAGTGTGGAAAATAGCTCCTCCTCCAAACGAATATTACACTTAATTTGTCATTTCGGCTATTAAAAGTAATAACAAGTTATACAAAATTACCTGATATAAAAACCAAAAATGTGATATTTACCAAAATATTTCGGCGCAAATGGTTAATATGCCGAAAAATGTAAATTGTTTGTTAAAACGGTCGCATTTTTAAGTGATTTATGGTAAATTATTAGCGGGAGAGAATCATTAAATTTACTGAGGAGTAAGTAAACTTACTTAATTTTCCTAACCCCCTAATTTTAATTACCTAAGGTGTTAATAAACTGCCGTTTTTTGCGGTAGTTTGCTTACATAATACTATTTTTTACGGAGGCGTACCATGAAAAAAATTATTTCTCGTACCCTGATGTTGCTCATCGTAGCTGTAATGGCCTTCGCTTGCACCTCTTGTGTAGCCGGCGGAAACAACGACGCTAACGACGGCAAGACCCAGGGTAAGCTTCCCGAAGGTCTCGGCGAACTTTCCGCAGAGCTCCAGGAAGCCCTTATGAATTCCGGCAAGATTCAGGTATACTGCTACGACGGCGTGTCTGAGTACGACAAGGCTCTCGCAGAAGAGTTTGCTACCAACTACGGCGGCGAAGTTGACTTGCGTGTAGTTAGCTGGGAAGGCTGGCAGGACGTATTCTTCACCCACTACGCATCAAACGACGCACCTGACCTTATCTACGTATTTGAAAAGCTCTGGCCGAAGGTTGGTAACCGCGGAATGCTTTACAGCACCAAAGAGCTTAAGGAAAAAGGCGTTCTCGGTCTTGACCACTTCCTTATCACCGAAAACGAAGAAGTAACAAAGAAGGCCTTTTCCTTCAAGGGTGAGCAGTATGCATTTACATACAAGCACATCAGCCCGGGATTCCTCTTTGTAAACGAATCCATGTTCGAAGAACACGAAGTTAAGTCACCTTCCGAATACTTCGCAGAAGGTAAATGGAACTGGGATACCTTCCGTACCGCTTGCCGCGAAATCACCGGCGACTGGGACGGCGACGGTACCACCGATACCCACGGCTACTACGGCTGGGACACCGACTACTTCGTACTTGCTAACGGCGGCCAGCTTATCACACTTCAGGAAGATGGCAAGCTCGTTAATACTATGAACACCCTTAACACAAAGAACGCTCTTGACTTCGCTCGTGAGCTTTACAACGTTGACAGATCCGCTACCACCAACAAGGGCTCAGAGAACACTATCGCAATGCGCGGTTGGCTTATCGACAACATCGTTAACGACGTTAACGCTTCTAAGGTTGAGTGGTCTGTAGTTCCGTTCCCGACCGGTCCTGACGCAACAACAACCGTTGTTCCGGGTATCATCGACGGATGGGGCTGCGTATCCAGCTCTGAAAACCCCCAGGGTGTTATCAACTGGATCATCATGCAGAAGATGTTCAATGTTGAGCACAACAGCGGCGAAGGTTATGAAAACCTCGTTAAGTGCTTCGGTGACAAACAGTACTCCAACGGCCAGGAATACCTTGACGTTATTAAGCAGTACAAAGAGTTCACCGTTGCCCCGATTTATCAGGGTGTAGGTTCTCTTTGGAACAGCCAGTACGGTTTCTGGAACACCATTAAGGGTACAAGCCAGACTACTCAGGAAGTTATTTCTTCCTTTAGCGCAATGTTCGACGCTCAGATTGAGGCTGAGAACAACGCTGCTACAAAGTAATTTCATTGTAGTATAATCAATTATCCTCTCGGACTCGTGCAGTCCGAGAGGATAAAGCCCTATAAAAACAATATTTCAAGCAACGGATAGCGCCTCCTCATTTTCAGACGATTTCCGCTGAAAGTTTGGGTGTGTTTTTTTGTTATTTTTACCGGGCGCAAGGTATATTGTTAATGTAAGGGCTGTTTTATTTCATCTTAAGGAAAAAATTACTGCTTAAAAATAAAGTTTTACGCAGTGATTTTTTCGTTCGGATGAATTAGGTGCAACCGAAATTTGTACGAGCTTTAGCCTAAAAAATAAGCCGCGTTTTAGCGACTGATTTTGAAGGCAGCCCACCGGAAGGCGTTTCCGGAATTTCTTAGCGAAGGGAATATTCACAATGACTTTGAAAAGAACACTATCGATTGTCCTTGCAATAGCATTTGTGTTCAGCTGTACTTCCATGGCTGTTTTTGCTACGGAAGCTGTTGAAAACAATGCCGTTCTTTCGGACACAACCGAAAATGTCGAAGTGACCGAAACTCTAATGGAGGAGGGAACCGTAGCTTCCGAAGAAACGGAGGTTGAGGATGACGAGTATGCCGGTTACGGAAACAAGGCATCTGCTAAATATTTGTCATATAAAGCAGGCCAGTTTACCAGCTACCTTACCTTCATTAACCATTTTTCGGACACCGAAATTATTGGTAAAGAGGTAACGCTCGATATAAACAACTGTATCGCCGACAGCAAGGGCGCCGAAACAAAGAGCGTCGCCGACGATGATAATGTTGCAAAGGACGCTGTTGTCATTAAAGAGAACGGCTATGTTGATTTGCGCATAAATGTCGAGAGAGAAGGCCTTTACCATATCGGTCTTGAATATTTACCTATTAAGGAAAACCCTATTGACATCGAATTCTCCTTTAAAATAGATGGCGATACCCAGTATAGGGAAGCAACCTCCCTTATTCTTAAGCGCACATGGATAGAGGATAAAACCCCCGATGAAGACGGCAACTGGCCTCAAAGAGACATTAACGGAAACGAAGTTTCCCCCGACGTAATAGAAGCTCTTAAGTGGACCAACTACACCCTTCACGATAATATTTTCTCGTCTGACGACGATATGCTTTTCTACTTGGCGCCGGGTGAACATTCCATAAAAATTAACGTATTGCGTGAATCGGTTGCTTTAGCAAGCATCACCCTCGGCGGCAACGAACAGCTTCCTTCATACAACAGTGTTTATGCCGAATACCAGAAAAAAGGGTACAAACCGGTTTCAAAAGACACAAATATCACCCTTCACGCTGAATATTCCTCGCTTAAATCCGACAATTCCCTCGTTATGTCAGCTGAGTACACGGCTTCCACAACCAACGGTACCGGAGACCAGCTTCACTATGCAAAGACTCGCTTCAATGTTTTGGGCGGCGAAGCATGGAAGTTCCCTAACGATTGGATCGAGTACGAAATTGATGTTGCACATTCGGGACTTTATAACCTTTCATTCAAATATAAGCAGGATTACGTAGAAGGAATGAACGTTTACCGTAAGGTATATATTGACGGCGAAATTCCGTTTGAAGAGTTTTCCCGCGTAACCTTTAAACCTTCTTCAGTTTGGAAAAACTATACCGTTTCCGACAAATCGGGAAATCCGTACTACGTATACCTTGAAAAAGGCAAACATACCATCCGCCTTAATGCAACCTTCGGACCTATCGCTGAGACTTTGCAGATGCTTGACTCGCAAACTACCAGCCTTAATAAATGGTACATGAAGATAGTACAGATTACCGGTCCGATGCCCGATACTCTTCGTGACTACGACCTTCACAAGACCATAACCGGACTTATTGACGGCTTTGAAGACATTCGCGATAACCTTCAACGCTGCTACGATACACTTATTGAAATCAACGGCGGCGAAGGCGGTTCAATTTCCTTCGTAGAAGTACTTATCAAACAGCTTGACGACTTTATTGAAGAGCCGGAAACTATCGCAAGCGGACTTGTAAGCTACAAATCCAACATTTCCGAGCTTGCTACCAACGTAACAAGAATGAGAAACCAGTCGTTGTTGCTCGATACTATATATTTAGGTGCAAAAGAGAGCGTTCCTTCGCCGAAACTCGGATTTACCGAGGCTATAACCTTCGCAGTAAAGGCGTTTATTTCGTCTTTCAGCGACGAGTATTCAAGCTTTGGTAGTTACGAGGTAGAAGAAGGCTCCGGATACGACAGCGAACCTATTCTTATTTGGATGGGCGGCGGTCGTGAGCAGTATAACATCGTAACCTCTTTGGTTGCCGATAAATTCGTTGCAAGATATAACATTCCTGTTGAATTGTTACTTGGCGACACAGGTTCCTTGACAAAGGCAATTTTGGCCGGCATAGCGCCCGATATTATCTTGGACATGGGCTCCGACGGCCCCGTAAACTACGCAATGCGTGGCGCCCTTGTTGACCTTACCCAGTTTAACGACGAAAACAGCACAAAATACGATACAACCTTTGACGAAGCGTATCAGTGGTTCCACAAATCGGCGTTTATCGCCCTTGAATATCAGGACGGCGGCGTTTACGGACTCCCGACAAGTCAGGGATTCTCGGTAATGTTCGTTCGAGCAGATATTCTTGACGATTACGGACTTGAGGCGCCCGACACATGGGACGAAATGTTCGACCTTCTCGGTATTCTTCAAAGAAACAACATGCAGGTAGGTCTCGGTTCCGGCGACCAAGGTATGCTTGGTACATTGGTATTCCAGAACGGCGGCGATTGGTACGTAGAGGACAAGTCAAAGACTGCTTTCGACACTGAAGTATTCATTGACTCATTTATTAAGTGGACCGAATTCAATACCAAGTGGGGTATCCCGCTTTCATACGACGCGTTCAACCGTTTCAGAACGGGTGAAATGCCGATAGTATTCAGCGGATACGGACTTGTTAACACGTTCGAAATTTCCGCACCTGAGCTTCAGGGTCTTTGGGAAATGAAATTGCTCCCCGGTACAAGACGCGTTGACGAAAACGGAAATGAGTATATCGACCGTACACAGCAGACCGGCGGTAGCTGTATCATAATGGTTGACGTCGGCGAAAACGCTGAGTACGCATGGCAGTTTATGACATGGTGGGCAAGCGCAGACACGCAGGCAGAGTTTAACATCAAGAACGAAACAGTACTTGTTGCAGGCGCACGTGGTGCTCCCGCAAACCTTGAGGCGTTTGAGCGTCTCCCGTGGACATATGAACAGAGCCAGGTAATCAAGGCTCAGTGGGAATGGTTGCACGACCAGCCTCGTGTACCCGGCGACTACTACATCGGCCGAATGATAACCAACGCATACCGTGCAGTAATTTACGAAGGACGCAACCCGCGTGAAGCATTACTTACATATAACCAGGATATCAATATCGAAATTCAGCGCAAACGAGTAGAGTACAATGTTGACAGATTCTGGGAGGAAGGTTACGTTCGTACAGACAAAAACGGCAATAAACTTTCAAGTATAATTGACAACGAAGTTTATGAACGTCCTACCAATTACTTTAACCTCCAAGAGGCTCAAGAGGTTGAGTAATCCGCCAAATTAATTACTCTACTTAGGAGGGAAAAACGTGAGTTTATTTAAGAAAAAGAATTCAGCAGTATTGGAGCGCAACCGCCCGATAAGCTACGTCATGCTTGCGCCGTGGGCGATACTGTTTATAGTGTTTGCGTTAATTCCGATTATAATAGCTGTATTCTTAAGCTTCACATCATTTGATATGCTTAACACGCCGCAGTTTAACGGCATTGATAACTTTATCCGCATGTTCCTCGACGACGAGATTTTCATGATTGCTCTTAAGAACACCTTGTTCATGGCAATCGTAACCGGTCCCGCCGGCTATATACTGAACTTCGTTTTCGCTTGGGGTATTGCGGAAAGCCCTAAGAACGTAAGAACAATACTTACCCTTTTGTTCTATGCTCCGTCACTTGGAGGAAGTATTCTCTTCATCTTCCAGCTTATCTTCAGCGGAGACTCATACGGACTTCTTAACGGTTTCTTACTTGAATACGGACTTATCGACAGCCCGATTCAGTGGCTGACCGATAAACAGTACGGTTGGGGAATCATCATTTTCGTAAGCTTGTGGATGAGCTGCGGTACCGGATTCCTTACCTTCCTCGCAGGACTTCAAACTCTTAACAGAGAGTTCTCCGAGGCGGGCGCAATCGACGGTATCCAAAACCGTTGGCAGGAACTTTTCTATATCACCCTGCCGCAGATGAGACCGCAGCTTCTTTACGGAGCAATCGGAACAATTTCGGGTTCGTTCGGATGCGGCGGACTTAACGCAGCGCTTACCGGCAACCCGAGTACCGACTACTACACACATACGTTATCGCTTCACATCGGCGACCACGCGTTTACCCGACTTGAAATGGGTTATGCGGGCGCAATGTGTTTGGTAATGTTCGCAATGATGTTGTTCTACTGGTTCTTTGTAAACAAGGGACTTCAGCGTTGGAGCACAGACTAAGGAAAGGAGGAAAAAAGGCAAAATGGCACAGGTAAAAGGACCAAAACGTATATCACGTTCACGTGGCGGCGACGCATTAATGTATTTCGTAATGTTCTTCTTCGGAATCATATTTGCAATTCCGCTTTACTACACGGTTTTGACTTCGTTCAAGCCTCTTAATGAGATGTCGGTATTTCCTCCGCGTTTTTACATTGTCAACCCGACAACGGAAAACTACACCCTTATGCTTCGACTTCTCTCGTCTTCAAAGATACCGTTCTCTCGATATCTTGCAAATACAATTATAGTAACAATTATGGGTACAACCGGCGGTATTATCATCGCTTCGATTGCGGCATACCCGCTTGCAAAGCACCAGTTTGCCGGTAAAGCCCTTATGTACAATATAATCGTATGGGCAATGATGTTCCGCGGCGAGGTAGCAAGTATTCCTTCCTACCTTATTGTTGCCGGATTAGGCCTTTTCAATACATATTGGTCAATCTTCTTACCGGCGTGGTCGGGAACAGGCGGAACCTTCATGATGAGACAGTTTATGGAGGCCAGTATCCCTGACGCAGTTGTTGAAGCTGCAAAAATTGACGGCGCAAACGAATGGAATATTTATTGGCGTATAATCATGCCGAACGTAAAACCGGCGTGGCTTACCCTTATAATATTTGACTTTGGCGCATACTGGGGCGCAACCGGCGGCTCCTATATTTACAAAGAGCAGATTAAGCTTCTTCCGACAGCATTAGGCATGATTACCGGTTCGGGTGCATCTCGAGCAGGTGCAGGCTGTGCGGTTGGCGTAATGATGCTTGTTCCTCCGCTTATTTTGTTCCTGTTCAGCCAAAGCGCTATCATGGAAACGATGTCAACGGCCGGACTTAAATAAGACGGACTTAAATAAGACGAATGTATGACATCAATATCATGATAGGAGGAACGACAATGAAAAAAATAACAAGAATTATAAGCGCAGTTCTTTGCGTTGCGCTTGTTGCATCTTTGGCAGCCCTGCCTGTTTCGGCTTTGTCGGTTGCCCCTTATAACAGCTATGACTATGACCCGTACGGCGGAGCAACTGCGTCGCCGCTCGGTTATACACCGCTTAAGCGTGTAAACTATAACGATATGAAGGTTGTGGGCGGCGTAAGCTCCAGCGGCGTAGAAAATGCGTTTAACCGTCCGGAGGATATGTTCCGCTACAACGATAAGTTCTTTATTGCCGATACCGGCAATAACCGAATTGTAGAGCTTGACAGCGAGCTTAATTTTGTAAGAGATTATACCGTTTTTGCAAGCGCTGACGGCTCTACATCGTACGACCTTTTAAGCCCGCGTGACGTTTTCGTTAAAGACGACGAAATGTACGTTGTTTGCAACCGTACAATCGCCGACGAAAACGGCGTAAACTTCAAGGATGGCTATATTGTCGTCGCCGACATGGACGGAACCTATAAGCGTTACTACGGCAAGCCCGAAGCCGACGCAATAGATTTCCGTGACTACGAGCCGCTTACCGTAGTAGTTGACAACTCGGGTTATTTGTATATTCGAGCACTCGGCGTACTTGAAGGACTTATTATCCTTGATAAACACGGCGAATTTGTACAGTACTACGGCGCAAACAAGGTAGTTATGTCCTTTGCTCTTGCCATTCAGGTAATGTGGAAAAAGGTTTTCGGCCGTAAATCCACCGCTACAACAATTAAAGCGGTACCTACCGAAATGTCCAACATTTTTATCGACCCCGAAGGCTTTATTTACACAACAACATCCACCAATACGGTTGCGGCCGACTTACGTTTAAGAAAGCTTAACCCGGTAGGCGACAACGTACTTGCGGCCGACGCAAATGCCATCGTTTCTACCGTATACGGCGACCGTTCTACCATGGCCGGAACCGCCCTTGAGGACGTATACGTTGACGAAAACGAAATGATTGCGGTTGTTGATACCGCCAGAAGTCGAATTTTCATCTACGACAACCGAAGCGTGCAGCTTACCGTGTTCGGTGTTGGCAGCGAACAGCTCGGTGGAACAAGTTACCCCACCGCAATTACTAAATATAACGATTATTACTATGTGCTTGATCAGGTTGACGGCAGTATTACAATTTACAAGCCGACCGACTACATGAAAAAGCTCCTTATCGCAGATAGCTATTACCGTGAAGGCGAATATGTAAAGGGAGAGCAGTATTGGCGCGAAGTTCTTAAATACAACTCCAATTTCTCTATTGCATACGCCGCTATCGGAAAATCGCTTCTTGAAAAAGAAAAGTATCAGGAATGTTTGGCCTACCTCAAGTACGGTCAGGACAGAACATCATACTCTGCCGCTCTTGCGGAATACAGAAAAGAATACGTCCGCGACAATTTCTATTGGTTTGTACCGCTTATTGTCGCTTGCGGCGTTGGACTTCTTTCCGGCATAAGTTTGGCTCAATCGGCGCTCGGAATTAAGAAGAAGAAACAGAGTATCAAGTTTAAGTAATACTATCATTTTTTCAGGAGGTGGCAAAATTGGCTACATATTCAGCATTAGCTAAATACGGCAAAAATATGATAATGAATATTGAATGGAAAAAGCTGTTGCCGAAATATTGGGACTGGAAAAAGATAATTTGGCCTTTCCGCGTTTTGGTACACCCCATTCAGGCATTCAATCAGATTAAATATGAAAAAACCGGTTCAGTAGGATTATCAATAATAATTCTTTTGCTTTGGTTTTTCAGCAATATATACGATTATTTAGAGTACGGTTTCCAGTTCAGCACAAACAAGGTTGAATTGTTGAGCATTTTGTCCGAATTTATGAGTTCAGCGATGATTATCGTGTTATGGTCAATTGCGAACTGGGCAATATGTACTCTTATGGACGGAGAAGGTTGGTTTAAGGATATTTGGATTACAAGCTGCTATTCAACAATGCCGCTCGTAGTAACAACAATCCCGATTACAATCCTCTCGAAGGTGCTCACAATCCAAGAGTCTACTTGGTTGACCCTTCTCTCCAGTATAGCATTTGCGTGGGCAATCCTTCTTTTGCTCATGTCCAATACAATTATCCATCAGTACACACTTAAGAAGAGTATATTCTCGATGCTCCTTACGGTAATCGGCGTGTTTATTCTCCTTCTTCTTGTAGTTCTTATGGTTTCGCTCGTTGCTCAGTTTGCCGATTTCGTAATGACAATCGGCCGAGAACTGATGTTCAGATTTAACAGTTAGTAGGTGATACGGATGAAAAAACAATTCAGATTTTTATGCCTGATGTTAGCTATTGCTCTTGTTTTCACCTTATCCTCTGCTACATTCAGTGTATCTGCCGAGACACCCGACGCAGACGGCGCAGCCGTTGAAGAAACAGCCATCGAAGAGACCGAAAAGGTTGTAGAACCGGCGTTTGACTCGCTTGACGAGTTTGAGAAAATCGGCGCAACAGGTGATTTAGAGCTTTATATGCTCGACAAGACAAAAGAATGGGTTTGTTTTGCGGTTCGCAACACAAAAACCGAAAAAATTTGGTATTCAATGCCGCAAATGCTTGACAGCATTACCGTTTCTAACAAAAAGAAGGAAGCAAGATCAACGGCGGTAATTACATACCAGAACGAAAGCAAAGAAGACGCTTATCTTTATACCAGCGACGCTATAAAAGCGGGAAACTATAAAATTGAGGAAATTGAAAACGGCGTTAGAGTAACCTACAACTATCCGTTAAAACAGTTGAAGAACAAAAAGAAGATTTTGGGCTTCACAATTCCTATGGTTTTCCGTCTTACCGAAAACGGCGGATTTGAAGCCGGCGTAGAATTTTCCGCAATTAAGTGCGAAAAAGAAAGCGAGTACAACCTTATTTCAGTGTCTGTACTTCCGTATTTCGGTAGCGCCAAGTATCAGTCGGACGGCTATATGATGGTACCCGACGGTAGCGGCGCCCTTATCGCTAACGATTATGTTCCGCTTGACGGTATAACAAAAAAGCTCGTTCTTGATGTATACGAAAAAGACGGCTCAATCAACAACAATTACCAAATAATCAACACCGAAAACACGGTAGTTCCAGTATTTGGTACCAAGGGCGACGACCAAGGCTTTGTTGCCGTAATCAACAAAGGCGACGCAGTTTCGAAAATCGAGGCGCTTCCTGCCCGTTCAGCTGTACCGTACACTTCGGTATATGCAACCTTTACCTATTATTATCAGGATACGTTTGATACAACAAACAACTGGTTCAACAAAGCGTACAACCAGATTGCGTACAACTATTCTGATATCGAATGTTGCTCGGTTGTATACTACCCGCTTGAGGGAGAAGAAACCGACTATATCGGCATGGCAAAGCGTTACAGAAAGCATCTTACCGAAGTTGAAGGCGTAAAGGCCAACAACATTTCACCCGATGTAAGCCTTAACATCGACACCATCGGAGCGATTACAAAGACCGTTTCAAAATTTGGATTTATCGTTGACGCCGTACAGGAGGTTACAACCTTCGACCAGGCGGGAGAGATGATTACCAAGTTTAAGGAAGCCGGCGTAGATTCTATGGATTTCCGCTATACCGGCTGGATGGACGGCGGTATCGAAGGAAGATTTGTAACCAACGCAAAGCCTGAATCTGTTCTTGGCGGAAAAACCGGATTGAAAAACCTTATCAGTACCGCTGAAAACAATAACACAAACCTTTTCTTTGACGTAGACATTGTTAACACCTATAAGGGTAAGTTTAACTGGTCTATCCGAAAGGTAGCTGTTCGTAACATTCTTAACGAATACGTTGAACAGGGCTTCTTCAACCTTGATATAGGCGTTAAGAAGGCCGATGGACTCCATTATCTTGTATGCCCGTCTTATTACAAGACCGAAATTGAGAAATTTACAAAAGATTTCAAGCAGTATAATCAGGAGAATATTTCCTTTGCCGACCTTGGAAAAAATCTTTACTCCAACTTCTACAACGGAAGTAAATTCCTCAACCGTCAACAGTCCGAGGAATATGTAAAGCAGGCTCTTGAAACCGCAAGCGGCTCGTACAAGAACATTACCGTCGATAACGGCCACGCATACACATACAAGTATGCTAATAAGGTAGTAGGACTTCCTATGTACACCAGCGGCTACACAATGACCGGAACCGACGTTCCGTTTATCCAAATTGCGCTTCACGGACTTGTTGAATACACCGAATCGGCGCACAATTTGGCTGACGACCCGAATGTACAGTTCTTGCGCATACTTGAAACGGGAGCAATGCCTTACTACCTCCTCACATGGAGCGAAAGTACGGTATTCCTCGATACCACATTCAACACGATTTACAGCAGCAACTTCTATACATGGAATGAAACCGCCATTAAAGATTACAAAACTCTTTCGTCGGTATTCAACGGTTACTGCGATAAGGAAATTACCGACCATGAGATTATCACCGAGAACGTAAGAAGCACAGTATACGGTGACTCACTTAAGGTAGTTGTAAACTACGGCGAAACTGATTACGTTTATAACGGCGCAACGGTTAAGGCCGGCGGATTTATTGTAGTAAAGGAGGGCAAATAATGAGTAAAAAACCACGCGAAGCTACGGAAATAAGACGTCGTGCCCGCGCAGGCAAGTTGTTCATGCTTCCGTTTATGATTGGTTTTGTCTGCTTTTATGTTCAGCCTCTTTTGCTTTCCCTGTACTACACCTTCGTAAACGTACAGCCTAAATCGGGCGGCGGTCTTTCCTTTGGTGAAGGAGAAAACTTTATCGACCGTCTGAATTTAAGCAACTATGAGTACCTGTTTGGCCGCGAAACCGATTTCTGGCAGGCGCTTCTTGACACCTTCAAGAACATGGCAATAACCGCCCCGGTTATTATCGTTTTCTCGTTGTTTATTGCGCTTATCCTTAACCAGAAATTTAGAGGAAGAATTATCGTACGTGCAATATTCTTCATGCCGGTAGTAGTAACCTCCGGCTTGGTAATGAGCTTCATTACCGGCGACGCATTTGCCGACCAAACCCAAACCACCGAAACAAACGCTATCTTTGAAGCGGCGGGAATGGCGGATATTCTTCAGGGTATGAACCTGCCCGAAAAGATTATCGACATATTCATGTCGATAACAAGCAGAATATTCGATACCCTTTGGTTGTGCGGCGTTCAGATTCTTCTTTTCCTTGCCGCGCTTCAGGGCGTATCGCCGCAGCTTTACGAAGCGGCTAAAATCGAGGGCGCAACCGGATGGGAAATCTTCTGGAAGGTTACCTTCCCGAGCGTAACACCGATTATTCTTGTAAACCTGATATATACGATAATTGACGAGATTACTGACTCCAGTAACGGACTTATGAATACCATCAACGGCACCGGATTTGGTTCGTTCCAGTATTCAAGAGCTTGTCTTATGGCGTGGATATTCTTCGTAATCCTTCTTGCCCTCGTAGGAATTATCTTCTTGATTGCAAGTAAAACGATATTCTATCAGACGGATAACTAAAGAAAGGAGGTCTGACACATGAACAAACAAATTTTCACATCGGAAATCGTTGCTAGAGTATGGAAATTAGCAAGATTTCTTATAATCGTCGGGCTTTCCTTTATCCTTCTGTACCCGATTCTTTACATGATTTCGATGTCGTTTCGTAGCGCCGACCAGGTAGCCGACCCGTCGGTAATTTGGATTCCGAAAACCTATACATTGAGCAACTTTATAGACGCTGTAAAGTACCTGGATTATAACGCATCGTTTCATACATCTATGACCGTTTCGCTTTCCAGTTCGATATTGTCGCTCATCTCCTGCTCGCTTGCAGGATACGGTCTTGCCCGTTTCAAATTCAGAGGCAAGGAAATTTGGTTTACCTTCGTAATCCTTACCCTTATTGTACCGGCCCAGGCTGTTACAATCCCGATGTATTTGCAGTATCAGAACTTTTCTATTCCGATTATTTCTCCGATACTGAACATCTTATTCGGCGTAAACATGCCTTCTTGGCTTACCGTAAACCTCATCGACACATGGTTTGTATTCTGGCTTCCCGCAATGTTTGGTTGCGGTATCCGCGCCGGACTTTATATCTTCATTTTCCGTCAGTTCTTCCGTTCCATTCCTCACGAGCTTGAGGAAGCAGCGCAGGTTGACGGCGCCGGATATTTCAAGACCTTCTACCGTATCATGATTCCGAACGCAGGAAGCGCATACTTAACAGTATTCATTTTCTCGCTCGTATGGTACTGGAATGATACCTTCTATTCCAACGTATTTATCAGCCGTAAGATGACTATGGCAAAGGCGCTTTCCGGTCTTTCCAGCGCCATTCAAGCCGGTATCGGCGTCGACGAGTATAGAAGTTCGCCGATTAAGCTTGCCGGTTGTTTACTGTTCATCGCACCGCTTATGATTATGTACCTCTTCCTCCAAAACTACTTTGTAGAGAGCGTAGAGAGAACCGGTATCGTAGGTTAATTTAACGAAATATAATTTATAATTTTGGCCAAGCGCTCATAAGGGTGCTTGGCCTGTTTTATTTCAATTATTTGAGGTGGGTTAGGTCTTTAGGTTTTTTAAAAGAGAAGTGGGTCAAAAATCATATGTTGTTTACGGCAAAAATAGGATAAAGCATAAAAGGTGTGTGGAATAAGTTTTTTCACACGCCTTTTTAGTTTTTTGTAATAATAAATTTATTAAAAAGCACTATATAACTTTTTTGCACTAAATACATACAAATGGGATAATTGCCAAAATAAGGTTGACAACAGTCGTAATAATGATTATAATAATTATGGGTGACATTATAATGTCTAAACGCATTTATTTTTTGTTATCAGTGATATTTTTAACACTTGGGGCACTAATTTATGCGCTGTACAGACCAAGCTCACAAATTGCTGTTTTTTGTGATAAAATAATTGCACTTAATTCTTTAAGACAGGCACTGGTAGTATTTGAAAACGATTTTATAAAATTTTACTTACCTGACTTTCTTTGGGGAATAAGTCTTTGTTTTAGCTTGTTTGCAGTTTTTCAACCGTCGCTAAAGGGTGCAATAATAATATCAGTTGTGTCAGTTTTTTGCGGCATATGTTGGGAAATATTGCAGTGGACGAGTTTGGTCGGCGGTACGGGTGATGTGTTAGATATTATGATGTACTTTGCAGCAGGCGCACTTGCCGTATTAATAAGTTTAAAAAAGGAGAAAGAAAAATGAAAAAAATAGGCACATTATTATTGGCAGTTGCATTAATAGCAACATTCGGCATTTTTGCTTTAGGTAGCGGTGAAAGCAGTGAATCCGACCAAGGTTCAGGCGTCGCTGGCGATGTATCCGTTGCTGATGATACAAACGTCGCTGACAACACAGCTTTAGGCGACTACTCTGTTGATATTTTGAGCTGCAGATTGGCAAAAGACTATGAAGGTAAAGATGTAGTTATTGTTAAATATAAATTTGCTAATAATGAAGACGATGATGCGGCATCTTTCTCTTTTGCTTTTGATGATAAAGTTTATCAAAATGGCGTAGGCCTTAATGAGGCATATTTTTTAAAGGATAGCGCAAATTACAGCTCTGATAATCAGACAAAAGAAATTAAAAAGGGTGCTTCAATTGAGGTTGAGGTTGCTTATGAATTAAATGATAAT
>JAFNUO010000126.1 GCA_017383985.1 Clostridia bacterium | reverse complement strand
TTTTTTGCGCCTGACGAATTTATTCCTACCGCGTTTGACTCGGGCGGAGTAGCAAGCGGCCCTATGACGTCATGAAAAACGAGCATCACAACAATTTGATTATTATATCCGCCCGTCAAGGTATGCAAACAAATTATGGAGGACGTAAATAAAGAATTTGGCTTAACCTCGCCCGCGAACGGAATGGTTTTTGCGGTTTCCACGGACAAAGCGTATAAAATATAAACTCGCTTGAAAATATATAGATGATAGTTTCCCGCCGGGCTAATTTCCGCAATCAAAAAAACCTAAGTAGGTCAGGGGCTTGCTCCTGCCGTCAAACATAAAGCAAATCACTTCCCCGTCGAGTTGTCGGCGGGGATTTGTGTTGACATAAGGCCTTTAATAAGGTAAAATAAGGTTATAAAATGAAAGAAAGGCCGTGTTTCAATGAAAAAGTTTATAGGTATTCTTTTTGTTGTTGTTTGTGTTTTTCTTGTTATGACGGGTTGCGGAAAAACAAAAACATTGCATTGTGATAATTGTAATAAAGAGGTTGAGGTAAAAGAAAAATCTAATATGACCGAAGATTGGATTATTTATTGCGAAACCTGTAACGAGGAGCTTTTTGGCGACGACCCTATTTTGGGTAATAACCAAGATAAATAAACGAGGAGAGGTTTTTTATGAATAAAAAAATCAAAATTCTTGTATCAATCGTTGCGATAATTGCGGTTTTAACGTCGCTTTTCACCGGCTGCGGTACAATAAAAGAAGCCGCCGGAAATATTGGCATAATCAACACAATTGACGGCGACGACGTTTTTAACGGCGAACGCTTTACCGAGATGATTTGGGGATATTACGAATCCGACTGCTACGAATATAACGGCTCAAACGAAGACGCGGCGGTGTTCCTTCAGGAAATGGAATACTTCGACGTAGGAGAAGAGGGCAACCCAAAACTGGTTTCCGTTTTGCCTCTTACCTTACAGGCGGGTAAGTATTCCCATTTTGTAAGCTCGTTCACCTATGAAGACGAAATTTATGAGCCGTATACAGAAAAAGGAAAAGCCATGTTCCGTAAGGCTTATATCGCCGAAGTAGGCGACATGACAGAGGAGCAATTTAAAAAAATCGAAAGACTTTTACAGCTTGACGTTATGAGCGTGATTTTTGCTTACGATAACGGCGCAACCCGGTCCGGAATGTTACATTACAAACTCGAAAACAACAAAATCGAGTTATATGATTTAAATGTTGACGAAGATTATAACATCGCTATTTCAAGCAAACCGATTTTAACATACAACTTTTTGCACGAAGGCGGAAAACTTATACTTCGTTGCAAAGGGGTACAGCGTAATTACGTAACCGGCGGCACAAAGGAATCAGATTCGGGCTTTTACGTCAGAGGTTATGCAATAAATGACGCCAACCGATATAAGGATTTGGACGGTTTTTCTTTCTCTAAGTATAAAGGCTATGACTTCTCGGTATATGTTTACCTTTCAAATGGCGATTCTCCGATTGACCCCGTAATGACTATGGATTACGCCACCGGCGATTTCACAATTAGCTGGGAAGAATGTTGGACCGACACGGCTGCTGGTATTGATAGAATTAATGACCCCCGAACAATTAGCGGTAAAATGATTGCTTGCACAAGCTATGGTTTCACCAATTACGAAGGCATGATATTACTTATCGACGGAAAATGCTATCGCTACTTAATGTCGAGAAAGGAATATGAGGAACGCAAGTACGGCGACGTTTTGGGCGACGGAATTTCGGTTGACGATGTCGGCGACGAAACGCTTCAGGAAATTGAAACGGTAAAAAGAAACATCTTGGAAGAGCTTAAAGCGGCGCTTGACGCGGCCGGCATTGACGCAGACATTGACACGGTTAGCGGCAAGGTTTCTTTGGAAGCAAACTTCTTGTTCGCAACCGATAGCGCCGAGGTTTCCGCCGACGGTAAGGATTATCTTAACCGCTTTATTGATGCATATACCTCGGTTGTCTTTGGCGACACTTACGGCGATTATATTTCGAATATTGTAATCGAAGGACATACCGATACAAGCGGAAGCTATAATTATAACCAAAAGCTTTCCGAGAAACGCGCCAACGCCGTTGCAAGCCATTGTATCGAAAGAAACGCTCAATTACAGGGCTCGATTGAGACAAAGGGCTGCTCTTATGACTATCCCGTATATAACGACGACGGCTCGGTAAATATGGAAAAATCTCGACGCGTATCTTTCCGCTTTGTTTTTGCGGGCGTATAATTTTTTAAAAACCAAACCTAACCCCTCGGAGAAATCCGAGGGGCTTTTTGTATTAATTGCAACCGCTAATAAAATATGGTATAACATAATTGCTCGGTAATTTTATAATTTAATGCCGCAAAAAGGAGAATATATTATGAAAAAAACACTTATTGTTATAGATATGCAAAATGACTTTATTGACATGGCGCTTGGAACCAAGGAAGCCGTAGCCATTGTGCCCAAGGTAAATGAAAAAATTGAATCATACGCAAAAAACGGGGATGAGATAATTTATACCCGCGATACCCACGCCGAAAACTATCTTGATACGCCGGAAGGAAAAAAGCTGCCCGTGCCCCATTGTATAAAAGGCACCAAGGGTTGGGAAATTGCAGATGGCCTTTATGTAGAAGGCTCAAAGGTTATTGATAAGCCTAATTTCGGATGGCCCAACTGGAACGAAGAAGACCTTGAGGAGGTTGAGCTTATTGGCCTTTGTACCGATATATGCGTGGTATCAAACGCGCTTATTATAAAGGCGGCTTTCCCAAACGCCGTTGTAAAGGTGGACAAGGCTTGCTGCGCCGGCGTGACGCCTGAAAGCCATGAAGCCGCCCTTATAACTATGAAAATGTGCCAAATTGACGTAAATTGAACGAATTATGAATTTTTTTTGCGTTGATTGAAATAAACAAAAACTATGGTATTAATTTGTTGGCCGAAAATAAGGATACAAAAATTTTAAAACAAAAAAGCAACAAAACCGCTCGCTTATTTCTTGGCGGGCGGTTTTTTCTTTAATGACGCCCTTGAAGCAAATAAGGTGTTGCAGTTTGGGCTAAATTTTATTACAATAAAAAGGTATGAACGAAAATCGGAGGACTTTTTATGTGGATTACCGCTAAAAACGCAAATTCAGGCGACGGACTTTACCGTTTTAGGCGCCGCTTTAACGCAAAAAAAGGAAGCCGCCTTAACGTAAGGGTAAGCGCCGACACAAGATATAAGCTTTTCATAAACGGCAACGAGGTTCTTTGCGGCCCGTGCAAGGGAAACCGCTTTGTGACCTATTACGAAACCGCCGACCTTAGCAATTATCTTACCGACGGCGAAAATAATATTGAAGCCCTCGTGTTACATCTTGATTACCGCATGGCGGCCATTCACCGTACCGAAAAAATGGCCTTTATGCTTGACGGCGAGGTTGTTCACCCCGACGGCGGCTCGGAAAACGTCTCTACCGACGAAAATTGGCTTGTCGCAAGGGACAATTCCTTTATTTGCACGGCGCCGCCCTATTGGTGCCTTACCGATTTTACCGAAAAAATCGAATTTTCGGCGGCCAACCTTGATTTTGCTCCGGCGGAAAAGGTGTGCGACGCCGTGTTTGACCGCGACTATGCCTATGGCGAAATATCGAAATGGGTGCTTTCTCCGCGCGAAATTCCGCCGCTCACAAACACCGAGCGTAAATTTGTCCGCGTGATGAAATCGTCTTTGCCCGCCGACGAAATTATATTGGGCGGCGAAATTAGTTTTCCGCCAAATTCGACAAGCTTTGTTGAAATTGACGCGGGGGTGCATTTTACGGGCACTCCGCATATAAAAATTTCGGGCGGAAAGGGCGCCGAGGTTAAACTGACCTATGCCGAAAGCTATATTTTCAAGGACGGCTGGAAAATAACAAAGAAAAACCGCGACAACACCGACGGAATTATTTACGGAATGACCGACCAACTTGTTTGCGACGGAGAGGCGCATATTTACGAGCCGTTTTGGTTCCGTACCTTCCGTTTTGTTCGCGTTGAGGTTACAACGGCCGACTCGCCGCTTTCCTTAAGCGACCTTAAATTTTACGAAAACAAATATCCGCTTGCCGTATCGGCGAAATTTGAAAGCTCAGACCCCGATGCTGCGGCTTTATGGGAAACCAGTATACGCACCGTAAACAACTGTATGCACGAAACCTTTGAGGATTGCCCCTATTATGAGCAAACCCAGTACGCCATGGATACAAGGCTTGAGGCGTTGTTTACTTTTTGTTTGGGAAGCGACCGCCGCCTTGCAAAAAAGTGCCTTACGGAATTTATGCAGTCGCAGTATCCCGACGGCATGACGCAGGCCCGTTATCCCTCGCTTAATGAGCAGGTTATCCCCGGTTTTGCGCTTCATGTAATTTACCTCGCCGCCGACTACCTTAAATATACGCCGACCGACCGCCGATTTATCCGCGGCCTGTTACCGAAAATCGACGCAATTTTAAATTGGTTCGATAACCGCGTAAACGAAAGCGGCGTTGTTGGCGACACCGAATATTGGCGTTTTCTCGACTGGGTAAAGGAGTGGAAGGACGGCTCGCCGGGAAAGGGAGCAATGTCCTGCTACTCGTTTATGTATTCGCTGGCGTTAAAATGCGCCGCCGACCTTTATAACGAGTTCGGCTTTTGCGACATGGCGGCGGAATACGAAAACCGCCGCGAAAGGATAAACAAAGCGGCGTATGAATTTTTCTATAACGGCGAAAAATCGCTTTTTGCCGACACCGAAAACGGCGGATATAGTTGGCATTCGCAAATTTGGGCGGTGCTTGCCGACGCCGTAACGGGCGCCGAGGCAACCGCGCTTTTGGAGCGTATGCTTAGCGACAAAACCTTGTCCCGTTGTTCCTATTCAATGATGTTCTTTGTGTTCAGAGCGCTTGAAAAAGCGGGACTTTACGAAAAAGCATACGACCTGCTTGAGGGTTGGCGAAATATGCTTAGCCGCGGCCTTACTACGTGGGCGGAGGACGATATCCAGGAAAGAAGCGATTGCCACGGTTGGGGCTCTCTTCCGATTTATGAGTTTACGTCGGTAATTTTGGGCGTAAAGCCGCTTGGCTACGACGGAAAGGCGGTAGAAATTCGCCCGACCTTGGCGGGGCTTGACTTTGCGAAGGGCGTTGTACCAACTTCGGCGGGAGACATAAAGGTCGACTGGAAAAAAGACGGCAAAAACTTTGCTCTTACGGTTGAGGGCGACGGCGAAAAGCATATTATTATGCCAAACGGCGAGTCTCACATAGTAACCGAGCCGAAAAAGACCCTTTTCTGTGCAATTTAACGGCATAGAGATTGTTGATTTTTTATCAAAGATAGGGTATAATGATTTGGTATTGAAAAATAAAACTTTTACGGAGGTAAAAAACATGTTAGTTTCAGCAAAAGAAATGTTGACCAAGGCTAAAGCAGGCAAATACGCAGTAGGCCAGTTCAACATCAACAACCTTGAATGGACAAAGGCTATCCTTCTTACCGCTCAGGAGCTTAATTCTCCGGTAATCCTCGGCGTTTCCGAGGGCGCAGGTAAGTATATGTGCGGATACAAGACAGTAGTCGGCATGGTTAACGGCATGATTGACGAGCTTGGAATTACCGTTCCTGTTGCTCTCCATCTTGACCACGGCTCATACGAAGGCGCAAAGGCTTGTATCGAGGCCGGCTTCTCTTCGGTAATGTTCGACGGCTCTCATTACCCGATCGAAGAAAACATTGCAAAGACAAAGGAACTCGTTGAAATATGCGATAAGCTCGGCCTTTCTCTTGAGGCTGAGGTTGGCGCTATCGGCGGCGAAGAAGACGGCGTTGTTGGTAACGGCGAAGTTGCCGACCCCGAAGAGTGCAAGATGATTTCCGACCTCGGCGTAACAATGCTCGCCGCCGGTATCGGTAACATCCACGGTAAGTATCCCGAAAACTGGGCCGGTCTTTCTTTCGACACCCTCGCCAAGATTCAGGAGCTCACCGGCACAATGCCTCTCGTACTCCACGGCGGTACAGGTATCCCCGCCGAAATGATTCAAAAGGCTATCTCCCTCGGCGTTTC
>JAFNUO010000125.1 GCA_017383985.1 Clostridia bacterium | reverse complement strand
TTGCATTTTGCCAAACAATGAGTTTTCTTGAAGCTCTTTTATACGTCTTTTCCTTATGCGATTGGCTTTAACAATCTCCTCATATCGCTTGTAAGCAAGGTCGACGGCGTCCTCCCATGAATAATAAACCATGTCGGAGGCGTTTTTACCTACCTGTTTTAAGTGGTCGAGGTCGCTAACCGCTTTTGCTATAGTTTTTGCGCATGAATAGGCGTTTTCTTCGCAAAGGAAACCCGATACGTTATCTTCAACTGTTTCTGCGGCGCAACTGTTTTTAACCAATACGCTCGGGCAATCGCAGGCCGCCGCTTCCATAACAACTAATCCGCAGGTGTCATAGGTTGACGGAAATAGGAATAAATCAGCTCGGCTATAGTAGTCTCTTAATTTTTCGCGGTCGTATATAGCCCCAATGAACTCAACGTAACCCTTTAATCCTTGCTGAGCCGCATATTTTTCAACGGCGGGGCGGTCTTTTCCGTCGCCAACAAATAACATACGGAACCGAATACCCTTATTCTTTAAAATTTTAAGCGAATCAATGATTATTTTAAGGTTTTTGTACCACATCATTCGACCTACAAACAAAAATACAAGCTCGCATGGCTCAATTCTGTAAATACGGTCGATTTCATCTATGCGTTCCTTCGGCGATTTGCCTTTTTCATAATCTGTGCCGTTCCTCATAATTCGGTAATTACCCTTGTATCCGAATTCGCGAAGGTCCTCTCCTGCGTTTTTAGAAACAACCCAAACCTCGTCCATGTGATTTATGTTGTTTAAAACAAAACGGTGAGCAATTTTTTGAATTTGCTTGATTTTAACGCGGGTTTTTATGTCGGTGTTAAATTTTGTGTGATAGGTAAATACCATAGGTACCTTGCTTTTGGCGGAGGAGCAAATAACTCTTGCCATAACCGCAGAAGCAAAGGGACAGTGGACATGCAACAGGTCCATTCTTTCGTTTCTAAGCCTGTTAACAAGGGTGGGCGAAAATGGATTTCCCGCGCGGTAACCAATAAGCTTGTCGCTCGGTACCGAGTGATATCTGTAAACCTTATAGTCATAGTCGTCAATAATATTCGGATATTTCGGGACAATAACAATAGGTTCACCGTGTTTTTGTTTTATAATATCGCCGTACGCCTTGGTTGCAACGGCAACGCCGTCAATCATAGGCGCAAACGAATCGTTTAAAAGTCCTACTCTAAGTTTCAAATAATAACACCCCGAATAGTATTTACAAATTTTTTTAATTATATTGCACATTACAGCTTTTGTCAATTTATTTGATATGTGAAATAGTTGGATTTTTTTCTGAAAATGTTTTACTTTTAATGGCGGTTATGATATAATACTCTTGATATAGTATCGTTGATAGAGAAAGAAATCGAGGTGTTTCTTATATGGCACAGGATTTTTCCGTATCGCTTAGTCGCATTGTTAAAGAATTTGCGCTTGAAGAGGTTTATGTCCCCGAAAATATGGACGAAATGGTTGTTTCAACCGCTGACCTTAACCGACCTGGATTACAACTTGGCGGATTTTACGATTATTTCGATAGCGACAGAATACAAATAATAGGAAAAAACGAAGATAGCTTTTTACAAACCTTTATCGACAAAGAAACCCGTATTGACCGCTTTTTATCGCAAAAGCCGCCTGCCGTTGTAATTACACGCGGCCTGGACGTATCCGAATATGCCATAAATTCGGCCGAAAAATACGGAGTACCTATTTTAAGAACGCAAGAATCAACCTCCGCGTTTATGGCGGCGATTATTGCCTTTCTTTCGGTTGAGCTTGCTCCGCGTATAACCCGTCACGGCGTATTGGTTGAGGTTTACGGCGAAGGAATGCTTATTATCGGCGAAAGCGGCGTAGGTAAAAGCGAAACGGCAATCGAGCTTATAAAACGCGGCCACCGACTTATTGCCGACGACGCCGTTGAAATAAGACGAGTTTCCAACAAAACGCTTGTCGGAGCTCCGCCCGAAAATATTCGCCATTTTATCGAGCTTCGCGGCATAGGTATTATTAACGCCCGTCGCATATTCGGTATGGGCGCCGTAAAACCGTCGGAAAAAATCGACATGGTAATAAACCTTGAAATATGGGACCAAAACAAGATATACGACCGTATGGGACTTGAAAGCGAAGAGACCGAAATTCTTGGCCTTAAAGTACCCCAGGTAACGGTACCTGTCCGTCCCGGACGAAACCTTGCTATTATACTTGAGGTTGCGGCAATGAACAACCGTCAAAAGAAAATGGGCTTTAACGCTGCGAAGGAGTTGCTGCACCGACTTGGTATGGACGACGACTTAATGGACGATACCCCCGTTGTTCAAGACGACTTCTCAGGTTATTAATAAAAAATATTTATAAAACATTTTTTGGAGGAATAAATTATGTATTACATCGGAATTGACCTTGGCGGAACAAACATTGTAGCGGGTGTTGTTGACGATAACTATAAAATTATCGCAAAAGCACGCGTAAAGACCAATTTACCCCGTCCTGCCGAGGAAATTGTTGACGACATGGCTCTTGTCGCTAAGCAGGCTACCGAAGAAGCCGGCCTTAAGCTTAGCGACATTGAATGGGTAGGCGTTGGCTCTCCCGGTCTTGTAAACAAATATAAGGGAACCGTTGAATATTCTTGCAACCTTGGTTTTAACAACACCGACCTTGCCGGAATGATCAAGGAACGCCTTGGTATCGACTGCTACGTTGAAAACGACGCAAACGCCGCAGCTTACGGCGAAATGCTCGCAGGAGCAGGCAAGGGTAAATCAAGCTTTGTTGCTATTACTATTGGTACCGGCGTTGGCGGCGGCGTTATCATGGACGGAAAAATGCTTAACGGCTATAATTGCGCCGGCGGCGAGCTTGGCCATATCGTAATTAACGTTGACGGCGAGCCTTGCGGCTGCGGAAGAAACGGTTGTTGGGAGGCTTATGCTTCCGCTACCGCCTGTATCCGTCAAACAAAGCGCGCAATGGCGGAACATAAGGATTCTAAGATGTGGGAGCTTGTCGGCGGAAATATCGACGAAGTAAGCGGACGTACCGCATGGGACGCTATGCGTATGGGCGACAAATACGGCAAAGAGGTAGTTGACCGTTATGTTTACTATATTGCCGTCGGCGTTGCCAATATTATTAACATTATCCGTCCGGAGGTTCTTTGTATCGGCGGCGGTATTTGCAACGAAAAAGAATATCTCATGAAACCCCTTCGTGAGCACGTAGAAAACGAAACCTACGGTACCGATAAAAACAATTATACAAAGGTTGTTGTTGCCGAGCTTGGCGGAGACGCAGGACTTATCGGCGCGGCGCTCCTTGGTAATCTTAAATAATTTCGCTGTAAAGGAAAGTTTTAGTCAATGACCGACTACAGTAATATTATATCTATCGCCGAAAGCTTCGGCTGTAATTACACCGAAAACGAGTCAATGAGCGAGCATACCACCTTCCGTATCGGCGGCCCGGCCGATTTATTCGTCGTGCCTACTACTGTCGAGGGTTTGGCGGCGGTTGTTTCCGCTTGCAACAAAGAGGGAGTATATTGCTTTATTCTTGGTAACGGCTCTAACGTTCTTGTTTCGGATAAAGGTATTCGCGGCGTGGTTGTTTCTACCGCCGCCTGCCTTAATAATATCGAGCTTATCGGCGCTTATGAAATAAAATGCGGCGCGGGAGTAAAGCTTTCCCGCCTTTCCGACCTTGCTTGCGAAAACTCCCTTACGGGGGCTGAGTTTGCGTGGGGAATACCGGGAACGGTCGGCGGCGCGGTTTACATGAACGCCGGCGCATATGACGGCGAGATGAAGGACATTCTCGTTAGTTGCGAATATCTTACTCCCGACGGCGAGCTTCGTACAATGCTTGCCGACGAAATGGATTTATCCTATCGTCATAGCGCATTTAGCGAAAACGGTTGCGTTATCGTAAGCGCTACTGTCCGCCTTAAAGCAGGGGATAAGGGCGAAATCCGCGCCAAAATGGACGATTTTATGTGCCGACGTAAATCCAAACAACCGCTTGAGTTTCCATCCGCAGGAAGCACCTTTAAACGCCCTGTCGGAGGTTTTGCCGCCGCGCTTATTGACGAGTGCGGGCTTAAAGGCTGCTCTGTCGGCGGCGCCCAGGTAAGCGAAAAGCACGCAGGTTTTGTTATCAATAAGGGCGGCGCTACCTGCTTTGACGTAATGCGCCTTGTTGAGCATATTAAAAAAGAAGTATTTTTAAACAAAAGCATAAAACTTGAATGTGAAATTCGAGTAATAGGCGAAAAATAATTAAAAAAGGAGGGTAGGCATGGAGCTTATAATTGTTACCGGAATGTCCGGTTCGGGCAAATCTCAGGTTATAGATTCAATGGAGGATATCGGCTACTATTGCGTAGACAATGTTCCTGCTTTTTTGTTGCCTACCTTCGTGAATTTGCTCATGGATTCTCAAAATAAGCATGAGCGTATAGTTATCGTCACCGATATCCGCAGCGGCGATATGTACGACGATATAGTAAAGTCGATTACTACTTTGCGTGACGAATCGGTGCCGTTTAAGTTCCTTTACCTTGAAGCTAACGACAGCGTAATTGAACGCAGATTTAAAGAAACCCGTCGTAAGCACCCGCTTATTGACGAGGCTAAGGGCGTTTTACCCGACGCAATAAGGCTTGAACGAAAAATGGTCGGAAAACTGCGAGATATCGCCGATTATACCATTGATTCAAGCGACACCTCGGCTATTCAGCTCCGTGAACGGGTAAGGGAAATGTTCCTTGACGATAAAAAGGACGGAATGTCTATTTTATGTATGTCCTACGGCGCAAAACACGGCGGAGTGAGCTATGCCGATATCGTCTTTGACGTAAAATGCTTGCCAAACCCCTTTTATGTGCCCGAATTAAAAAATAAAACCGGCCTTGATAAAGAAGTTAGGGACTTTGTTATGTCCTCTCCCGAGGCGCAGGAACTGCGCAAAAAGCTTTTTGACATGATAGACTTCCTTATCCCGCTTTACATGAAAGAGGGAAAGAGCCAGCTTATCATCGCCTTCGGTTGTACCGGCGGACATCACCGTTCGGTTACCTTTGCCTTCGAAATGTGCGAGCATTTACGGGCAAAAGGCTTTAACGTGGGAATTAACCATCGCGATATTACAAAATAAATTTTTGCCCTTATCCTTTTTCGGTAAGGGCATTAATAATAGGAGTAAAAATGTCTTTTTCGTCTGATGTAAAGTCCGAGCTTTGCCAAATAAAGTCGCATAAATCCTGCTGTCTTGTTTCCGAATGTGCGGGAATGTTGCTTTTTTCACGTAGCTTAACCGATGAAAAAATAAGCTTTTGTACCGACTTTGATTTTGTTGCGGAGCATTTGTGTTACTTAATAAAAAAGCGGCTTAAAATTACCGCCGAGCATATTATCACCGACGGCGGAGTAAACAAGGTCGAGGTTATGTCAAAGCGCGACCGAGAAACTATTGTCGCCCGTATGAAAAACGGGGACAAGCCGGCCGACGGGCTTATCCAAAACGAGTGCTGTCTTGCGGCGTTTTTACGCGGGGTTTTTCTTTCCTGCGGAAATCTTACCGACCCGAATAAGGAATACCGCCTTGAATTTATTTGCCCGTCTCGATTGATGGCGCAGTATCTTTACGGCTTTTTATCGGGAATAATCGAAAATCCGAAAATGGCCGAACGAGACGGCGTTTATTACGTTTATTATAAGCATAGCGAGGCGGTTGAGGATATGCTTACCTTGGTTGGCGCCGCTAACGCCGCGTTGGAAGTAATGGAAATAAAGGTTGAGAAGGATATGCGTAACAAGCTCAACCGCGTAAACAACTTTGAAAACGCAAACTTGGCAAAAACGGTTAACGCTGCCGTTGACCAAACCGAGGCGATTAAAAAAATAATTGCCGCAGGAAAGCTTGATTCGTTAAGCGAAGCTTTGCGCGAAACGGCTATCCTTCGTAAAGAAAATCCCGACTCTTCGTTAAGCCAGCTTTGCAAAATTTCGGGTTGCAGTCGGTCGGGGCTTAACCACCGATTAAAACGGCTTATAGAAATAGCCAACGAGCTTTAAAAAAAGGAGGAATACGGCATGGGATTTGTCCATCTTCATGTTCATACTGAATACAGCTTGCTTGACGGTGCCTGCCGTATTAAGGAGCTTGCAAAAGCGGCGAAAAACCTTGGCCAATCTGCGCTTGCGATAACCGACCACGGCGTAATGTACGGCGCGGTTGAGTTTTACGAGGCTTGCAAGGCGGAGGGAGTAAAGCCTATTATCGGCTGCGAGGTTTACGTTGCCGCAAGAAGTCATACCGATAAGGTACACGAGCTTGATTCCGAAAATAACCATCTTGTTTTGCTTTGCAAGAATAAGCTTGGCTATCAAAACTTGATAAAGCTTGTATCCAAAGGCTTTGTCGACGGTTTTTATAATAAACCGCGTATTGACCATGAACTTTTAGAGCAGTATCATGACGGGCTTATTGCGCTTTCCGCTTGCCTTGCGGGCGAAATTCCAAAGGCTTTATCGGCTAACGATTATAATAAAGCGGTCGAAACCGCTAAATGGTACCAAAATGTTTTTGGCAAGGATAATTTCTTTATCGAAATTCAAAACCACGGAATAGGCGAGCAAATCCGTATTTTGCCGCAGCTTGCCCGCCTTTCTAAGGAAACGGGTATACCGCTTGTCGCCACTAATGACGTGCATTATATCGAAAAATCCGACAGCATGATTCAAAAGGTGCTTGTTTGTATCCAAACGGGCCACACCGTTGACGAGGACAACCCGTTAGGCTACGAAACCGATAATTTCTACCTTAAATCGGAAGAAGAAATGGCGGCGTTGTTTTCCGCATACCCCGAAGCTATCGAAAACAGCGGAAAAATCGCCGACAGATGTAACGTTGAATTTACCTTTGGCGAAACTAAGTTGCCTCTTTTCGATATCGGGAATAAAGACCATTTTGAATATTTCCGCGAAATGTGCTATAACGGCCTTTACCGAATTTACGGGGATAACCCCGACAAAGCTTTAATCGACCGACTTGAATACGAGTTGTCGGTAATTAATAGCATGGGATATATTGATTACTACTTGATTGTTCAGGACTTTGTCCGTTACGCAAAGGACAATAATATTCCCGTCGGGCCGGGACGCGGCTCGGGTGCAGGAAGCCTTTGCGCCTATTTGGTCGGTATTACCGGCGTTGACCCGATAAAGCACGACCTTATTTTCGAGCGCTTTTTAAACCCCGAACGTGTATCTATGCCCGATTTTGATATCGACTTTTGCTATGTCCGCCGCCAGGAGGTCATAGACTACGTTGTACGTAAATACGGCGCCGACCACGTTGCCCAAATCGTAACTTTCGGTACGCTGAAAGCCCGTGCCGCAATAAGAGACGTTGCTCGCGTTTTAGCTATACCGTATGCAACCGCCGATAGGGTTGCGAAGCTTATACCCTTTGAGCTTAACGCAACTATTGAAAAGGCGCTTTCCGATTCTCCCGACCTAAAGTTGCTTTACGATAGCGACCTTACAATAAAAAATCTTATTGATATGTCCCGAAAAATCGAGGGCATGCCGCGTCATGCCTCTCGCCACGCCGCGGGCGTTGTTATAACAAGGGACAGGGTTGACGAATACGTTCCTCTTGCAACCAACGACGACGCCGTTGTGACCCAGTTTACTATGACTACTCTTGAGCGCCTTGGACTTCTCAAGATGGACTTTTTGGGACTTAGAAACCTTACCGTAATTGATGATACGGTAAAAATGATAAAACGCCGAGAACCCGATTTTGATATCGAAAAAATCCCGCTTGACGATAAAAAAACCTTTGCGCTTTTCTCCGACGGCCAAACCAACGGCGTCTTCCAGTTTGAGTCGGCGGGCATGAAACGCGTTTTAACCCAACTTAAGCCTACGGGAATAGAGGATATTATCGCCGTACTGTCGCTTTACCGACCCGGCCCTATGGAATCAATCCCGAAATATATAAGTAACCGTCATTCCGGAAACACTACCTATGCCGCGCCTCAACTTGAGCCGATTTTAAAGGTAACCTACGGCTGTCTTGTTTATCAGGAACAGGTTATGCAGGTTTTTCGTGAACTTGCGGGCTATTCTTTCGGCCGAGCGGATATTGTCCGCCGCGCAATGTCAAAGAAAAAGCACGACGTAATGGAACGCGAACGCAACGCCTTTATATACGGCGATGATGACTGCGAGGGCGCCGTAAATCACGGCGTTTCCAAAAAAGCGGCAAACGAGATATTCGACAGTATGTCGTCTTTTGCCTCGTATGCGTTTAATAAATCTCATGCAGCGGCATACGCCTATGTTGCCTACCGTACCGCGTACCTAAAATGCCATTACGGAAGGGAATATATGGCGTCGCTCCTTTCGGGCTTCCTTGATTCGGCCAATAAGGTTTCGGAAAATATCGCCGAATGTCACCGAATGGGAATTCCCGTACTTGCGCCTCACGTTAACGAGTCGCAAAAGGGGTTTGCCGTTTATAATAAAGCTATACGTTTCGGGCTTCTTGCCGTTAAAAATCTTGGCGGCGGGGTAATCGACCGTATGCTTATTGAACGCGAAAGAAACGGCGATTTTAAGGATTTGTACGATTTTTGCGACCGCCTTTTCGGTCAGGATTTGAACCGTCGCGCGGTTGAAAGCCTTGTAAAATGCGGAGCTTTTGACGGGCTTGGCGCCAACCGCCACCAAATGATGGATTCTATCGACGGAATATTTGAACAGCTTAGCTCCCGCCAACGCAATAACGTCGAGGGTCAGTTCGGCTTTTTCGATATGACCGACGACAATTTTTCGTCGTCATCGGGCTATAATTATCCCGACGTACCCGAATATCCCGAAAAAACCTTGCTTAATATGGAACGTGACGTTACTGGGCTTTACCTTTCGGGTCACCCAATGGCCGATTACGAGCAACTTTCGCGGGATATCGGAGCTACCGATATAAGCGAAATTTTGGACGACGACGAAACCGCCGAATTTACCGACGGTAAGCGCGTTCGCGTGCTTGTTCAAATAACTTCAATTAAGCAAAAGGCGACTAAATCGGGCCAGCAAATGGCCTTCCTCACCGCCGAGGATATGTACGGAAGCATAAGCGTAATGCTTTTCCCGAAAACTTTGGCGGCGTATGGCAGATTAATTCAACCCGACGCCGTTTTGGTTGTTGACGGAAAGATTTCGGTAAGGGAAGAACGCGCCCCCGAAATAATAGCCGAAAATATTTATCAACCTAATGCGACTCCTCCTTTTTCGGGATCAAAGGTTGTAAAAACCGAGAAAAAACCTCCCGAAAAGCCGTCAAATTCCGGGCTTTATATCCGAGTTCCCTCGCTTGAAAGCCGCGAATATGAACGTGCGAAACGCGTTTTGGATTTGTTTGGCGGGAACACAAGGCTTATAGTCGTGTGCAGCGATACCGGTAAACGATTTGTTGCGCCGACGGCTATGTGGGTAAGCGTAAACGAGCCCATGATATCCGAACTTAAGGATATACTTGGCGCCGACAACGTTGCAGTGCGAGAGTAATGTAAATTTGTTGCAAATATATATAAAAAACATTGAATTTTGATAAAAAAACCTTGACACTTAATCTCAATGATTTTATTATATTTAGTGAATAGTTTTTTTAAGCTAATTTATAATACTAATATACTACTTTAAAATAAAGGTGATTTTCTATGGCAGTAAAAACCATTGGCGTTTTAACCAGCGGCGGCGACGCTCCGGGTATGAACGCGGCTATCCGTGCGGTTGTACGTACAGCTATTGCGGAGGGCCTTGAGGTAAAAGGAATTATGCGCGGATACGCCGGCCTTATCGACGAAGAAATTGTTGACTTAAACTTGCGTTCCGTCTCCGATATTATCCATCGTGGCGGTACTATGCTTTATACCGCCCGTTGTCCCGAATTTAAGGAAGAAGCCGGATTACAAAAGGCTATTGCCAACTGCCGCAAGCATGGTATTGACGGTATTGTAGTAATCGGCGGCGACGGTTCTTACCGCGGCGCCCGCGACCTGTCCGAAAGAGGACTTCCTTGCGTTGGTATCCCCGGAACTATTGATAACGATATTTCTTCGACCGAATATACTATCGGCTTTGACACCGCTATGAACACCGCTATGGAAATGGTTGACCGCCTCCGCGACACGGCTCAGTCTCATGAGCGTTGCACCATCGTTGAGGTTATGGGTCGCCGTGCGGGTTATATTGCGCTTCATACCGGTATTGCCGTTGGCGCAACCGCCGTTCTTGTTCCGGAAGTTCCGTTCGATATCGAAAAGGACGTTATCCGTAAAATCGAGAACGCCAAAACCTCCGACAAGAAACACTTTATCATAGTTGTTGCCGAGGGTGTAGGTCACGTTGACGAGCTTGCAAAAGAAATCGAAGCAAAATGCGGCATCGAAAGTCGTGCAACCGTCCTCGGTCATGTTCAGCGCGGCGGTTCTCCGACCGTTCGTGACCGCGTAATTGCAAGCAAAATGGGTCACGAAGCCGTTCAACTTCTCAAAAAAGGTATCGGCAACCGCGTAGTATGCCTTAACAAGGGCGATATTGTAGACAAAGATATTTTCGAGGCTCTTAACGAAAAGAAGAGCTACGAATTCGATTTGCACAAGGTTGCTCACGATATTTCAATATGATTTTTCACGGACACATAAAGGCTTTTTGTGTGTCCGTATTTATTATTAGAAACAGGAGGCGATTTTAACAGAATGAAAAGAAATGATTATATTTCATGGGACGAATACTTTATGGGCGTTGCTATCCTTTCCGCTCAGCGCAGTAAGGACCCCGGAACTCAGGTTGGCGCCTGTATAGTAAGCGACGAAAACCGTATTATGACGGTTGGATATAACGGCATGCCGAGAGGTTGCTCCGACGACGATTACCCGTGGGACAGAGTGGGCGACGTGCTTGATACAAAGTACGCTTTTGTTTGCCACGCGGAGCTTAACGCAATACTTAACTATAACGGCGGTTCGATGAAAAATAGTCGTTGCTACGTAACCCTTTTCCCGTGTAACGAATGTGCAAAAGCAATTATCCAAAAGGGCATTTCCGAAGTAATTTACATGAGCGACAAATACGGCGACACCGACGAAACAAAAGCATCTAAAAAAATGCTTGATTCGGCGGGTGTAAAATATCGCCAATACGAAATGCAAAACCGAAATATAACAATTACGCTTTAAGGAGAAATACATATGTTAGTAACCCGTCCCCCTATGGGATTTAATACTTGGAACACCTTTGCCGAGCATATTAATGAGCAAATGATAAAGGAAATCGCCGACGCCATGGTTGAAGGCGGATTCCGTGACGCAGGTTATGAATATCTTGTAATCGACGACTGTTGGTCAAAAAGGGAACGCGACCCCGAAACCAAGCGTCTTGTAGCCGACCCCGAAAAATTCCCCAACGGAATGAAAGCCGTTGCCGATTATGTTCATTCAAAAGGCCTTAAATTCGGCATGTATTCCTGCGCCGGCGTTCGTACCTGCGCCGATTATCCCGGCAGCTTTGACCACGAGTTTATCGACGCCGAAACCTTCGCCGAATACGGCGTTGATTATCTTAAATATGACTATTGCTTTAAACCGAGTACAACCGAAGGAAAGGTTCTTTATCACCGTATGGGTAACGCTCTTCGCGCTTGCGGAAGAGATATTCTTTTCTCCGCCTGCAACTGGGGAAGAGATGACGTATATTCCTGGATTCGTACAACCGGCGCGCATATATACCGTTCAACGGGCGATATTTTCGACAATTTCCAAAGCATGAAAAATATTGCGCTTAGCCAAATTGATAAGCAGTCGTTTAATACTCCCGGTTGCTTTAACGATATGGATATGCTTACCGTCGGTATGTTCGGTAAAGGCCATGTAGGTACCGAGGGCTGTACCGCCGCCGATTATAAAATGCAGTTTACCCTTTGGTGCATGATGGGTTCGCCTTTAATGCTTGGTTCCGATATCCGCGAAATGGATGAAGATATGAAAGCCCTTGTTACTAACAAGGAGCTTATCGCAATAAACCAGGATCCCGACTGCCGCCAGGTGTTTACGCTTACCCTTGGTTGGGGTTGTACCGACGCCGTAACCTTAGTTAAAAAACTTGAAAACGGCGATTTTGCCGTAGCTTCCTTTAATTTTTCGAATAATAAAGGCATGATTCCTGTTTTCTTTGATGAAATCGGATATCCCGCAAACTGCGGCCTTAAATTTGAAATTACCGACGTTTTCAGCGGCGAAAAAAGAGAGTTTGACGGCGACAGCATGAGCAACTACGTTGAACCCCGCGGAACGGTATGCTTCCGTATTAAGCCGGTTAAAAAATAATGGCTAATTGTTACAAATGCAAAAAGGAGCTTACCGCTGACGAAATCGGGCTTTTTAGAAAAACGGTTGACCGTATGGCGGATAAGTTTCTTTGTATCGACTGTCTTGCCGAGCATTTTGATACAACAAGCGAAAGCTTATACGAAATGATAAAACGCCTGCGTTCGACGGGCTGTATGCTCTTTCCGAAATAATTGTTTTATTTATTTTCATGCCATACTATAAAAAATAACAGCACCTGATTGAAAAAACCAATCAAGTGCTGTTTTTTTATTCTTCCTCGTTAACTTCTTCGTCTTTTTCAAAGGGTACGTGTCCCATAACCTCGAACATTCCGCCTCTCATCCATATTGTCGGATTAATGAGTATGCAGTAACCCTTTCCGTTCATGCATTCCCAGTCGGAAATGCTTTGTTGAGGTAATCCGTATGCCGCAAGTATGGTCGATATAACGCCGCCGTGAGCGCAAACAACCGCCGTTGTCTTGCCCTCGGTCATCATGTGCTTAATAACGCTGTTAAACGCCGTGCCTACGCGGGTGACAAACTCTTTTGTGTTTTCTCCGTTTGGCACCGAAGCCTCAAGATCGTTATGGGTTGACCATTTAATGTAATCCTCGTTGTCTTTTAACTGGTCGTGGGTTTTGCCCTCAAAATCGCCAAAATTGTACTCAATAAGCCCCGAAACAACAATCGGGTCGGCGTCGGGATAAAGAACGTCAAGCGTTTGTTTGCATCTTGTCATCGGGCTTATGTAAAAAAGCTCGGCGTCGGGATAAACGTACTTTTCCTTCATTCTTTTAAGCATTTCAATGCCCTCCGGAATAACGGGCAAATCGGTACGGCCAATAAACTGACCTTTAAGGTTGCCCTCGGTCAAGCCGTGACGTATTAAATAAACTTTATATGTTTTCATGAAATAGCCTGCCTTTAAAAATATGCTACTATTATACCTCTTTTTTACTCCTTTTTCAATAATTAAATACTTCGGTTGCTTTTTTAGAAAAAATAAGGTATTATTTATGGTAAATAAGAGGTGATTTTTCTTGAAGGATAAAAATAATAATTCGGGTATAACCGAGTTTGTTTTTGACCTGCCCGAAAAAAAGAAATCAAAAATAAATGGCCCTGTTTTAATTTCGGTTACCTTGGCGGTGCTGCTTGTTATAAGCTTTGTTTTTAACGTTTATTACGCCTTTTTCCATAATGACCAAATGAATTACTACGTGGCCGAATTTAAGGACGATAAGCCCAACGTGGATACGAATACCTTTCCGCTTCTTGCTTCCGACGAGGATAACAAAATTTATCTTTACGGTACGCCGCCTTACGGCTTTGTTCTTTTGGACAACGGCGTAGCAAGCCAATTCGATTGGATAAACATATATGACGGAATGAATATGCCCGAGCTTAATTGTTACGACATTGACCGTGACGGAAAAACCGAAATAGTTGTTATCGAAAAAAATACCGACGAAAAGGGCGAAAGCCAACACGGAGTTCATGTAATAAAATTCAAGGCTCACGGCGAGGATAAACCGATTTATTACGACGCCGGAATGACCGCAATGGACTTGGTTTCAGAGTTTAAAGAAACAATCGGTGTCACTCATGACTCCGAAATAAATAAAATAACAATTTCCGTCGACGGCAAATCGTATGACATAGACCATAAAAACAACAATTCGGAAAGAAACTATCTTGCGGGAGCAATCGGACGGGTTGTAGAGTTTAAAGCCGAGGGAAGCAAAATAAGCGCCTTTGTTTCGGTTGACGTAGTGTACGACAACGGCGAATATGAGCAAATCGGTACAATCGAAACCCAAATTTCATATAACCCCGAAAAACTTGATATAAATAACGCGGTATTTGTCAAAATACAGTAAATTTTTCTTGTATTAATTATAGAAATTTGTTATAATTTATTATGTCAACATGATTTTAGGACGGTGAAACAATATGAAATGTCCATATTGCGGATTTGAAGAAAGCAAAGTTATCGACTCAAGACCTACTGACGAGGGCGAACGTATTCGCCGCCGCAGAGAATGTCTTAATTGTCAAAAGCGCTTTACTACCTACGAAATAATCGAAAGCTTACCCATTATTGTTATAAAAAAGGATAAAACCCGCGAACAGTTCAGCAGGGAAAAGCTTTTAAACGGCCTTGTCCGTGCTTGCGAAAAGCGTCCTGTTTCCCTTGATACTATGGAAAATATCGTTGACGAAATCGAAGCCTCTATAAGCAACTCGCTTGACCGTGAGGTATCGACAAAACGTATCGGCGAGCTTGTTATGGACAAGCTTAAAGCGGTTGACGAGGTTGCGTATGTCCGCTTTGCTTCGGTTTACCGCCAATTTAAAGATATCAACACCTTTATGGAGGAGCTTAACAACCTTCTCAAGGAGAAATAATGAACAGAGCAAATGTTTGTTGCTTTACGGGTCATCGCCCCGAATCTCTTTATCTTTACGACGAAGAGGACGCCGTTTATGCGCATATTTTTAAAGCGGTAGAGGACGCGATTTTTGACCGATATACCGTTTTTATGTGCGGTGGTTGCCGCGGCGGGGATTTTTTGTTTGGCGAGGCGGTTGTCGAGCTTAGAAACATATATCCCGAAATACGCCTTGTTTGCGTCTTACCTTTTAGAGGCCAAGCGGAGCTTTGGTCGGGCGAAGAGCGAAACCGTTACGCCGATTTGCTCGATAGCGCCGATGAAGTTATTTGCCTTAACGACAAATATCAAAAAGGCTGTATGCACGAGCGAAATCGTTACATGGTTGACCGTTCGTCGTTACTTATCGCGGCATATAACGGAACAAAGGGTGGCACCGATTATACCTTGTCCTATGCCAAAAAGCAGGGGCTTCGTACCGTAAACGTCCTTACGGTAAAAGGCGAGATATCAACTCAGCTATCCTTTGAATAACCATATTTCCAAGCTTTGTTTGAGGCGAGGTCAGAAATGACCCCGCCTTTTTTATTATCTCCATTTCCCAAACGGGCATATATTTTTTACCAAATAATACTATCCCGCCGCCGTCGATATCAAAAGCAGGGAACTTATCGTCGTAACCGACGGTTCGTGTCATTTGGTCGGCATAAATAACGGCGACAAAGGTTAAAAAGGGGATAAGAGTGGCGATAAGCGTTATAATAAACGCGCGAAAAAACGCCCTCATATAAGCGTAAAAAGGGTATCGCGGTCAATATTCTTTTGCAATGCGCAGTTTACGGCGCGCGAAAGGGTTTCGGCGCCCCTTGATATAAGCAAATCTATTTCCTGGGGCGTTACAATCATTTTCGCGCCTCTTGGATTAACGGCCGAGCTGCATTCGTGACCGGTCAAATCCTCCGCTAACGTAACGGCGTCAACAACCGTCGGTACACCTACCGCAATAACCGGCACGCCGACGGTGCGCTTGCTTATTTCGGCTCGCTTGTTGCCAACTCCCGATCCCGGACAAATTCCCGCGTCGGACATTTGCACTGTGCAACCGAGTCGGCTTAAACAACGTGACGCAAGGGCGTCTATAACGATAACGGTCGCGGGTTTTATAAGCTCCGCAATACCGGCTATAATTTCGCCCGTTTCAATTCCCGTTTGACCGAGTACCCCCGGCGCAATAACCGCAACGGGGCGCATATCGTCCAACCCGATTGACCTTGCTATTTCGCCCTCGATGTGACGGGTTGCAAGAATGCCGTTTGCCGTTTTTGGGCCTATTGCGTCGGGCGTAATTGATGTGTTACCAAGTCCTGCTACAAGCACAAGCCCGTTTTGGGGCAAAAACTTTTCAAGCTCGCCGCTTATTGCGTCAACTATCGCTTCGTTTAACTCGCCGTTATCGGTAAGCGGCGGCATTTCGACGGTTATATAGGTGCCTACGGGCTTGCCAATGGCCTTTTTGCCGACCGAATTTTTTATTTTAATGCGCGTAATTTTAATATCTCCGTGTACTTCTTCTTCGCTTTCAACCCCGTTTTTACAATCGGGATTAAGCTCCTTTTCCTCTAAAGCGAGGTCGGTTCTAACTGACATTTTGCCCTCCATAAACATTATTTTCTTGTTTTATTATGCTCAGAAGGGCTTAATTTAAAAAATATTACGCTATAATTGTAAAAAATGCTTGCAATTTTGAACGATAAATGGTATGATAACTTTTGCTTATTGAGATTTTGTGAATTTTGAAGGAGGTGTAAGTATGCCTAATATCAAATCCGCTAAGAAACGAGTTCAGGTCGCCGAAGTTAGAGCAGCCCGTAACAAGGCTTGCAATTCCGCACTGAAAACCTCCATTAAAAAGGCTAACGCAGCTATTGATAACAACGACGCTAACAAGGCCGAGGCTGTTAAGGCTGCCGTAAAGAGCATTGACCAGGCTGCTGCGAAGGGAATTCTTCACAAGAACTGTGCAGCTCACAAGAAGTCAGCAATGATCAAAAAGTTAAATGCCGCTGAATA
>JAFNUO010000124.1 GCA_017383985.1 Clostridia bacterium | reverse complement strand
TGACAGATAATAGGAACATTATTATCAGAGCAAAGGAGTTTTTATATATGAAAGCAACTGGTATTGTTAGAAGAATTGACGACCTTGGAAGAGTCGTTATTCCGAAAGAAATCCGCAGAACAATGCGGATTCGTGAGGGAGACCCGTTGGAGATATACACCGATTCCGACGGTGAGGTTATTTTTAAAAAATATTCGCCAATCGGCGAGCTGTCGAGGTTTGCGACGCTTTATATTGAAGCGCTTGTAAAATCAACCGAAATGCCGGTAGTTATTTGCGACCGCGACCACTGTATTGCGGCGGGGGCACTTTCCAAAAAAGAGGTGCTTGAGCGCAGAATTGCAGGCGATTACGAGGATATTATCGAACTTAGACGTCCGTTCATCAGAACGGCAAGCGACATGAAATCGGTTAGTCCGCTTGAGGGCGTTGACTACAAAGCGGGAATCGCCGTACCCGTAATAAGCCAAGGAGACATTTGCGGTTCAATCGCATTTATCCTGCCCGACGAAAAATACGTTCCTAACGAAGCCGACGTTAAGCTCGCTCAGGTAGCAGCAAGCTTTCTTGGCAAGCAAATGGAAGAATAGCATATTTTTGCGCTTAGTAAACAATTTTTGCGCCCGTTTGAACAAAACCGAATATGTCGTTTATAAACAAATTAACGGCAACAAACCGACTCCGTTTCTTTGGCGGAATCGGTTTTTTTGCTTTTTGGTGTTGTTATAAATCGTGTTCTCTCACATTAAATTGTGTGCGAATATACTTGACATTAGTATCACAATTTTGTACAATGATATAAATTTGAATAACAAGTTAATTACGTTAAATTAGCCGTAAAAAAGCGGTTTATTAATAAATTATCCGTATTGGAGATATTGTATGAAAAAATATTTTTTAAAGTTTTCAACCTTAATTACGTCGGCAGTAATGGTATTTTCTTTTTCCGCCTGCAAAAATTCTGATTCCGCAAACATGGTGTTTACGGAGCCGAAGGAATATGACGGCGCTTTTTCAAACCCGATGTGCGGATTTAGAAGCGGATGGCTTACCGAAACCGACGGATACATAACAACCGTTAGAGACTATGTTCCGTGGAACGCGATAGAAAAAAACGCCAATTCCACCGTACAGGATATTATTGACTATACCGACGAAAAATACGGAGATTTTCCGGCCAGAAACCTTCGTCTTGTACCGAGAGTATATCTTGTATGGCCGGGCAGCGACCGCATAAACAACGATGAATATTGGCCCGAAGATATGACCAAATACGATTTTTCAAGCCAAGAGTTTCTTGACAGAGTAACAAATCTTGTTAAAAAAATGGGTCAAGCTTGGGACAATGACCCGCGCATAGCTTATATCGAAATGGGTATTTACGGTTTTTGGGGAGAGCATCATCTTTACGGCAACAAGCATAATCTTCCCGAAGAAATGCCCGAAAACGTTCAAAAGGTTTTAGGCGACGCTTTTACCGAAAGCTTTAAGAATAAAAAAGTACAAATTAGATATCCGTCTCAATTTAAAGACTATGACTTTGGCGTTTATTGGGACTCGTTCGGTCATTATGATGAAATTCATCACGCAGAAAATATACTCGCCCGCGGCGATTTTTGGAAATCGAACGTAATAGGCGGAGAAACCGCATACGATTGGGGAAACTACAAAATCAATCCGGGCGATAATCCGACCGATACCGTTTCGGACAAAATCCATCGTGATTCCCTTATTTACTGGATAAGAAAATTGCACGCGACCGGACTCGGTTGGGTTTGCCAATACGACAAAACCGACGAAAACGCATTAGCAGGAGCCGCGGAAATTCAAAAGGCGTTCGGCTACCGTTTTATAATCGAAAAGTTCGGGCATACCGAAAAAATCGGTTCAGACAACAATTTTAACGCCGAAATTGTAATTAAAAACGACGGCTCGGCTCCGTTCTATTACGATTGGGATTTGACCCTTTCACTTTTGGACACCGAAACGTTAAAACCCGTATACAGCACCCGCTTTGACGCGGAAATTTCCAAAATTTATCCCGGCGACGATTATAACGCCGCAAAAGAAGAATATTCCATTCCTGCCGAAAGCCACACATTTAAGCTTTCCGCAACCGTACCTGAAAATCTTTCGGGAAAATCATACATTGTTGCGGTTAGCATTAACGACCCGTCGTGCGACAAGCCCTCTATCCGACTTGCTTGCGAAAACTATATTAACGGCGGATATCACCCCTTAGGCGTTGTCGGATATAATGTTGAGCCGCAAGAAATGAATATCAAATTTAACGATATTGAAGAAGATAAAACCATTAATTATTCAAAATAACGCGCTTTGATTGTTCATTAAAATTGAAAACGGTGCAACCCTTAAATTTTGGGTTGCACCGTTTTTTTATTCGCACATTTTTAATAATAACTCAGTTAGCTTCGGCTTGTTCAGGAGCTTTTTCCTCTTTTTGCGGTTCGGGTTTGACAAAGTTGCTTTTTACGATTACGCTATCGTAAGTTTTTTTGAACCTTACTCTGCCCGAAAATTCGTTTTCGCAAATTGAACACTTGAAATTAGCCCGAAATGCGTTATTTGCAAATTTCCATTTGCCGACACGTTTCATCGGCGTGCCGCAAAGGTCGCAGCGAAACTGCATTTTCGTCTTGTCAACATAAGGACTGGTCAAGTCGCTTATATAATAAGGTTTGAAGTCCATGCGGGCATAGTAATCGTCGGTAGTTGTGTCAACGATATATTTTTTTATAGCCGACATATCAAAATATTTTCTAAACAAATCGGCGCAGGCGATTACGTCACCCAAAGCGCGGTGAGCCTGATAATCCTCGGGGTTAAAGCCGCCAAGTTCGACCGCCGACATAAGCGAAATTTGGTTTCCCGTAACGCCCAGCTTTTCTTGAACAAATTTTTGTAAATCGGCATAACGCTCGATAAAATCCATACGCGATTTGCCAAGAAAGCTTTTTAAATTTTCACGCATGACGTATAAATCGGTATTAGACCACGTCATGGTAAGGGTATCCTCCCCCGCCCACTCGGTATAATCGGCAAGCGCCTTTTCAAGCATTACGCCGCTTAGCATATCCTCGTTGGTGATATGGGTAAGATTTTTTGTACGGGAGGAAAGCTTTTTGTTAAGCCGCGAACGTACAAGCTGTTGATAACGACCGATTTCGTTCAGGTTTTCGTCAAGCTTAACCGCTCCGATTTCGATTATTTCATTTATAAAACGGGACTCTTTTACGCTATATGCGCTGTTCCATTCTAAATCGAGAATAATATATTTCACCGAAAAACTCCTTATTTAAGCTTGCTTGCCTGTTTCATTCTCATTTCCTTTGAAAGTATCGTTTTACGCAAACGGATTGATTCGGGAGTAACCTCTACAAGCTCGTCATCTTTTATAAATTCAAGCGACTGTTCAAGGCTTAACGGACTTGGCGAGACAAGGCGCAGCGCCTCATCGGAGCCGGCGGCGCGCATATTAGTAACGTGCTTTTTCTTGCAAACGTTACATACAATATCCTCACCTCTTGCGTTTTCGCCGACAATCATACCCTCGTAAACGGGAACGCCGGTACCGACAAAGAGGCGGCCTCTGTCCTGAGCCGAGAAAAGACCGTAGGAGTTGGTTTCGCCGTCCTCGTGGACAACGATTGAGCCGTTTTGACGCTCGGCGATATCGCCCTTATATTCCTCATATCCGTCAAAAACATGGTTCATTATACCGTTGCCGTTGGTGTCGGTAAGGAACTGGGTACGGTAGCCCATAAGCGCACGTGACGGAATACGAAATTCAAGATGGGTTGAGCCACCGTCACGGTTGCCCATGTTTAACATTTCGGCTTTGCGCGAGCCAAGACGCTCGATAACGGGGCCGACATAGGATTCGGGAACCTCAATCATAAGCAGTTCCATAGGCTCAAGCAGGGTTCCGTCCTCGGCGTAAGTATAAATAACCTTCGGGCGGGAAACTTGGAACTCGTATCCCTGACGGCGCATGGTTTCGATAAGGATAGAAAGGTGTAATTCGCCTCTGCCCGAAACCTTGAAAGTATCGGGAGAGTCGGTTTCCTCAACACGCATTGAAATATTAGTCTCGACTTCCTTGAAAAGGCGGTCGCGCAGGTTGCGGGAGGTAACGAATTTGCCCTCTTTGCCCGCAAAGGGAGAGTTGTTGACCATAAAGTTCATGGAAATTGTCGGCTCGTCGATTTTTACGAAAGGAAGCGGCTCGACACAGTCGGCAGAGCAAGCGGTTTCGCCGATATTAATATTCGCGATACCCGAAACGGCGATAAGGTCACCGACAGAGGCGGTATCACATTCCTTTTTACCCAAACCCTCAAACTGATAAAGCTTGCCGATGCGGACGTTGTTAGATACGGTACCGTCGGTATGACACATGGTTACAACCTGGCCCGATTTAACGGTACCGCGCTCAACACGGCCGATACCGATTCTGCCGACATATTCGTCGGCGTCAATATTTGAGAAAAGAATTTGAAGTCCTGCGTCGGGGTCGCCCTCGGGCGCCGGAGCATGCTCCACAATAGCGTCAAGAAGCGGACGCATATCGCCATCTCGTACAGAGGGATCAAGCGACGCATAGCCGTCGCGGCCGGAGGCGTAAATTACGGGGAATTCAAGCTGGTCATCGTCGGCGTTAAGCTCGATGAACAAATCAATAACCTCGTCAATTACCTCGTCGGGGCGAGCCATGGGACGGTCAATCTTGTTAATTACTACGATAGGCTTTTTGCCGAGGGCAAGAGCCTTTTTAAGCACGAAACGGGTTTGCGGCATGCAACCCTCAAACGCGTCAACGAGCAAAAGAACCGCGTCGACCATTTGCAAAATACGTTCAACCTCGCCGCCGAAATCGGCGTGTCCGGGGGTGTCAACGATATTAATTTTTACGTCGTTATAATAAAGACTGGTATGCTTGGAAAGAATAGTTATTCCGCGTTCGCGTTCAATGTCGTTGGAGTCCATTACTCGGTCTTCAACGTGTTCATTTTGGCGGAAGGTGCCCGCCTGTTTAAGAAGCTTGTCGACGATGGTTGTTTTACCGTGGTCAACGTGGGCAATTATGGCGATATTTCTAAGTCCGTTTTGTTTCAAAATTTCCACTTCTCTCTTTTTTCATTCAAACCTTAGCATTATACCACAGACCACGCAAAATTACAACGGCAGTATACATAAAAAGTGATATTATTCGCCAACTATCCTTTGTTTAAATAAACTGTTCGCATATTTTTGTTGATTTAGCGGCCAACAAGTTGTATAATACTCCTCAGGAGTTGAAACTAATGTCCAAAGCGAAGTCCCGAACCAAAATCAAAGACCGACGTTTACCCGATTATACCCGTGGCGAAGAAATTTTTAACATGGTTTCCCATATAGTCGGCGGCGGTTTTGGCGTTATTGCGCTTGTTACCTGCGTCATCATGGCCGCCTTAAACGGCAACGTTATGGGCGTCATCGGCGGCGCTATTTACGGCGCTACCATGGTCATGCTTTACACTATGTCAAGCGTTTACCACGGGCTAAAGCCCAACGAAGGCTATTCCATCGGCAAAAAGGTCATGCAAATTCTTGACCATTGTACCATTTTTCTTCTTATTGCGGGTACATATACGCCGATTGTGCTTTGCACCATTCGCGAATATAACACGGCTTTGGGTTGGGTTATTTTCGGCGTACAATGGGGATTTGCGGCGCTCGGCGTTACCCTTAACGCAATCGACCTTAAAAAATACAGCGTTTTTTCAATGATATGCTACCTTGTAATGGGTTGGTGTATCATATTTACGGGAAAAGCGATTCTTGAAGCCTTGCCGCAAGGATTCATATGGCTGCTTGCGGGCGGAATTTCATATACCGTCGGCGCCGTTCTTTACGGTATAGGGTCTAAAATTCGTTATATGCACTCGATTTTTCACCTGTTTGTCGTTTTAGGCAGTATATTGCAGTATATTTGCATACTGTTTTATGTCATGCCTTAAAAAAATATAAAAGGGAGTTTTTATTATGAAAGGCTTTTTCGGAGAGTTTAAAAAATTCATCATGCGCGGAAACGTTATTGACCTTGCTGTCGGCGTTATTATCGGCGGCGCTTTCCAGGCGATTGTTAATTCGCTTGTTAACGACGTTATTTCGCCCCTTATCGGTATGATTGGCGGCACCGATTTCAGCGCATACTCGGTTATACTTAAAGAGGCCGTTACCGACCCCAAAACCGGCGAAATTATCAAAGAAGCATTAACCCTTAACTACGGCGCTTTTGTTACCGCTATCATCAATTTCCTTATCATGGCGTTTGTTATTTTCCTTTTGGTTAAGACAATCAACAAGGTATCAGAAATAGGCAAAAAGAAGGAAGAGGAAGCTCCCGCAGAGCCGACCACCAAGGTTTGCCCCTTCTGTAAAAGCGAGATTGCTATCGACGCCGTTAAGTGTCCCCATTGTACAAGCGACATAGAGTAATTATTAAATGAAAAATTATACCGGAAATATTTATAAGCTTGCTTTACGGGGAGTTTTCACATACCTGTTAATAAGCGGAATTATCAACGTTATCGGCATTGTCGTATCCTTTGCTATTAAACTCGAAATTGGAAGCCGCGCCTATCACCAAAACTTGGTTTGGCTTTATCTTGGGCTTGCCGAATGGTTTATTTTCATATTGGTTTATGGGTTTAAGTACATGGAAAACATCGGATACATCGACGACTATGACCATATCCACTACATAAGCTCGTATTTCAGGCACATGTCGCTTGTATTCGCTTTTTTGACAATACCCGTTTTATTTTCCATAGGTGGCTTTGGCGTTGTATTTTCGTACGTTTTAAGCCTTTGTTACGAGCCGAGCTTAACCTTTTCTCACCTTATAAACAACGAGATATACTATAACGGTTGGCGTAATATGGGCACGTTGATGCACTATTGGCCTCAGCTTGGCGGAATAATTTTAACCTTTGGAATAAATCTTATAGTTTTTATTCCCTTTTACATCCTCGGAAAGCATAACCGAAAAGAGGATTTAAAAAACGGATATAAATTAAGAATAAAATCATAAAAAATTCAAAAAGAAAAAGCCTCAAATTCAAACGAATTTGAGGCTTTAATTTTTTGATATATTATTTTCCGGTGCTTCCAAATCCGCCGGCGCCGCGCTCGGTTTCGTCAAGCTCTGCGGTCTCGACAAAAGAGACGGCAAGGTACGGCATAACTACAAGCTGGGCAATACGGTCGCCGTTTTCTATAACGCGTTCCTCGTCGGAATCGTTATGAATAGCAACAATGTATTCGCCGCGATAATCGCTATCGCATACGCCGACGCAGTTTGCGGGGCGAAGTCCCTGCTTTGTAGCAAGGCCACTTCGAGCAAAAATTGCGCCAAAATAACCGTCGGGTACGGCGATTGCAAGGCCGGTGCCGATTTTTGCAGTAGTATGGGCAGCGACGGTTACGCTTTTGTCAATACAAGCGTAAAGGTCGTAGCCCGCCGCCTTTTCGGAGCCTGAGGTAGGCAGGGTTGCCGCAGGATTTAATTTTTTAACGTTAATATTTATCATATTTTACACCTCTTTTATTTATCCCATAAAACGATTTTACCCTCTTTGCGGGTTTCGTTCATGTCAATAAGCCGTTGGTTTGACGAGCCCCTGAAACGCAGTGAAATATCGTGTAACCGCTCGACATATCGTCCGTCCACCAAAACGTCGACAAGCGACAGCATTTCGTCGGTTACCTCGCATCGGGGATAGCTTCCGTCTTTTAGCAATTCGTCGTCAAGGGTAAAGCCGCTAAACGCCCATATCGTTTTTTTGGGATAGGTTTCCCTCACCCTATGCAAAAACGGGACTAATTCGCGTTGGTTTCTCGGCTCGAACGGCTCGCCTCCAAGCAAGGTGAGGCCGTTTATGTAATCGGGACGGAGCATTTCGATTATCTTATCGGCCGCCGCTTTGTCAAATGGCATTCCGTAATCAAAATCCCACGTTTGGGGCTGGAAACAGTTTTCGCAATGGTTTGTACAGCCGGAGACGAAAAGGGTTACTCTTATCCCCTCCCCGTTGGCTATATCGCAGTTTTTGATTTCTCCGTAGTTCATAATTTGCCTTCCTATAAATAAAGGTGAGACCAAGCGGACTCACCTTTATTGATTATATTACAGATGCAATACTCGTTCCTTGATTTCCTGGGTTCTTCCTTGGTTCCAGTATTGGGTACCGATGTATCCGCAGGTACGACGGGCAACGTTCATCTTTGCTTGGTCGGTGTTGCCGCATTTCGGGCATTTCCATACGAGCTTGCCGTCCTCATCCTCAACAACTTGGATTTCGCCGTCAAATCCGCAGCACTGGCAATAGTCGGACTTGGTATTAAGCTCGGCGTACATGATGTTATCATAAATAAACTTCATTACCTGTAACACGGCTTCAAGGTTTTGCTGCATATTCGGAACCTCAACGTAGCTAATTGCGCCGCCGGGGGACAAGGCCTGGAACTTAGCTTCGAAGGCAAGCTTGTCAAATGCGTCAATCGGCTCGGTTACGTGGATATGATAGCTATTGGTGATGTAGTTTTTGTCGGTTACACCTTCGATTATGCCAAAACGCTGCTGTAAGCACTTTGAGAATTTGTATGTTGTGCTTTCAAGCGGAGTGCCATAAAGACTGTAATCAATTTTTTCGGCGGCTTTCCATTTTGCGGTATACTCGTTAAGCTTTTTCATAACCTCAAGGCCGAATTCTTCGCCTGCGGGGTCGGTAAGCTTCTTGCCGGTCATGCTGTATACGCATTCCCAAAGGCCCGCAAAGCCAAGAGAAATGGTAGAATATCCGCCGTGGAGCAATTTGTCGATAGTTTCGCCTTTTTCAAGTCTTGCAAGGGCGCCGTACTGCCACAAAATAGGCGCAGCGTCGGACAACGTGCCTGTAAGGCGCTCGTGACGGCATTGAAGTGCTCTATGGCAAAGCTCCATACGCTCGTCAAAGATTTTCCAGAATTTATCCATGTCCTTGTGCGCAGAAAGTCCGATATCAACAAGGTTTACGGTAACTACGCCCTGGTTAAAGCGGCCGTAGTATTTCGGTTTGCCGTTTTCGTCAACGTACGGCGTAAGGAAGCTACGGCATCCCATACAAGTATAACAATGGCCTTCGCCGTTTTTGTCAATCTTGTTTTGGAGCATGATTTTTTCCGAAATATAGTCGGGTACCATGCGCTTAGCCGTACATTTAGCGGCGAGCTTGGTAAGATACCAATACTTGCTGTCTTCCCTGATATTGTCCTCTTCAAGTACGTAAATAAGCTTCGGGAAAGCGGGAGTAATCCAAACGCCGTCCTCGTTTTTAACGCCTTGATAACGCTGGCGTAAAACCTCTTCGATAATCATGGCGAGGTCGGCCTTTTCCTGCTCGTCCTTGGTTTCGTTAAGGTACATAAATACGGTTACGAAAGGCGCCTGACCGTTGGTTGTAAGCAGGGTTACAACCTGATACTGTATCATTTGAACGCCCTTCTTGATTTCCTCGCGAAGGCGCTTTTCAACCGTTTTGCTAAGGTTTTCGTCGCTTATTTCAACGCCGATATCCTTCATTTCCTCGATTACCGCACGACGGATTTTTTCGCGGCTAATTTGTACAAAGGGGGCAAGATGTGTAAGCGAAATACTTTGGCCGCCGTATTGGTTGGACGCAACCTGGGCTATAATTTGAGTTGCGATGTTACATGCGGTAGAAAAACTATGCGGTTTTTCGATCATTGTGCCCGAAATAACCGTGCCGTTTTGGAGCATATCCTCAAGGTTTACAAGGTCGCAGTTGTGCATATGCTGGGCATAATAGTCGGTATCGTGAAAATGAATAATGCCGTTATTATGCGCTTCGACAATATCCTGCG
>JAFNUO010000123.1 GCA_017383985.1 Clostridia bacterium | reverse complement strand
GTCGGCGTTTTTACTCAACCCGATAAACCCGTTGGCCGTAAAAGGGTTATGACACCGCCACCCGTTAAGGTTTGCGCCGAAAAAAACGGCATTATGGTTTATCAACCCGACTCTGTCCGCACCGAGGAATCCCTTTCGCTTATGAAAGAGCTTAACCCCGATTGCGTAGTAGTTGTCGCATACGGAAAAATTATTCCTTCCGATATGCTTAAATTACCTAAATTGGGCTTTGTAAACGTTCACGGCTCGCTTTTGCCTAAATATCGCGGCGCGGCGCCTATTCAATGGTCAATTATTGACGGCGAAAAGAAAACCGGCGTTACTACCATGCAAATGGACGACGGTATTGATACCGGAGATATGCTTGAGGTTTCGGAAACCGAAATTGGCGAAAACGAAACCGCCGGCGAGCTTTTTGACCGACTTGCCGAAATGGGCGGAAAGCTTATTGTTTCAACCCTTTCTAAGCTTGAAAAAGGGGAGTTGACCCCTATTCCGCAGGACCATGAAAAATCAAATTATGCAAAAATTATTTCTAAGGAAATGGCTTTAATCAACTTTAATATGTCGGCCGAAAACGTTTTTAATCTTATTCGAGGTTTTAATCCGTGGCCTATTGCTTATACTATTATCGGTGACAAGCGACTAAAAGTGTTTGCCGCCGAAAAAATCGGCTCGGTTAACGGAAAAGCGGGCGAAGTTGTGTCGTCCGACGGAACTCTTACGGTTGCGTTCGGTGACGGAAACGGACTTAAGTTTACCGACGTCCAGCTTGAAGGCTCAAAAAGAATGTCTGCAACCGAAATGTTAAAAGGCCGACCGATAGAAAAAGGAACGATTTTAGGAGCATAATTTATGTATTATTCTTATCTTGCGTTTATGTTACCCGGTCTTATACTGTCGCTTTATGCCCAGTATAAGGTCAAGCATTCATTTTCTAAATACAGTAACGTTTTAAATTCGCGCGGACTTACCGGCGCCGACGCGGCAAGGGCCGTTTTGCAACAAAACGGAGTTACGGGAGTAGGCATTGAGCAAGTGTCGGGTAGCCTGACCGACCATTATGACCCGAAAAGTAACGTAATTCGCCTTTCCGATAGCGTTTACGGTTCAACCTCGGTTGCGGCGGTTGGAGTTGCGGCTCACGAGGCGGGTCACGCGGTACAATATGCTTATAGCTACGGCCCGATTAAACTTCGTGCGGCGATAATTCCCGCTTGCAACCTCGGTTCGCGGCTTGGTATTCCTCTTGCAATTATCGGCGCAATTGTCGGAATAGCAGGACTTGTATATCTTGGAATTGCTCTTTTTGCGCTTGCCGTTTTGTTTCAGGTTATTACTTTGCCCGTCGAGTTTAATGCGTCGCGCCGCGCAATGGAGGCTATAAAAGGCGCCGCCTTACTAAACGACCAAGAAGCAAACGGCGCAAAAAGTGTGCTTACTGCGGCGGCTATGACCTATGTTGCCGCGATGATTCAGGCGGTAATGACCTTGCTTTATTATTTAACACGAATAAGGCGTAACTGAAAGGATTTGGCTTTTTTATGGCAAACCCGAGAAAATCGGCCGTCAAAGCGCTTATTAAGGTTGACGCGGACGGCGGCTACTCAAATTTAGTAATAGACAATGTTATAGAACAGGACGGACTTGAGCGAAACGACGCTTCGCTTGCGACCGCCCTGTTTTACGGCGTTCTTGACCGAAAAATAACCATTGATTACATACTTTCAAAATACTCAAAACAACCGATAAAAAAGCTTCCGTATATGGTTTCGGCGACGTTAAGAATAGGCGTATATCAACTTTTATATATGGACAGAATACCCGCGTTTGCCGCCATAAATGAATCGGTTACGATAGTAAAGCGCTCAAAAAATTCAAAAGCGGCGGGCTACGTTAACGCCATTTTGCGTTCGGTTGACAGAGAGCGAAATACCGTTATTCCCGACGACGATTCGCTAAAATCAATAAGTATTCGCTATTCTTTTCCCGAATGGATTGTTGCCCGAATGATTAATCAGTACGGCACCGAAACGGCTAAAGCGGTTTTCGAGGCAATGCTTTCCAAATCGTCGGTATACTTGCGAGTTAATACAACCAAATGTAACGCGGATACGCTTATCAAAAAACTTGCCGAAGAAAACGTTAAGGCGGAAAAAACCTTTGTACCCGATTCTTTAAAAATAACCGAAATTTCGGGCGCAGTAGATAAGCTTAATTGTTATAAAAGCGGGCTTTTTCACGTTCAGGATTTATCAAGCCAGCTTTGCGCCGCCTCCCTTGACGCTACTGAAAATATGCGTGTGCTTGATATTTGCGCCGCGCCGGGAGGAAAAACGTTTACGGCGGCCGAAATAATGAACGGAACGGGCGAAATTGTGTCTTGCGACCTCTATGACCACCGAACAAAGCTTATTTTCGACGGGGCAAAACGCCTTTCGCTTAAAAACGTTAAAGCCCATACCGCCGACGCCGCCGTTTTTGACCCGAGTCTCGGCGAATTTGACCGCGTGCTGTGCGACGCACCTTGTTCGGGGCTTGGCATAATGGGAAGAAAACCCGATATAAAATATAAGGACGAAAAAGAAATAGCCGATTTGCCGAGTGTACAGTATAAAATTCTTAACAACGCGGCAAAATATGTTAAGAAAAACGGAAAATTAGTCTATTCCACCTGTACCTTGTTAAAAGAAGAAAACGAAGATGTCTTTGGCCGCTTTATCGGAAATAATCCGAATTTTAAATCGCTAAGCGTAAAAACTTTGTTGCCTTGCGAAAACGAAACCGACGGATTTTTTATTGCGGTTGCCGAAAGGATAGACTGATGAAAAAAGATATAAAATCAATGACCTTGGTCGAGCTTGAGAACGAAATGAAGCTTATCGGTCAACCGAAATTTAGAGCGGGACAAATTTTTGATTGGCTTCAAAAACGCATGGTATCAAGCTTTGACGAGATGACAAATCTTTCAAAGGATTTTCGAAATCGGCTTGAAAACGATTACTATATTGCCGATTGCGTTATTGAAGAAAAGTTTTGTTCAAAGCTTGACGAAACGGTTAAGTATTTATTTAGACTTAATGACGGCGAATGTATCGAAAGCGTGCTTATGAAATATAACCACGGTTGGTCTATTTGCATTTCGTCTCAGGTAGGTTGTCGCATGGGATGCAAGTTTTGCGCGTCGACCATCGGCGGACTTAAACGAAATTTAACTCCCTCCGAAATGCTGTCCCAAATTATGACGGCCCAAAAGGACATGAATATCCGAATTTCGAATATAGTTATGATGGGAATAGGGGAGCCGTTCGATAATTATGATAACGTTGTGCGCTTTCTTGAACTTGTCGGATGCGATAAGGGAATAAATATCGGTATGCGTCATATTTCGCTTTCAACCTGCGGCAGGGTAGACGGTATTCGCAAATTTATGGAGCTTGATAATCAGCTTACTCTTTCAATTTCGCTTCATGCGCCTAACGATAAAATTCGAAACTCCATGATGCCGATAAACAATAAGTGGAATGTAAGCGAACTGATTTCTGCTTGCCGCGATTATTTTAAACGCACGGGAAGACGCATATCCTTTGAATATGCGATGATTAAAGGCGTAAACGACAGTAAAGAATGCGCCGACGAGCTTATAAAGCTTCTTTCGGGTATGATTTGTCACGTAAATCTTATCCCCGTAAACGAGGTTAAAGAAAACGATTACGAAAGAAGCGAAAGAGTTCACGAATTTTGCGATTATCTTAACCGTCACGGCATGAACGCAACCGTTCGAAGAACGCTTGGAGCCGATATTTCCGCCTCATGCGGCCAGTTAAGACAAAAACACGGCAAAATTGATACAAAACTGTAACTTTAAAAAACACTTGGAATGTGCTATCATGGAAAAATAAAATGAGATATTTTAAAAAAACGTAACAAAGGGGGCGTGATTAATATGAAAATAGCCGGCAAAACCGATATAGGCATGGTTCGTTCGTCTAATCAGGATTTTTACCTGACGGGCGAAATTTCCGACTCTGTTTCATGGGCGGTTGTTTGCGACGGAATGGGCGGCGCGAACGGCGGTAATATAGCAAGCGAAACAGCGGCAAAAACAGTAAGCGACCAAATTAAAATGTCCTACCGTAACGAAATGAGTTCGAACTCAATTAAATATTTGCTTATGTCAGCCATAACTGCGGCTAACTCCGATGTTTACGATATGGCTATGAAAGACGAGTCTTTGTCCGGAATGGGAACAACCGTTGTAGCGGCTATTGTTATTAACGGAATGGCTTATATTGCCCATGCCGGAGATTCACGCGCCTACGTTATAGGAGATAATAGCATAACTCAAGTAACAAGAGACCATTCGATTGTTCAGTCAATGATTGAAAACGGCGAAATTACCGAAGAGGAAGCAAAAACTCACCCCAACCGAAACGTCATTACAAGGGCGTTGGGCGTAACCGAAAAAATTGACATTGATTATAACGAAATTCAACTTGATACCGACCAATCGCTTCTTATTTGTACCGACGGTCTTACTAATTTTGTTGAGAATAAGCAAATTCTCGAAATAATTGGTAATAATAAATTTTACGAATATCCCGAAAAACTTATCGAAAAGGCAAACGAAAACGGCGGCGGAGATAATATAACCGTCGTTATGATGTCTGAATAAGGAGGGACACGTTTGGATAGATTTTTAGGAAAACGTCTTGACGGACGTTACGAAATTCAGGAAATAATCGGAATAGGCGGCATGGCCGTTGTTTATAAAGCCTTTGATATCCAAGAAAATAAAATTGTCGCCGTTAAAATATTAAAGGACGAATTTGGCACAAATGTTGAATTTTTGCGCCGTTTTCAAAACGAGTCTAAAGTAATTGCCGTTCTTTCCCATCCAAATATCGTAAAGGTATTTGACGTAAGTTTTGGCGATAACTTCCAATATATCGTTATGGAATATATTGACGGCATTACGCTTAAGGAATATATCGAACGTAAACAAAGTATTCCGTGGAAGGACGCCTTGTACTTCACGGTACAAATTTTGCGAGCATTACAGCACGCTCACGACAAGGGAATTGTTCACCGCGACGTAAAGCCGCAAAATATAATGCTTCTTCGTGACGGAACGATAAAGGTTACCGATTTCGGAATTGCCCGTTTTTCGCGAAGCGACGAGCGAACAATTACCGATAAAGCAATCGGCTCGGTGCATTATATAAGCCCCGAACAAGCAAAGGGCGGCCCTATTGATGAAAAGGCGGATTTATACTCGGTGGGCGTTTTGATGTACGAAATGCTAACCGGTTGCTTGCCTTTTGACGGCGATAACGCCGTTTCGGTTGCAATAATGCAGCTTCAAGATGAACCTAAACACCCAAGAGAGATTGACAGCAATATTCCCGTCGGTCTTGAACAAATTACTATGCGCGCCATGCGCAAAAATCCCGAACACAGGTATCATTCCGACGCCGAAATGCTCCGCGATTTAGAGGAGTTTAAGCGCAACCCCGAAATTGATTTCGGCTATGAGGACGCCTGCGTTGATATTGATAACATGAATTCATACGTCGAGGATAATTATTACGAAGAAGATTATCTTCCCCCCGTAATTAACCAACCTCCGTATTATGAAGAAGAATATTATGACGAGCCCGACCAGCCGGAACGCAAAAAAAGTACGGTTATACCCATTTTAGCCGGCGTAGCGGCGGCGGTTGTTATTGTTTTTGCTATTGTCACAACTTGGTTTTTCTTTTTCAACAAGGACGACAGAGTTGAATTTGCTTGTCCTAACCTTGTAGGAATTACAATAGACGAAGCGAAAGCTCAATATCCCAACCTTATAATTGTTGAGGACGGAAAAGCCTATTCTAACGAATACGATTATAATATTATAATCGAGCAGGACATTATTGCGGGCAAAAAGATAAAGGACGGAATTCAAATTCACGTTAAAATAAGCGGCGGAAAAAACATGGTCGATGTGCCCGACGTTTATAACGACTATTACGAGGAAGCAAAGCGAAAAATAACGTCAAGCGGCCTTGTTCCGGTTATAAAAGAACGAAATGACGAAACCGTAGACATCAACTGCGTTATATCTACCGAGCCTTCAAAGGGGTCAAAGGTTGATATCGGCTCCGAGGTTATAATTTACGTTAGTTTAGGTAAAGAAATGAAATATAATACGGTTGTCGACGTAACTAAGCTTTCCGAAGCTGACGCAAAGGATAAGCTTGAAAAGCTCGGCTTTGTTGTAACCGTTAAGGAGCAAAATTCCGACGAAATTTCAAAGGGCTACGTTGTGTCTCAGTCTATCCCCAAGGGAGTGAGCTACGGCGTAGGTCAAGAGATTATAATTTATGTAAGCAACGGTGAAACGCCCGTTAAGTACGAGTTCGATATAAACGTTTCTAAGCCCACCGAAACTCGTACCGATACATATGCCTTTAAGGTCGAGTGTGGTAACACCGTTAAAACCGCAAATGTTACAAAAGACAGCGGCAATACGTTTACCTTTACCTTTACTACCCAAAACAAGGAAGAAGTTGTTATGGTATGGATTGTAGTAGACGGTAAAGAAGAGGAATATGTAAGCTTTAACGTAGCCGACGGTATTGTATCCGAGCCTAACGAATATGATGAATGGAAAGAAATACTTCAATGACGGGATTAATAGTTAAAGCGATAGCAGGCTTTTATTATGTTGAAACCGAAAACGGAGTTTTTGAATGCCGCGCAAGGGGAAAATTTCGTAAAAACGACGAACACCCTCTTGTCGGAGATAGGGTAGAGATAACCCTTTGCGGCTCAAGCGGTACGGTTGACCGAGTAATCGAGCGTAAAAACTGCTTACTGCGTCCGCCTGTCGCAAATATTGACCGCCTTTATATTGTTTCGGCATACACCTTGCCGTCGCCTGATTTTTTGATGATAGATCGTCTTACGGTAATAGCGGAAACGAGCGGAATTGAACCGATAATCGTATTTAATAAATGCGATTTAGGCGATTTTGAGCCCTATTCCTCGGTTTATGAAAAAGCGGGCTTCCGTACCTTTGTCGTCTCGTGCGAAACGGGAGAAAATATTGATTTACTTAAAGCTGATTTAGCCGACGGAATATCGGTTTTTACCGGAAACTCCGGCGTAGGCAAAACAAGCATACTTAACCATATCCTTGACGGAGCCGATTTGGCAACGGGAGAGGTTAGCGAGCGACTGGGCAGAGGACGTCATACAACGCGTCACGTTGAGCTTTTTAAAACGGTTGGCGGCGGATATATCGCCGATACACCCGGCTTTTCGTCTATCGAAAACGATACGATTTTAAAAGAAGACTTGGCGTTGTATTTTTCCGATTTTGAAGATTACCGCGATGAATGTCGATTTGTCGGTTGTTCGCATACCTGTGAAAAGGGGTGCGCCGTAATTGCCGCGGTTGAAAGCGGAAAGATTATGCCTACGCGTCACGAAAGTTATATTTCTATGTACGAAAAGGCTAAACTTATAAAAGAATGGGAACTGAAAAAACAATGAGATGCGTTATTTTTTCCGGTGCCGATATTGACGAATATAAGTTCGTCGCTTCTTATTTAAGAGGCGACGACTTTGTCATATGTGCCGATTCGGGGCTACGCCACGCCGAAAGATTAAATATCACGCCCGACCTTGTTATCGGCGACTTTGACTCGTTGGGAAAAATCCCCGACGGGATAGAAAGCGTAATTACCTTGCCGTGCGAAAAGGACGTTACCGACACCTATGCGGCCGCCGAAAAAGCGGTTGAGTCGGGTGCAACCGAGGTACTTATCTTCGGCGCCGTCGGTACGCGACTTGACCATACCTTTGGAAATATCGCAACCTTGGAATATTTACGCGAAAATAACGTTTTTGCCCATATAATTGATAGCCATAACGAGATTATGCTTATTAAAAACGAAAAGGTTACGGTTAATAAAGATAAGGGAACGTTTTTATCGCTTATACCGCTTGATTACGAGCTTAGCGGGGTTACATTAAGCGGCGTTAAATATCCGCTTGAAAACGCCCGTATTTTTCGCTCAAAGACGCTTACGATAAGTAATGAAATAACCGCCGACCTCGCCGAAATAAGCGTTAAAAACGGCTCGGCTTTAGTTATTGTTTCAAGAGATTAACACATTTTCACTGCCCGCATATGATGTTATCAGGATTGCGGGTGGTGATTTTTTATGAGACGCGGCAAGAGATGCAAAAACTGTCTTACAGGAGGACTTTTCGCCGTAGCTTTTGCCGTCGGCATACTTGCAACTATCATTTTGCCGCCCGTTTGTCTTGTAGTAATTTTGGTAATGTCCCTTCTTTTGCTTGGAATTACCTGCTACAAAAAATGAAAAGGGGTATATTTATGAAAGTTGTTGTAGTAAAGAATCCTAAAATCGTTTCGGGGCTCCTCCGCATGATATTCGGTATAAAAAAAGAAAATCACAATACATAACTAATTGACGGAAAACCGTTTCGGCTTTCCGTCATATTTTTTGCATATAAGCTCCGTTTTATGAATATATTTCAGTAGTATTATAAAAAAGGAGCAATTAATATGGAGTGTAATATTACAAAACAAAACGTTTACGTAACCGAAACGGTGCTTAACCAAAACTTAGAGCAGCCTATCGACACCGAATTTACTTTGCCCGATTATTGTCCCGACATTGACCGCATAATTAAATGCGTTATCAGGCCGAGATGCGGTCAAAAATCTTTTAACGGGGATACCCTTACCGTCGACGGTACTGCCGAGTTATCGTTATATTACACCGACGGCAGTCAAATAAGGTGCCACGAACATTTAATACGCTTTTCGCGTCAAATTTCGGCGGGAAAGACGCTTGCCAATCCGACCGCCATGGTTACTATTACGACCGAATACGTTAATTGCAGAGCTGTGTCAAAGCGTCGCGTTGACGTTCACGCTTCGCTTAATATGAGCGTTTGTATAACAAGCTTGACCGAACACGAGGTAATTTCCGACATAGATTGCCCGTCGGTTCAAACGCTACCTTTCTCGGCCGAGGCGACTACTCCGATGGGAGTAGGGGAAAAGTATATTCTTTTTAGCGATGAGGTTGAAATTCCGTCAACTCACGGCGCATTAAAAACCCTTCTCCGTACCGATTCAAGGGCTATTGCAAGCGACTGTAAAATAATCGGTAACAAGGTTGTTGTAAAGGGCGAGCTTATCGTTGAATTCTTTTACATAAGCGATAATGACGACAAGCCGGAGCATTTTAGCACCGTTTTGCCTATTAGCCAAATTGTAGACATCGACCGAGTGAACGATACTTGTACGGCAACGGCAAAAATTGAAATTAATGAGTTTGAGGTTAAAACTCATACGTCGGCAGCGGGAGAAGTTTCTATGTTGACCGTATCGGCTAAAATGACCGTAACTGCGTCTGCTTTTTGTAATTTAGACGTTCCCGTTTTACTTGATGCTTATTCAACCGATTTTGGTATGGAGCTTGAAAAGCGCGATATCTGTTTAAAAAAGGTTGATAATACAATTTTTAAAGAGTTTTCGTGTCGCGGAAATATTGATTTCGGCGCCGATGAAATTAAAGAGATTGTTGACATTTGGTGTGAACCAAAATTAATTAATACCGACGTAAATAAAAACGGCGTCTTTATCAAGGGAATAACAAACGTTAATGTTCTCGCAATAGACGTTGACGGTTACCCCCGTTATTACGAAAAAACTTTAGAATTTGAACATGAGCATAAATGCGACGCAGAAAATTGCGAAATAACAACGCCGCAAATTGTAGTTAGCGGCATTGATTGTTCTCTTGTATCTAATTCGGCCGAAATTAAGATTGATTTTACCGTTCACGCTGAAATAATTTGTATAAAAGAAATAACGGCCCTTTGTGAGGCGAAATTAAGCGAAAACGAGATTAAACCAAAGGACGATTTTGCAAGAATCGTACTTTATTACCCGAACGAAAAAGAAAAACTTTGGGATATAGCAAGACGATATAATACGGAAGTGTCCGATATTAAAAGCATTAACGGCATAACCGGCGATTTTGTTGAAAAAAATTGCGTTGTACTCGTTCCACAAAAATAATTAAATAATTTTAAAATAGTTCTTGCATTATTGAAATAATTGTGCTAAAATTTAAGGGTATATAGAGGATTAAATTATTTAATGAGGTGAAAAGTGTTGGATAACAAGCTTTTTGTAATGCCTGAACTTGATATGTATGAATACGAAGTTGACGATATCATGTCCGCCACAAATCCTAATTTAGACGTTAATAGCGAAATTGAAGACGGTGGAATAGATTTCGTATAATAATTAATTTCTCTTTTTTGTTTATTCTTTTTTTGTTAATATTAAACGCCGCTGATTATATATCAGCGGCGTTTGTTTTTTTTCTATTAAGCTCTTTTGCATAAAACTTCTTTTTCGTAATCGGCAACTACATTGTACCAATCGGCGTTTTCGATAACGCCCGACTGCTTACAATATTCTTCCCAAATATCACCGATAGGCATGGTTTTTGCTTCTTCGGTAGCAACCATGATTTCGGTAAACTTGTTTTCATCTTGAAGCTTTGCTAATCTATCGTGCGGAGTAAGCAAAGCGGTAAGTAACGCTTTTTGCATATTTCGTACGCCTACTACCCAAGCGGCTATGCGGTTAATGCTTGCGTCGAAATAGTCGAGTCCTATAAGAACCTTATCTTCTGCGTTGTTGCGAATTATTTCGGTTGCAATCGCCTTTAATTCGTCGTCAAGCAAAACAACATGGTCGGAATCCCAATGGACAGGACGGGTAACGTGAAGCGGGATTTTATCAAAGAAGTTAAGAAGCGACGGAATTTTATCGCTTATAAGTTCGGACGGATGATAGTGACCGCTGTCAAGAAGGGGATATACGTTTTCGTGAGTTGCAGAGTAGCTTACGTAAAACTCGTTGCTTCCAACGGTAAACGCTTCAAGACCGATACCGAAAAATTTACTTTCGCATGAGTCTATTATGTAAGCGGTATCGTATTTAACCGAATAAATTTCGTCAAGGCTCTCTTTAAGACGCTTTCTCGGAGAAAATTTATCAGCGGGGTTGTTTTTATAACCGTCGGGAATCCAAATGTTGCAAAGTGCGGGTGTTCCAAGCTGTTCGCCGAAATAGGCGGCAATTTTACGGCAGGCCTTAGCGTGGTTAATCCAAAAATTACGGATTTCATCGTCGGGATGGGAAAGGGTAAGACTGTCGGCTGCCTTCGGGTGAGAGAAGAAAGTCGGGTTAAAATCAAGACCTAAATCTCTTTCCTTGGCAAAGTCAACCCATTTAGCGAAATGCTCGGGCTGTAACTGGTCGCGGTCAACGTATTCGTCGGTTATGGCGTAGCAAGCGTGGAGGTTAATGCGCTTCTTGCCGGGAATAAGCTTTAATGCAACGTCAAGATCGGCCATAAGCTCTTCGGGGTTTCTTGCTCTTCCGGGATAGTTTCCGGTTGTGGCAATGCCGCCGGTAAGCTCGGTTGAGCCCTCAAAGCCAAGAACGTCGTCGCCTTGCCAACAATGAATAGAGATAGGAATATTTTTAAGTCTTTCAATTGCGCTATCGGTGTCAATTCCGATTCTTGTATAATATTTTCTCGCGTCAGGATAACGATTTTTCATTTTTATTTTACCTCCGTTATGTCAAAAGAATTTTTAATTATGTTACGTCCGTCGGCAAGGTCTTTAATTTCGCCTGCGGCAATCATTTGAACAAGTATGTTACCAATTGCCGTCGCCTCGGTGGGACCTGCCGTAACGGGTTTACCCGTATATTTTGCGGTAAGTTCGTTTAAATAACTGTCCTTACTGCCACCGCCAACGATGTTTACCGTGCCAAAAGTTACGCCTAACATTTTTTCCATGCCGTTTACCGTGTCGGCATAACATTTTGCAAGCGAATGATAAATTGTACGAACGGTATCGCCGATTGATTGCGGTTGTTTAAGGGAGTTGTTCTTGCAATAATCGCTTATCGCGTTAATCATACTATCGGGAGCTAAAAATGACTTGTCGTTTACGTCAATTATCTCGTCAAAGGTTGACTCCCTCGCCATGTCGCAAAGCTCGTCAAAGCTATACTTTTTGTTAAGCTCGCGGCGTACCGACTGAATCATCCAAAGGCCCATGATGTTTTTAAGATATCTGAATCGGTAATCATAACCGCCTTCGTTAGTAAATCCAAGCTTTAAGCTTTCTTCGCTAACGTCGGGCTCCATAATTTCGCAACCCATAAGAGACCATGTGCCGCTGCTTATATAAAGCGCCTTTTCGTTGCTTGGCACCGCAAGAACGGCGGAACCGGTATCATGCGTACAGGGGAGGATGATGTCGCAGCTAAATCCAACCTCGTCGGCTATTTCGTCTTTAAGCTTGCCTACAACGGTGGACGGCATATGTATTTCGCCGAAAATTTCTTTTTTATATCCAAGACGGTTTATAATATCCTCGTCCCAGTTTTTTGTTTTTGCGCTTACCATTCCCGAGGTTGAAGCATTTGTATATTCGGTCATCATAACTCCCGTTAAAAGGTAGTTAAGATATTCGGGTACAAATAACAATTTTTCGGCTTTGTTTAATTCATCCTTAGCCGCCATAAGCTGATAAATCGTGTTAAATACCTGCGGCTGAATACCGGTGCGTTCGTATTGTTCAAGCTGAGGAATAATATTAGCGACCTTTTCAATCATTCCGTCGGTACGGTTGTCACGGTAGGCAACGGTGTCGCCAATAACCTCGCCGTTTTTATCAAGCAAAACGAAGTCAACTGCCCAAGTATCAATACCAATCGTTGTCGGTATTTTACCTACGGCCTTGCATTTTTTAAGACCTTCTTTGATTTCGCAAAACAACTTGTCGATTTCCCAACATAAATGTCCGTTTTTGCGAACAACGCCGTTATCAAAACGGTGGATTTCTTCGGTTTTCATGATTCCGTTATCGAGCCAAGCGGCAATAAGACGTCCGCTTGAAGCGCCGATGTCAACGGCAATGTAATAATTACTCATTTTATCAACCCATTTTTATGTAATTAAATTCATTATACAAAAAATATTGCCGTTTTACAAGAGAAATTACGATTTACAACCTTTATATTTTTTGATATAATGGACAAAATATTATTCGGAGATGATTATATGAAAAGGATAGCGTTTTTTGATACAAAACCATACGATAAATTGTACTTTGACCGCTTTAATGAAGATTATGATATAAGTTATTTTGAAGGTAAGCTTAATAAACATTCTGCGCCCATTACTCGTGGATATGACGCCGTAGTAGCATTTGTAAATGACGATATTAACAAAGAAACAATTGACATTATGGTCGAAAACAACGTAAAGGTTCTTGCCATGCGTTGTTCAGGCTTCTCAAACGTTGACCTTAAAGCTGCAAAGGATAAGCTTACGGTTGTAACCGTACCGGCTTATTCGCCGTATACGGTTGCCGAGCACGCTATGGCTTTGCTATTATCACTTAACCGAAAAATCCATAAAGCATATAACCGCACCCGCGATTTTAACTTTAGCCTTAACGGCATGACGGGCTTTTTGCTTCGCGGAAAAACCGTCGGAGTTATCGGTACGGGTAAAATCGGCCAAGCATTTATTGAAGTTTGCGGCGGCTTTGGCGTAAATATAATTGCATACGACCCATACCCCGTTGAAAACAGCGGCATTAATTATGTAAGCCTTGAATATTTGCTTAAAAATAGCGATATTATTTCTCTTCATTGTCCTCTTACCGAGCAATCGTATCACATTCTTGACCGTGAAGCGTTTGGATTAGTTAAGGACGGGGTGTATATAGTTAATACTTCAAGAGGCGCCCTTGTTGACACCGAGGCGTTGCTTGAAGCGCTTAATACCGAAAAGGTTGGCGGCGCAGCACTTGACGTTTACGAGGAAGAAAGCGACTTTTTCTTTGAGGATTTTTCGGGCATAGTAATTAACGATGATATGCTATCTCTACTTATTTCTCATCCCCATGTTTTAATGACCGCACATCAGGCGTTTTTAACCGACGACGCTTTAATTACAATCGCAAAGACAACCTACGATAACTTGAGCGACGTCCTTAGTGGCGAAAAGTGTAAAAACGAAGTTGTTTATCACGAGCCTAAAAAAGAGGCTAAATCATCAAAATAATACTTGTTAGACAAACCCCGTACCGCATATAAATTCGGTACGGGGTGAATTTTTTGTGTTTACTTATTTTTTAGCGGCGGCATTGTCCAATATACTTTATTTTATTTTACATGTTTCTAATCCTGGCTCGTTTCCTCGCGCTTTGAGTCAAAAGGAAGAAGCCGAGCTGCTTGAACGGTACCGAAATGGAGACGACGAGGCTCGAAAATTACTTATCGAGCATAACCTGCGACTTGTTGCCCACGTTGTAAAAAAATATTACGATACAAACTTTGACAGCGACGATTTAATATCAATCGGCACAATCGGATTAATTAAAGCAATTTCAAGTTTTAACGAAAATAAAGGCACAAAGCTTGCCACCTACGCCGCAAGGTGTATTGAAAACGAAATTTTAATGTATTTTCGCGCTCAAAAGAAAACGTCTCTTGACGTTTTTATAAACGACCCCATAGACACCGACAAAGAGGGGAATGCGCTTACATTGCTTGATGTAATAGCGTCGGATTTTTCAATGGTCGATGATATCGACACGCGACTTAAAATACGAAAACTGCGTGAATTTTTAAAAACAGCGCTTAACGACCGCGAACGAAAAATAATTATTTTAAGATATGGCTTGTGTGGAAAACCGCCGTTGCCTCAACGCGAAGTAGCAAAACGGCTTCAAATATCCCGTTCCTACGTTTCTCGTATCGAGAAAAAAGCGCTTGAAAAGCTTTACGACAAGTATGAGGGAAAGTAATCAATTCCCTTTTATTTTATCTATAACCCCTTTTTCAAGTCGGCTTACCTGGGCTTGGGAAATGCCTATTTCGTTCGCAACCACCATTTTGGTTTTGCCTTTCATGAAACGCAAATTCAAAAT
>JAFNUO010000122.1 GCA_017383985.1 Clostridia bacterium | reverse complement strand
TCAATATGTATAATCAGTCGTAATAATACGTATTTTCAACGTCGATGATTTTATACGAGCCGGTTGTGTCAACGGTAAAAACCGTGTACCCAATTTTTACGTCAATGTCGTATTCATAGGCTTTAATTTTAACCGCCGACGGATTACTGTCGTCTAAAACCTCAATTTTGTTAACGTCGTGATAGCTTGGGCCGTAGGCCGGTATGCAGAAATATAAATTACCTTTATACTTAAAATATTCTATGCAATCCCATTCCTCATACAAATCCTCGGCCATATAGTGGTATGCGTGCTGCTTAACTTCGGCATAGCTTGAGCAACAGGTAATGCGATAATTGGCGTAACCGAGGTAATCGTCGTTATATCCGCCGACATATTCATCGGTATGCTTTGAGTCGCAGCAGTTACCGAGCCCATAAAACATATCCCATTTTTCAATAAGCACCGCATAGTCGGAAACCTTTTTAAAACGGGAGTTTTCCTCGTTTTCGGAGGATGGGCTAACCTGGCCAACGAAGGCGCTGCTGTCGTCGGTTAAATCAACGCTTTCAACCTGACCGTAATCGGGGTCCGCAAAAGCAATTGGGGCGCCTGACTCTTTCTTTTCTTCTTGAAAAAGCCATTCAACAACCGCGCATGAGGAAAAGCTTGAAACCGTAGTAATTATAAGCAAAACGGCAATTATTTGCGTTAAAATTTTACGCATAAGGCCACCCCTCTTTTACACCTTTTTATATATTATAACATGCATAGCGCGCTGTGTCAAATGTTGACACATTTTGTAAAAAACATCCAATACTTTACTCAAAAAAATCGCCGCCGAGTTTCCCCGACGGCTTTTTTAAGCGCTTTTCAATATATTATTAGTATTCGGTATATTCGGCGGCCATAATTTTATACGAGCCGGTTGTATCTATGGCAAAAATAGTGTGCCCTATTTTTTCGTTATTGTTGTAATTATAGGCTTTAATTTTAACCGCCGACGGGTTGCTTTCGTCCAAAATCTCGAGTTGGTCGGCGTTGTGATTACTTTTTCGTTCGATAAGTACGGTAAAATACAACGATTCATCGGTCCCAAAATAGCTTACTGCGTCGCTAACCTCAAACAACGACTTATCCATGTAATGATAAATGTGCTGCTTTATTTGTTTTAAGGTTGCGCAGCAAGGGATAAGATAATTTATATAACCGTAGTCGGCGTCCTGGCCGTCAAAATATTTTTCGGTGTATTTTGAGTCGCAACAGTTGCCAAAGCAACGGTAAAGGTCCCATTTTTTAATAAGCGTTGCGTAATCGTTAACCGCTTCATACTCGCCGTTTTCCTCGGTTTCGCCTTCGGTTTCGTCCGACGGCAGAGCTTGGCCGATAAGGGTCGCACTATCGTCATCTTCTTCAAGCGAGTCATAATCCGGTTTTGCAAAACTAACCTCGTCGCCAATCGGCGTTTCGCCTTCTTCTTCAAAAAGGAACCGCATAATTAAGTTACAGGAGGAAAAGCTCGCAACCGTAGCAAGTACAAGCAAAACCGCGATTAAGCGCCTTAAATTTTTTTGCATAAACGCTCCCCCTCTCGTTAAACCTGAAATACATTATATCACCCTCAACGACCCGTGTCAATCACGCCAAAATTCGCCAAAACAAAAAATGTTTCACGTGAAACAAAAGCACCGTAAATACCCATAATATGCTCGGCGTAAGGCGGCGCCGTCGGCTTAAAAAAAGTAAACGCGCCTTTTGCAAAAAGCCTTTGCAAAGACACGTTTTTCGGTTAAATATCAAACTTCATTTGCTCGTTTTCGCGGCGCTCCTTTGGAATAATAACGGTGTAGCGAATAAACGAGTCGTTTTCGGTCTTGTCCGCTCTTGCGTCGAGGCCGCTTCGCCGAATGGTATCAACCGCTTTTGAAAGGGTGTTAACGTAAATGCGAAAATCGCGGATAACGTGCTCGCGAATAACGGGCGGCTTTTCTAAAACTACCTGCTCAACCGGCGGCGTAAGCAACGCCTCAATATATTCCTCGGTTTCGCGCACCGAAAGCTGGCGAGCAATAATTTCGTTAAGCGCGTCGTCGCGCTCCTTGTCCTCGATAAGCCGCAAAAGCGCCCTCGCATGGCGCTCGCTAAGCCCCGCCGCAACAATTCTTGCCCGTTGGTCGGGGTTAAGCCTTAAAAGGCGGAGCTTGTTTGCCACCGCCGACTGAGATTTGCCGAGACGCACCGCCGTTTCATATTGGGACAAGCCCCATTCGTTCATAAGTGCTCGTATTCCCTCCGCTTCCTCAAAAAGCGTTAAGTCGCGCCGTTGGAGGTTTTCGATAAGACAAAGCACCGCCGCCTTTCGGTCGTCAACCGTCTGTTCAACGCAGGGAACCTCCTTTAGCCCCGCGAACCGCGCCGCCCTAAGCCGCCTTTCGCCCGCGATAAGCTCAAATCCGCCGTCCTCACGCCGCCTTACAACAAGCGGCTGGATAACCCCGTTTTTTCTTATCGAATCGGCAAGATCCATTAACTCCGCCTCGTCAAAATTAACTCTTGGCTGAAACGGGCTTGGTCTTATTTGCGAAATTGGAATTAAACTAAGCTTCGGCCCCTTTTTTTTGAGTAAAATAATAACGCACCGCCTTTTCCAGTTACTCTAACTGCATTATAAAACGGTGCGTTTATATTATTTTAGCCTATTATGTAGTATTTTTTTGGCTTTTTTGCTCCATTAAAGGGGCTTTTTTGCAATTTTCGCCGAAACTCTCGGATAACCTGTCTGCGTGGGCTTAATTTTGTCCGCCGTGACGATGCATCTTTCGCTTCCGTCGGCAAGCGAAAGTGACATTATGTCACAAATCTCGCCGCCCATAAGCTTAATCGCCGCCTTGGCGTCGTTACATTCGGCGTCAACGCTCGGCCCTTTCATGGCAACAAGCTTTCCGCCGACCTTTACAAAGCCAAAGCAGTATTCGGCAAGCAAATTAAGCGCCGCAACCGCCCTCGCCGTTGCAAAATCGTATTTTTCGCGATGTTCGGGCTTCACCGCCGCCTCTTCGGCTCGTGAGTGAACCGCGTTAACGTCAAGTCCCATGCGGCTCGCCGTTTCTTTAAGAAAATTTATGCGCTTATTAGTGCCGTCGAGGAGGGTGATATTCATATCGGGTCGCACAATTTTAAGCGCCAAGCCGGGGAACCCTGCTCCGCTTCCAACGTCAATCAAGCTGTCCCCGTTTTTCGGCGAAACCGCACCGAAAAAGGATAAGCTGTCGGCGAAATGGCGTGTAACAATGCCTTCGGGCTCGGTAATTCCCGTTAAATTCATGACCTTGTTCCATTCGATAAGGGTGGCGGCGTAAATGTCAAAACGCTCGCACATTTCGGCGTCAAGCTCAACCCCAAACGGCGCACATTCCCTTTTAAGCTGTTCAAAATTAATAATCATGTTGTGTCCCTTTTACTTTTTTCCGTTTTTGTCCAACCAGATAAGAAGTACGGTTATGTCGGCGGGATTAACCCCCGAAATTCCGACCGCCTGACCGATACTTACGGGGCGAATTTTGTCCAATTTTTCCGCCGCCTCAAGCCTAAGTCCCGTAATTTCGCGGTAATTTATGTCCTCGGGTAGCATTCGCTTTTCAAGTCGGCGCAGCTCGTTCGCCTGAGCGAGCTGCTTTTTAATGTAACCCGCGTATTTTATCTCAATTTCCGCCTTTTCAACTACCTCAAACGGCAAATCGGGCCGTGTCACGTCAAAGGGAGCAAGCGAAGCGTAATCAATTTGCGGTCGGCGCAACAAATCGGCTATCCTTATTCCGCCTTCAAGCGGCGAGGTGCCCTTTGAAACAAGGAGCTCGTTAAGCTCCTTGCTTCCCGAAAGCGTTGTGGTTTCAAGGCGCTCAATTTCCGCCTCTTTTTTCGCCTTTCGGATAAGGAATTTTTCCCACGTTGCGTCGCTTACAAGCCCAAGCTCTCTTCCCCTCGGCATAAGCCGCTCGTCGGCGTTATCCTGGCGCAAAATAAGGCGATATTCCGACCTCGAGGTCATCATTCGGTATGGGTCGGTGCAGCCCTTTGTAACAAGGTCGTCTATAAGCGTGCCGATATATGACGAGGAACGCTCCAAAATAAAGGGCTCCTCCCCTTTTACCTTAAGCGCCGCGTTAATTCCCGCGACCATGCCCTGCGCCGCCGCCTCCTCGTATCCCGAGGAGCCGTTAAACTGGCCCGCGCCAAAAAGCCCCGAAAACCCTTTAAACTCAAGGGTATTTTTAAGCTTGGTCGGGTCAACGCAGTCGTATTCTATGGCGTAAGCGGTACGCATAAATTTAACCTTTTCAAGCCCCGGAATTGACCGATACATTTCGATTTGCACCTGTTCGGGAAGGGAGGAAGACGCCCCCTGTAAATACATTTCCTCGGTATCAAGTCCGCACGGCTCGATAAAAAGTTGGTGTCTCGGCTTGTCGGGGAAGCGCATTATTTTGTCCTCAAGGCTCGGACAATATCGCGGGCCAACGCCCTCAATCATGCCGCCGTAAAGGGGCGACAAATGTATGTTTTCGGTAATAATCCGCTTTGTTTCGTCGTTGGTATAGGTAACGTGGCAAACCGCCTTGTTTTCGGGCGGAATATCGTCGGAATACGACACGGGGGAGGTAATTTCGTCGCCCGCCTGAACCTCTAATTTCGAAAAATCAATCGACGCGCGGTGAATTCGGGCGGGAGTACCCGTTTTAAACCTACGCGTCGGGATTCCGAGGCGTTTAAGGCTTTTTGCAAGCTCGGTCGCCGCAAACATTCCGTCGGGACCGCCCTCATACGACACGTCGCCGATAAAAATTTTGCCGCCGAGGAAGGTACCCGTCGCCAAAATAACCGTTTTAACCTCGTGAATGGCGCCAAGGGCGGTTTTAACCGTCCAACCGCCGTCGCATTTTGCGATTTCGACAATTTCCGCCTGCTTCATGTCGAGGTTTTCTTGCCGTTCAAGGGCTCGCTTCATGTACCCGCTGTATTCTCGGCGGTCGATTTGCGCCCTAAGGGAATGAACGGCCGGCCCTTTTCCTCGGTTAAGCACGCGGTATTGTATTAAGGTGGCGTCGGTCGCCTTTCCCATCTCGCCGCCTAAGGCGTCGATTTCGCGTACAAGATGACCCTTTGCCGTGCCGCCAATCGACGGGTTGCAAGGGCAGTTACCTACCCAGTCCATGCTAATCGTAAAAACGACCGTTTTGCAACCAAGCCT
>JAFNUO010000121.1 GCA_017383985.1 Clostridia bacterium | reverse complement strand
CAATTTTTAGCGTTGTTGATTTTGAAAAAGGATTTATTAATGATAAAAATTTTGATTTAGAATATCCAAGACCGCAATTCAAACGTGATAACTGGTTTAATTTAAACGGTGAATGGAACTTCCTTTTTGACGATGATAACGTCGGAGAAAAAGAAAAATATTTTATAAATTTCCCCTGCGAAAAGGTTATAAATGTTCCTTTTACATACGAAACAAAGTTAAGCGGAATTGGCGACGAGAGCGTACATAGCGCCGTTTGGTACAATCGCAAGTTTAGTTTATCGTCCGATGATTTAAATAAAGAGCTCTTGCTTCATTTCGAGGGAAGCGATTATTACACAAAGGTATGGATAAACGGAACTTTTGTCGGCGAAAACAAGGGCGGCTATCATCGTTTTTCCTTTGAAATTTCTAAATATGCTAAAAGCGGCGAAAACGATATAACAGTAAAGGTAGAGGATTCTTTATCTACCGAACAGCCTCGCGGAAAGCAACGTTATAGAAGCGAAAGCTTTTCCTGTTGGTATGTTCAAACAACCGGCATTTGGAAAACTGTTTGGCTCGAAAAAACTAGTGATAAGCGCCTAAATCATGTAAAAATTATAACTAACTATGATGCCAAATCGGTTAAATTTGAGTATGATGTAAACTTGAGCAATTCGACACTTGAGCGATATTATTGTGTTGTTGAAGCTATAATTTCTTATGAAGATAAGGTAATTACTAAATCAAAGATTAATTTAAACACCGAAGATAATCATTTGACCGTTTTTCTTAAAAATGACGGCGAATTTTTTGAATGGTCACCCGAAACGCCCAATTTGTATGACGTAAAGTTCAATCTTTATTGTAATGACGAATTGTGCGACAGCGTTGGCTCATATTTCGGATTAAGAAAAATATCAATTTCGGGCGATAAAATACTTCTTAATAATAATCCAATAAATCTTAAAATGGTGCTTGACCAAGGATATTGGAAGGATTCTCATCTTACACCGCCGAGTGGCCAAGCCCTACTTGATGATATAAACACCACCTTTAAATACGGATATAACGGCGCCAGAAAGCATCAAAAGATTGAGGATGAGCGTTACCTTTATCTTTGCGATAAAATGGGCTTACTTGTTTGGAGTGAAATGGCGAATACATTTTCGTTTTCTACTAAATCAATGTCCAATTTTATTGATGAGTGGGAAAAAATAGTTAATCAAAATTATAATCACCCGTCGATAATAACTTGGGTGCCGTTTAACGAATCGTGGGGATTTAGCAACCTTGGAAAAAATGTTGCGCAACAAAATTTTGCTAATTCCATATATCTTATGACAAAAGCTCTTGACCCAACCCGCCCGGTAGTAACAAACGACGGTTGGCAACAAACGATGACCGATATTATTACAATCCATGAATATCGGCATGACGCCGAAGAGTTATATAATGCTTATACCGACGAGGGTTTAGAAATTCTTAACGGCAAGTTAGCCTATTCATGTAATAATAAATTGTTGGCAGATGGTTATGAATATAACGGTCAACCCGTACTTATGAGTGAATACGGCGGTATATCATATTATAAAGAGACTAACGAAAAGGGAGACTGGAGCTACGGCGGAGTAAAAAGCGAAGAGGAATTTATAAACAAATTCAAAGAATTAACCGAAACCATAGGAAAAATTCCTTATATTTCCGGATATTGCTATACTCAAATTACTGATGTTCAGCAGGAAATGAACGGACTTCTTTATGAAAACAGAGAACCAAAATTCAGCGAAGAGGGTATAAAGAAAATTAAAGAAATTAACGATAAAATGTATAGTAACTAATATTATGTGAGTTTGATTTACTGAATTTATCACAAAAAGATAGCCTGAAAACCTTAATTAGTCAAGGTTTTCAGGCTTTTTTCTGTTTTTTTACAAGTTTTTTTATCAAACTTATTAAAATACCGCTCAAATCGCGGTTGTTTTTATGTTTTTGCGTAATTTTGAGCTTTTCTCAAAACGGCAATTATCGGACAAATAAGCAAGCCGCAACATAAGTTGCTTACGCCATGAATTAAATCAAACGGTAAGCCGGCAATTATCCAAGTAATCGTTGATTTAAAATTAAGCCCGAACATAATGGCTTGAGCGGGTGCGTATAATACGCCGAACAAAAAGCCGTGTAATCCGCAAATGAACATAAAAACGAGTGGTTTTATTTTGGTCGGTATATTTTTAGGCAGAAGCATGGTTGCGCCCCAAAGAATAGCCCATACGTATAAATAAGGTACCCACCACATGGAAAACCCGGAAATTAATCCGTCCAAAAACACGTACGTGTATATGGGAAAAAGCGCCTTTTTTCGGTAAACAACTGTTATAGCTATAATTAAAACACCGATTAGGTGAATATTAGGCATAAACTCCATTATTTTTTTTGAAGCGAACATAAGCGCTCCCAACATACCGAAAATAACTATTTCTTTTATGGTCGGCTTCATTTACTCAACCTTTAATTCGTATTTTGCGTTTTTATCAATTTCGGTTGTGTCAACGCCCGACATTGCGTATTCGCCGTTAACATAAAACGCCCAATACTTTCCGTCTTTGTCATAATCAAAGGTTATTCCGTTAACCGTTTTTATATAAAGACCATACGGACCCTCGTCGCCTGAAATAAAATCAAGCTCAACAAGTGCTTCGCCAACGGTTTTTTTGTCGGTGTATACGGTATACTCGGCTTGGTTTCCAATGCCGTCGGATACGGTAAGGCTAAAGCTTGTTTCGCCCTTTCCGATAACATTATTTTCCGATAATGTTGTTGATGTTACAGAAGGCGTTTCCTCTGTATTGTTTTTGTTATCGTTACAACCGGTTGTAACAAGTGCCATAGCCGCAATAAGCACGATACAAACGATAAACGACAACTTTTTACTTAAGCTTGTCATTTTCATAATTTGTATTCTCCTTAGTTAAATTTTTTCAATCTCCTTACCGGCGCTCGCGGTGTTTATGAGACCTTTTTACCCGAAAAATATTTCGACTTCGCACGCTGTTTTTCGCCTTCTCAAGAATTAATCTCAATGGCTTGTCCCCGATATGCGGCATCGGGTAGAAAAACCAAAAAATGTGCGTTACGGCGACGGGCTCGTACAGGATTTTCACCTGTTTCCTTTTCTGGGCAAATACATTTTACATCAACTAAAATAATAATACAAGATTTTTAACCGTGTCCTTGTTTTATTTTTATTGTTGTGTTATAATCAACCAAAATATTTAAAGTGGGTGTTGATATGAAAAAGATAATTTGTATAATATTGGCGTTTGCGCTTTTGTGCGTTCCGCTTACCGCTTCGGCAAGTGTGAACGTATATAGTGACTCAAAATCCGAATATTTTATTAACGGCGACGACATATTAATGTACCGTTTAATTTTGCCCGAAAATTATAATGCAGGAAATACATATCCGTTAATTCTTTTCCTTCATGGCGCAGGTGAGAGAGGCAGCGATAACACAAAACAGCTTAACAACTGCGTTCAAAATATTGCCAACTGCGCTCCTAACGCAATAATTGTTGCGCCCCAATGTTCTGAAGGTAATCAGTGGGTAGATACACCGTGGTCAAACGTTTCTTATTCAATCGACACGGTAGCCGAGTCAAATGAGCTTCAAATGGTTATGATGTTGCTTGATAAATTAAAAAAGGAATATTCGGTTGATAAAGACAGAATGTATGTAAGCGGTATTTCTATGGGTGGTTTTGGTACATGGGATTTAATAACCCGTCACCCGAATACGTTTGCGGCGGCAATTCCCGTTTGCGGCGGCGCCGACTCAACAAAGGCCGAAGTCGTAAAGGATATGCCAATTTATACCTTCCACGGAGAAGTTGACTGGGACGTTCCTATTGCCGGTACACGTGCTATGGTTGAGGCCATAAAATCCGCGGGCGGAACTAAAATTACTTACACCGAATACGCCGGAAAGGGCCACAATATTTGGGACGACGCGTTTGCAACAACCGGCTTGTTCGATAATTTGTTTAAGCATAAGCTTTCCGACAGAGGTATTATAGAAACCTCAAGTGAGGCAAGCTCCGAGGCCGTTTCTTCCGAAATTTCGTCGGTTGCTCCTTCGTCAAGTGACGTTGTTTCTGCTTCTTCGGTTGAAACTTCATCTATTAACAATAATGCTCCCGAAAACGGTTTTATCGTTTATATTATTATTGCCGCGGTTTTAATTGTAATTGCGGCGGTAGTTGCGATAATTCTTGTCGCTAAAAGAAAAAAGAACTAATTGAAAATTTTAAATTAATTCACCAAATTAGTGATAGATTGTACCCAATTTATGCGTTTAATATTAAAAACCCTTATGGTAGATTTTTATTCTATCATAAGGGTTTTTCTTTATTATCGGCTTAATATCATTAAACTATTTCTTGGTTCCGTATATTGCTCGTGTGCCAAGCATTTCTTCAATGCGTAATAATTGGTTGTATTTTGCGACTCGGTCGCTACGGGCGGGTGCACCGGTTTTAATTTGACCGCAGCTAAGTGCAACGGCAAGGTCGGCAATCGTACTGTCCTCGGTTTCTCCGCTTCGATGTGACATAATAGTGCGGAAATTGTTGTGCTTTGCAAGGCGTATTGCTTCCATAGTTTCGCTTATTGAACCGATTTGGTTAGGCTTAATCAAAATAGCGTTACCGCTTTTTGACTTAATCCCCGACCTAAGACGCTCTTGGTTTGTAACAAAAAGGTCGTCGCCGACGATTTGAACTTTATCTCCAATTTTTTCAGTAATTTTTGTAAAGCCCGCAAAATCATCTTCTCCAAGGGGATCTTCAATAGAAAAAATAGGGAAGTTGTTACATAATTTTTCAAAATAGTTTACAAGTCCGTCGGATGTCATCGTTCTGCCACTTTTGGGCTGAATATAACTTCCGTTTTTGCACCATTCGCTTGCGGCGGCGTCAAGAGCAATTTTAATTTCGCCGCCGGGCTTATATCCTGCGGCGGAAATAGCGTCAACAAGAAGTTCAAGCGCCTGCTCGTCGGTGTCTAAATTTGGAGCAAAGCCGCCCTCGTCGCCAACGGCGGTGCTTAAATTTTTTTGCTTTAATATATTTTTAAGAGAAGCGTAAATCTCGGTTCCCATTTGCATAGCTTGAGCAAAGGATTTTGCGCCGAAAGGCATTATCATAAATTCTTGAATATCAATATTGTTGTCGGCGTGAGCGCCGCCGTTTAAAATGTTCATCATTGGAACGGGAAGTAATACCGAGTTAATTCCGCCGATAAACTGATAAAGCGGTAATCTGTATGCTGCCGCGGCCGCTTTAACGCAAGCTATTGATACGGCCAATATTGCGTTGGCGCCAAGCTTTGATTTGTTGTTTGTGCCGTCGGCTTTTATCATGATTTGGTCAATTTCGTGAATATTTGCGGCGT
>JAFNUO010000120.1 GCA_017383985.1 Clostridia bacterium | reverse complement strand
GGATTGATATAGAAAATGAACAACAACGAATTTTTTGAAGCAATATCTTTAATGGAAAAGGAGAAGGGAATTCCCGCCAACTACCTTGCCGAGAAAATAGCAAGCGCTATCGTTGTATCGGTAAAGAAGGATTACAACGGTAAGGACTGCGTTTTCTGCAACATTGACTGCGAAAAGCGCATTTTCGAGGTTTACGTTAAGAAAACCGTAGTTGACGAAATCGAAGACCCCCAAACCGAGCTTCTTCTTGACGCCGCCCGTTCTTATAATAAGAACGCCGTTGTCGGCGACACCGTAGACATTAAACTTGAAACAATGGACTTCGGCCGTATCGCCGCCCAAACCGCTAAGCACGTTATCCGTCAGGGTATTCGTGACGCAGAGCGCGACAAAACATACGCCGAGTTCCAGTCGAAAAATCAGGAGCTTGTTACCGCAAAGGTTATCCGCGTTAACCCCAAAACCGGCAGCATAACGGTCGAAATCGGAAGCTCAGAGGCCATTTTACCTAAAACCGAAATGCTCCCCGACGAAATTCTTGACGAAGGCGATATTATTAAGGTATTTATCGTTGACGTACGCGAAAGCGAAAAGGGCCCCAAGGCCATGATTTCCCGTACACATCCCGGCCTTGTCCGCCGTATGTTCGAGCTTGAAGTACCCGAAATTTTCGACGGTACAATCGAAATCAAAGCCATCTCGCGTGAAGCCGGCTCCCGTACCAAGATTGCCGTTTACTCAAAGGACGAAAACGTTGACGCAGTTGGTTCCTGTATCGGTCAGCGCGGCGCAAGAATTTCCAAAATTCTTGACGAGCTTACCCCTGAAAAGATTGATATTATCAAATATTCCGATGACCCCGTTGAATTTATCAAAGAGGCTCTTTCACCCGCAAAGGTTGTTGCCGTAGAGCTTGATCCCGACGGTCAAAAGGCTTGCAAGGCAACCGTTCCCGACGGTCAGCTTTCGCTCGCAATCGGCAACAAGGGACAAAACGTCCGTCTTGCCGCCCGCTTGACCGGTTGGAAAATTGATATCCGTCCCGAAAGCGGATTTTACGGAGAATAATACCTTATATAAGGAGGCATATTTATGCAAACCCGCAAACAGCCGATGAGAATGTGTACCGGTTGCGGCGAAATGAAGGAAAAGCGTGAGCTTATCCGCGTAGTAAAATCGTCCGACGGCGAAATCTCGCTTGACAAAACCGGCAAGAAAAACGGCAGAGGCGCTTACATTTGTCATGACGCCGCTTGCCTTAAAAAAGCAAGAAAAAATAAGCGCATAGAACGTGCCTTTGAGGTTACAATCCCCGACGAGATATACGACCGTATGGAGGAGGAAATCGGCGCCGATGAATAAGCTTTTATCCACTTTCGGCCTTGTGCGCAGGGCGGCGCGTCTTTCGATTGGGCTTAACGAAACCGTTTCGTCGGCCAAATCGGGCGCAGCAAAGCTTATAGCCTACGCAAATGACGTTTCAAAGAAAACGGCGAAGGAAGCTCGCTTTAACGGTACTAAATACAACATACCGTCAATAAAAATTGACTGTACAATGGAAGAGCTTTCGGCGGCAATCGGCGTAAAAGCCGGCGTTGTCGCAGTAAATGATAAAGGCTTTGCCGAAAAACTTTACTCTTTATACGAATTAACACGAAAGGATGAATCAGCTATATGATGATTAAATACAGAGTACACGAGGTCGCAAAGGATTTCGACGTACCCAGCAAAGATATTGTTACGCTGCTTTCCAAATACTTTGACGAGGCAAAAAAGAGTCAAACCGCCCTTGAAGAGCATGAACTTGACATAATTTTCGATTACATGACACAAAATAATCAGGTCGAGTCCTTTGACAGCTACTTTGCCGCCGGCGAAAAGGCAAGAGAAGAGCGTCGCGCCGCCGAGGCAAAGAAAAAGCAAGAAAAGCTTGCCGAGCAAGCTCGAATTGCCGAGGAATTTGCCGCCATGGCAAGAGCCGCAAAGGCCGAAAAAGAGGGCAAAGCCGCTCCCGCCGCAAATACGGCAAAGACCGATAAAAGCAAGCCGAAGTCGGCCGAAAATAAATCGGAAGCTGCCGCTAAAAAGCCCGCTTCTGCGGCCCCCGTCGGCGAAAAGCAGCCTATGCCCGAAAAGAAGAAAAAATCGCCGTCGGTTGCTCCTAACAGAGGACCTGCCGAAATACGAAAGGTTGATATGCACTCTGCTTATGTTGAGCTTGACCGCTATAACGAAAAGTACGAGTCTATCGCCAGCGATAAGGGCGTAAACACCCAAACCCAAAACCGTCAGCAAATTAAGAAGCGTCCTCAGCAGGGCTATCCTAAAAAGGGCCCGAAGCGTGAGACCGAAGCCGATAAGCTGCGCCGTATTGAGCTTGAGCGTATTAAGAAAATTCCGCTTAAAATTACCGTTGGCGACGAAATTACCGTCGGCGACCTTGCAACAAAGCTTAAAAAGACAGCCGCCGAGGTTATTAAACAGCTTATGCTCCTCGGTATCATGGCTTCTATTACCGAAACTATCGACTACGATACCGCCGAAATCGTTGCAACCGAACTCGGTGCAAAGGTTGAGCGTGAGGTAGTTGTAACCATCGAAGAGCGTATTATCGACGACACCGAGGATACCACCGAAAACCTTATGCCGCGTAGCCCCGTTGTTTGCGTAATGGGCCACGTTGACCACGGTAAAACCTCGCTTCTTGACGCAATCCGTGACAAGAACGTTACCTCTACCGAGGCGGGCGGCATTACCCAGCATATCGGTGCTTACCGCGTAAAGCTTGACGACCGCGAAATTACATTCCTTGATACCCCCGGCCACGCCGCATTTACTTCCATGCGCGCAAGAGGCGCCATGGCTACCGATATTGCCGTATTGGTCGTAGCCGCCGACGACGGTATCAAGCCGCAAACCATCGAAGCTATCAACCATGCCCGTGCCGCAAAGGTTCAGGTTATCGTTGCAATAAATAAAATGGATAAGCCGGGCGCTAACCCCGACCGCGTTAAGCAGCAGCTTACCGAACAAAACGTTGTTCCCGAGGAATGGGGCGGCGATGTTATCTGCGTTCCCGTTTCGGCTAAACAGCGCGAGGGAATTGATACACTTCTTGAAAACATTATTCTTGTTTCCGACGTTATGGAGCTTAAGGCTAACCCCAACCGTCGCGCAGGCGGCGTTGTAATCGAAGCTCGCCTTGATAAGGGCAGAGGACCGGTTGCTACCTTGCTTGTACAAAAGGGAACTCTCCGCCACGGCGACATTATCGTAGCCGGAACTTCCGTTGGCCGTGTCCGCGGAATGGCCGACGAAAACGGCATGAAGGTTACCGAAGCCGGCCCGTCGGTACCTGTTGAGGTAATCGGCCTTGCCGAGGTACCGAGCGCAGGCGACGAGTTTAACGCCGTATCCGACGAACGCCTTGCCCGTGAGCTTGTTGAACAGCGTAAGCAAAAGGCTAAGGAAGAGCTTTGGAAAGCCCAGCAAAAGGTTACCCTTGACAACTTCTTTGACCAATTCTCTGACGGCGACGTTAAGGAACTTAACGTTATCGTTAAGGCCGACGTTCAGGGCTCGGTTGAAGCCGTACGTCAGTCGCTTGAAAAGCTTTCTAACGAGGAAGTACGCGTATCGGTTGTACACGGTGGCGTAGGCGCAATTAACGAGTCCGACGTTATGCTTGCCAACACTTCTAACGCAATTATTGTCGGCTTTAACGTACGTCCCGAAGCGGGTGCAAAGGAAAGCGCCGCAAGAGACAGTGTCGAAATCCGCACCTACCGTGTAATTTACGACTGTATCGAAGAAATTGAAGCCGCTATGAAGGGTATGCTTGCGCCCAAGACGCGTGAGGTTATCATGGGTACCGTTGAAGTACGTCAGGTGTACAAGATTTCCAACGTTGGCGCAATCGCCGGCGCATATGTCACCGACGGTAAGGTTACCCGCGCTTGCCAAATCCGTGTTGTACGTGACGGTATCGTTATCGCCGAGGATAAGATTGACTCGCTTAAGCGTTTCAAAGACGACGCCAAGGAAGTCAACCAAGGCTACGAATGCGGTATAGGACTTGATAAATTCAATGATATTAAAGAGGGCGACGTTTTCGAAGCCTTTATTATCGAGGAATACAGAGAG
>JAFNUO010000015.1 GCA_017383985.1 Clostridia bacterium | reverse complement strand
GTTGTAATTGATTATTCAAGGTGATATAATTACGATAATAAAACATTTCGGAGGTATAAAAATGTTAGAAAAGATTTTAAACTTTATTTTCGACCTTACTACTTCGGTCGGACTAAAGCTCCTTTACGCCATACTTATTTTGGTTGTAGGGCTGCTTTTGGCTAAGTGGCTTGTAAAAGCTTTAAGAAAATCAAAGGCTATTACTCACTTAGACGAAAGTTTTGCAAAGTTCCTTTGCAACATTTTACAGGTTGCTCTTAACGCAACGGTAATTATCGCCGCCGCTATTACTATCGGTATCCCCGCGACCTCGTTTATCACCATTTTAGGCTCCGCAGGTCTTGCAATCGGTCTTGCGCTTCAGGGCTCCCTTTCCAACTTCGCGGGCAGTCTTATGATTATGCTCTTTAAGCCGTACAAGGTCGGCGATTACATTAAATCGGGCGAAATTGAAGGCGTAGTTGCCGATATCAACGTTTTTTACACAATCGTCGATACCGTTGACAACAAGCGTATAAGCTGCCCCAACGGCTCGCTTTCAAATTCAAACATTGCCAACTACTCTTCCGAGGAATTGCGCCGTGTTGACCTTACCTTTAAAACCGCTAACGACACCGACGTTGAAACAGTAAAGAAAATTTTGCTTGATACCGTAGGTAAAACCGCAAAAGCCTTGACCAGTCCCGCTCCCGTTGCAAGGCTTTCTAACCACGGCGACGGTCCGCTTGAATTTACGCTTCGTGTTTGGTGCAAATCGAGCGATTACTGGGACGTTTATTTCGACCTTGTTGAGGGCGTTAAAGCCGAATTCGATAAGAACGGCATTACTATCCCCTGCCCGAAGATGAACGTTATCGTAAACAAGTAATTATTCTAGAAAAAATGAAAATCCTGCTTGAAAACTCAAGCAGGATTTTTTTATTATGTTTAATTAATCAAACAACGCCTTGAGCGAGCATTGCGTCAGCTACCTTAAGGAAGCCAGCGATATTTGCACCGGCTATGAGGTTGCCCTCCATGCCGTATGCCTTTGCTGCGTCAACCGAGCTCTGATAAATATTCTTCATAATATCCTTAAGCTTGGCATCAACTTCTTCTGCAGACCAACTATAACGCATAGAGTTCTGAGACATTTCGAGACCCGAAACAGCAACGCCGCCTGCGTTAACCGCCTTAGAAGGAGCAACAATAACGCCATTCTCAAGCAAGTAAGCAACAGCATCTGCGGTAGTAGGCATGTTGGATACCTCTACATAATATTTTACGCCGTTGGCAACAATACGCTTTGCGTCTTCAAGATTAACCTCGTTCTGGGTAGCGCAAGGCATAATAACGTCAACCTTCTGTACCCACGGCTTTTCACCTGCAAAGAAGGGTACACCGAACTTATCGGCGTAATCCTGTACTCTGTTGCGGCAGGAAGCACGCATTTCAAGTAAGAAGTCAACCTTTTCTTTTGTAGAAATACCGTCAGCATCGTAAATATAACCGTCAGGACCGGAAAGGGTTACTACCTTACCGCCAAGCTCGTTAACCTTCTGAACAGTACCCCATGCAACGTTACCGAAGCCGGAAACAGCAAAGGTCTTGCCCTTTACGCTTTCGCCGTAGGTGTTAAGCATTTCAACGGTATAGTATACAGCGCCGAAACCGGTTGCCTCCGGACGAATGAGAGAACCGCCATAAGGACGGCCTTTGCCGGTAAGAACGCCGGTAAATTCGTCACGAAGACGCTTATACTGACCGAAAAGGTAACCGATTTCACGGGCACCTACGCCGATATCGCCGGCAGGAACGTCAGTATCAGGGCCGATATACTTAGAAAGCTCGGTCATGAAGCTTTGACAGAAGCGCATAACCTCCATATCCGACTTACCCTTCGGGTCAAAGTCGGAACCGCCTTTACCGCCGCCCATGGGCAAGCTTGTAAGAGAGTTCTTAAAGGTTTGCTCAAAGCCAAGGAACTTGATAATACTTTCGTTAACAGAGGGGTGGAAACGTAAACCGCCCTTGTAGGGGCCGATAGCGCTGTTAAACTGGACACGGAAACCGCGGTTAACCTGTACATTGCCGTTATCATCTACCCACGGAACGCGGAACTTAATAATGCGTTCAGGCTCGACCATTCTTTCGATTACGCCACTTTTTACATATTCGGGACGTGCTTCAATAACCGGTTCGAGAGACTCAAGAACCTCGCGTACAGCCTGATGAAATTCAGGTTCGCCGGCGTTACGCTTTTCTACACGCTCCATAAGACCAATCAGATACTCATTTTTCAAACTCATGATAATATCCTCCAATCAAATTTTGATAGCGTTAATTTTAACACAACAGAAATTCACTGTCAATAAATATGGTAAAATTTTTTATGTTTTTTACGCATTTTAAATGCGATTATTCTTTAT
>JAFNUO010000119.1 GCA_017383985.1 Clostridia bacterium | reverse complement strand
TCGACGATTGTGTAAAAAACGTTGATATCGGCAACTACGCCTTCAATTTCGCCCGATTTAATGTAATCGCCGACCTTGTACGGCTTAAAGAGCATAATCATAAGACTGCCCGCGAAGTTAGAAAGGGAGCCCTGAAGCGCAAGACCGATTGCAAGACCTGCGGAGCCCAAAATGGTGATAAACGAGGTCGCGGGGATACCGATAGTAATAGCGGCGGCGATAATTACCGTTGCGTTAAGAGCAACCTGCAAAATGTTGCAAAGGAACTTTGCAAAGCTTTCGTCTAAGTGAGTAATAGCCTTTGATTTTTTTAAAGCTTTTACAAGCCACTTAGCCAAAAGCAGCCCTACAACCAAAATAAGTATGGCGTAAAGGAGCTTTAGTCCGACCGAAGTGGTAAGGTCGAAAATAAAGTTTAAAATCTTTTCTAACATTTTTATACCTCCGAAATGTTTTATTATCGTAATTATATCACCTTGAATAATCAATTACAACCAAAAAAAGCAGGGCTTTTAGCCCTGCTTAAATTTATTTAACCTCACTAATGTGCCAAATATCGCTTGCATATTCGGCTATTGTGCGGTCGGAGGAAAACTTACCGCTTCCCGCAATGTTCGCAAATCCTTTTTTTGCAAATTCTTTTCGGTTTGCGCTGTCTTTATTAAGCCTTAAACGCTCCTCATAAAGCGGCATAAAATCGAGAAGTAAATAATATTTGTCTGCTTTTTCAAAGTCGCTTCCAATAAGAATAGAATCGTAAATTTCTTTAAATACTCCCGTTCCGCCGTCGTCAAATGTGCCGTCAACAAGCGTGTCAAGTACGGCTTTGATTTTAGGGTTTTCGGAATACAGTTTTTTCGGGTTATAGCTTGCCTCAATGTCGTTGATATCTTCAACCGTTGCCCCGAAAATATAGTTGTTTTCCTTTCCCGCTTCGTTAACAATTTCGATGTTGGCGCCGTCAAGTGTGCCTAACGTAGCTGCGCCGTTCATCATCATCTTCATGTTACCCGTGCCGCTTGCCTCGGTACCCGCGGTCGAAATTTGCACCGATACGTCGGCCGCCGAAACTAACTTTTCGGCATATGTGACGTTATAATTTGCCAAAAATGCGATTTTCATAACCGCCGACGCCGCTTTATCCTTTTCGATAAGAGCGGCTATTTCGTTAATAAGCCTGATAATGCCTTTCGCGCGTCTGTATCCCGGCGCCGCCTTTGACGCAAAAAGAAACGTTGTCGGCGTAAAATCGGTAATTTTGCCGTCGCGTATATAGAAATAAATTGCGAGTAATACAAGCGCGTTTAAAAGCTGCCTTTTATATTCATGAAGTCGCTTTATCTGAACGTCAAAAACCATGTCGGGGTTAATATCAATTTTATCGTGTTCGTAAATAAATTCGGCTAACTGCTTGCGCTTTTCTTGCTTGATTTTAACAAAGCTGTCCATAACCGCGCTGTCTTTTTCAAAAGCTTTAAGCTTGGCTAATTCGCCGGTATCGGTTACCCATTTGTCTCCGATAAGTCCTGTAATAAGCTGGGCCAATTCGCCGTTACAAAGTCTTAACCAACGTCTTTGAGTAACGCCGTTTGTCTTGTTTCTTATTTTTTCGGGATAAATTTTGTGCCAATCGGCGAGCACCTCGTTTTTTATAATTTCGGTGTGTATGGCCGCAACTCCGTTTACCGCCGCCGAAACGTATACCGCAAGGTCGGCCATATGCACCTTTTTGTCGCGGATAATGGCTATTTTGTTTATTGTTGTTTTATCAATTCCGCGGGCTTCAAGCTCGTTTCTCATCGCAAAATCAATATCTTTAATTATCACCATTATGTCGGGCAAAATTTCTTCAATAAGCTCTATGTCCCATTTTTCAAGAGCCTCTTGCATAACGGTATGGTTGGTATAGTTAAATATTTTTTTCGCCGTTTTTAGCGCCGAGTCGAAGCCTATTCCGTTTTCGCCCATAATTCGAATAAATTCGGGTATAGCCAAAACGGGGTGGGTGTCGTTAAGCTGAATTGACGTAAAATCGGCGATATCGCATTTATTTCCGTGGGCCGATTTTATGCGGCGGATAATATCTTTAAGTGACGCCGACGTGAAAAAATATTGTTGCTTAAGGCGAAGTATCTTGCCCTCTTTTTTTGTGTCGTTGGGATAAAGCACGCGTGAAATGTCTTCGGCGCGGTTTTTATCTTTAACCGCCTTGTCATATTCCTGCTCGTTAAAAAGTTTTAAATCAAAGGACTCAAGCGGCTCGGCCTGCCATAATCTAAGGGTGCCGATGTTATCGGTGCCGTAACCGAGTATCGGCATATCATACGGCACGGCCGTAACGTCTCCGTCGGCGAAACTGACGGTAAGCGTAAGGTCGTCGCGCCTTACCGACCACGGGTCGCCTCCGCTTGTCCAGTTGTCTACAAGCTCAACCTGAGCGCCGTTTTCAATTGCCTGCTTAAATAACCCATATTTGTACCGAATACCGTACCCCATAAGCGGCAAATTCATCGTTGCGGCGCTGTCAAGGAAGCAGGCGGCGAGTCTGCCTAATCCGCCGTTGCCGAGCGCTGCGTCCTCGCAATCCTCAAGCGCCTTAACCGAAAGCCCCTTTTCCTTTAATGTGTTTTCTAATTTATCTATCATACCAAGACAAAGCAAATTATTATATATAGCCCTTCCGACCAAAAATTCCGCCGAAAAATAATAAGCACATCTTGCCTTTTTGTGATTTTCCTTGCTTGTTTTCCATTTTTGCGAAATTTCCGCCATAATAGCCCGCGAAAGAGCCGTGTTTGCCTCTTTTCCCGTCGCGTCGTTTAACCCTTTTGCGTACAATCCCCGTGAAATAACTTCCGCGTTGTCTATAACTTTTTTAATTTCTGTTTCCATTTGAAATCCTCCGCAAATCAAAACATTTACGTAGGTATTTTTTCCCGAAATACGAAAAAAATGCGAACGGATAACCCATTCGCATTTTTTATTTAATTTTTACAATGCTTGTCATAATCCCGCTTTCGGTAATTTCAATCAGTCCGTAGCTGTTGCCGTCATATCCGCCTCTACCCGCCGAGCCGGGATTAAAAACATATAACCCGTCGATATATTTTTCATAAGCGATATGGGTATGGCCGTAAAGCATAATGTCGCAATTTTGCTTCTTTGCCTCTTTTACCATGGCTCCTATGCCGCCTTTTACGCCGTAGGTGTGTCCGTGAGCCATAATAATCTTTTTTCCGCTAAGCTCAAATATTCTTTCGGTAACCTCGTCGCAGCCAAGGTCGCAGTTTCCTTTCACCGAAATGCAAAGCTTATCGTCAAATGCCGCTTTAAAATCGTCAAAATCGCGCCACCCGTCTCCGAGGAATAAAAATGCGTCGGCGTTTTTGTGCATTAGCCCGATATCTATTAAATTTCCAAGCTTGCCGTGCGAATCGGACATTACAACGATTTTCATACCTTGTAACCTACTTTCATATTATGTAATGATAAACTTAAAAAAGGGTGGTTTTTTATGAACAATAATCAAGATAAGCTTATAAACTCGGCGGCGAAGCATCTTGGTGCCGACCCGTCGACCATTAAATCGGCGGTTGAAAGCGGTTCTTACGATAAACTGCTTGACAGCATGAAGCCCGAGGACGCCGCGAAAATTAAAAATCTTTTATCCGATAGGGAAAAGACCGAGCGCCTTATGAACTCGCCGCAGGTAAAGGAGCTTATGGCAAAGCTTATGGGTAACAAAAATGGATGATATAGTAGCTGAGCTTTCGTCGTTTATCGAAAGCAAGGAGGGCATGGATACGATAAAAAATCTTGCCTCGTCGCTCATGTCGGGCGACGGGGATGTATCCTCGATGTTATCCTCGCTTATGTCAAACGGCGCAGAAAGCGTAATTTCTTCGCCTAAAAAAGAGGAGCCTGCCGATTTTCCGGGTTTTGCCCCCGACCAACTCGCGTCTATAATGGGCGTAATGTCCGCCTTAAATAAAAGCGGAGACGACGCACGAACAAGGCTGTTGCTTGCCTTAAAGCCTCATTTAAGCGAAAAGCGCCGTGAAAGGGTAGACCGAGCGATAAAGCTTATGAAACTTATATCCATAATGCCGCTTATTACCGAAAGCGGACTGTTTAAATTATAACATATTCTATCTTAAAATGAAAGGGCGGTGAATAAATTGGCCGATATGACCAGGGAGGAGTTCGAGCGTATGCAAAACGACGCCATACGCCGAGTAAAAAATATGCAACAACGTGCCTCGTCTCGAATTCCTCCCATGCCCGATTACGTAAGACCCTTGCGCGGCGCAATTACCGAAAAAACGCCCGCGACGCCGCCGCACGAACCAAACTTTGTGCCTACTCATTCCGCACAGACACCGCACGAGCAAAACCACGTGCCTGCTCATTCCGCACAGATACCGTACGAGTCAAACCATGTACCTGCACCTCCCGCAAAATCCGCGCCGACGTCAAAGCCTTTATCGGGCGGATTGGGTTTTCTTGATAAACTAAACTTAAAAAGCTTCGAAATGGACCCCGACCGAGCCCTTGTTTTAATGATGATGGCCCTTCTTGGCAAGGAAACCGCCGACGAAACATTAATGCTTGCGCTTTTATATATAATGCTCTGATTTGAAACAAAAAAATCTGTCAATAATAATTCCGAAAAGTTAAAAAGGAGAATTTTATGGCAGACCTTGATTATATTAAAAACCGAATAAGGGAAATGAGCCTTACTTCAATGATTTCGGCGGCAAATAGCGTCCATAACAGAAGCAACGTTTCCACCGTTCACGCTCTTTTTGATATTGCTAAATGCGGAATAAAATATTCGGCTGGCTATACCGATTATCTTAATAACGCCTTTGAAACAAAAACGCCCGACGAACGCCGCGAGACCATAACAAGAGGAGTAAATAACGCCTACGTCCGTAAGCTGAATAGTCCGGACCTTGACTCCTGTTTTAACGATAAACGCCAACTATATGCGCTCTATCGCGATTTTATTTCAAGAGATATAATTGACATCGAAAAAACGTCGGCAGATAATTTAAAAGCCTTTGTCGGTGATAATGTAAAAATTGTTGTACGAAAGCCCGATGCAAAGGGAAACGACGGAACCTTTGTTCTTAATCTTCTTGGCGTAAACGATTTTGAAAATTTACGGGAACGCCTTTTAAACATGGGGCTTTCCCTTGCCGAGCGGCTTGTTACTCAACACCGAGAAATGGAGCGACTTTGCGGCGAATCGGTTGCCGTAATACGGGTTGTAACGGTGAATAATGTCGCCGTTTTCGCCTGTCTTAATTCGGTTTACGGTAAGTTAAAATTAACGGCGCCCATAAACGAAAAAACGGGCGTTATAACGTCGAGCGCCGTTGACGAACAAAACGGAATGTTCCACCGTCATCCGTTAACCGACCGCCGGTTTTACGGGTTTAAAATCCCGTTGTGGCATGACGTTATTTCGCTTGCCGAAAGGGCGTCGCTTGTGCTAAGCTCGGTTAAATATTGCGGCTTTGATATCGCCGTTTTGCCCGATAAACCCGAATTAATCGACGCAACCTCTTTTCCGCGCCATGATTATTATCGCGTTTGCGATAATTCCGTTCTCCGCCGAAAAATCGAACAACGAATATCTAACGAGATAAACTAAAAAAACTCCGTTGCGTGTTCTGCAACGGAGCTTTTGTCTTATTTGTTTCCTATAACGTCCTTCATGGTGTAAAGACCTTTTTCCTTACCTGCCATGTAAATTGCGGCTTTAACGGCGCCTACTGCAAACACTTCTTTTGAACGTGCCGAGTGGCTTAGTGTAATTATCTCGTCTTTTCCTGCGAAAATAACCTCGTGCTCGCCAACTATCGTGCCGCCGCGAATTGCGTGCATACCGATTTCTTTTTTCGGTCTCTGCTTGCGTTCGCTGTGACGGTCGTATGTCAGCTCATAGCTATTATCTAACTGCTCGTTTACGGCGTTTGCGAGCATAATTGCCGTACCGCTTGGAGCGTCGATTTTAAGATTATGATGCGCCTCAACAATTTCGATGTCAAAGCCGTCGGCAAGAACGTCGGTCGCCTTTTTAACAAGGTCAACTAAAAGGTTTATGCCAAGCGACATGTTGAACGAAAAGAAAATAGGGTATTTTTCCGCCGCTTCGTAAATAAGAGCGGTTTGCTTTTCGTCGAAACCGGTTGTTGCGATAACGGCCGGCATATTTGTGTCGGCGACAAAGCAAAGTAAAGAATTAAGCACCGACGGGTGAGAAAAGTCGATAATAACGTCGGCTTCGCATTTAATATCCGAAAAGGATGAAAAAACGGGATAGCTTGATAAAATAACCGTGTCCTTGTCAACGCCTGCAACAATTTCGCAGTCGTCGCGTCCGTCAACAATGCTTGTTATAAAACGGCCCATTTTACCGTTGCAACCGCTTAAAATAATACGTGTCATGTGTTTCTCACGTCCTGAAATGCTTTTATTTTACAAGTCCAACCTTTGCCATTTCGGCTTTAAGTGCCTCGTGTGCGCTGTCGCTCATTTTGATAAGCGGCAAGCGGCATTCGCCAACCTCGTAGCCCATGATGTTAAAGGCTTCTTTAACGGGAATGGGGTTAACGTCGGAGAAAAGGGCGTCGATAAGCGGTAAATACTTAACCTGAAGCGCTGCTGCTGCCTTAAAATCACCGTCAAGAGCGTACTGGCAAATGTCGTGTGTTTCTTTGGGGCATACGTTGGAAAGAACCGAAATAACGCCGATACCGCCGAGCGACATAATCGGAACGATTTGGTCGTCGTTGCCCGAATAAATCATAAGATCATCGCCGCAAAGGTGAGCAATTTTTGCAACGGCGGAAATGTCGCCGCTTGCTTCTTTTGTAGCAACAATGTTTTCAATTTTTGAAAGCTCCTTGTAGGTTTCGGGCTTGATATTAACGCCTGTACGGGAGGGAACGTTGTAAAGAATAATCGGCAGAGAGGTGGCTTCGGCGATTTTTGTGAAATGCGCGATAAGACCTGCCTGCGATGTTTTGTTATAGTAAGGTGTAACAACCAAAAGTCCGTCAACGCCTGCTTCCTCGGCAAGCTCAACGGTTTTGATTGCAAAGGCTGTGTCGTTGCTGCCAGCGCCGGCAATAACCGGAACTCTGCCCGCTGCAAATTCAACGGTTTTTCTGATAACCTCAATGTGCTCATCAAGGTCGAGGGTAGCGGCTTCACCGGTAGTACCGCAAGCAACTATAGCGTCGGTACCGCCTTCAATTTGCTGGTCGACAAGCTCTTTAAGCTTATTATAATTAACCGAGCCGTCCTCATTCATAGGAGTTACGAGTGCAACAGCGGCACCCTTGAATATAACCTTTTTCATCGCTTATAATCCTCCTTAAAAAATTATTAGTCGAGATATCCCAATGCGCATAAAAGTTCAGCCATAAGAACGCCGCCGCCCGCCGCGCCGCGAAGGGTGTTGTGGGAAAGGCAAACGAACTTGTAATCATACTGTGTATCCTCGCGGAGACGGCCTGTAGAAACGGCCATGCCTCCCTCAAGGTCACGGTGAAGTTTTGATTGCGGCATGTTATCCTCGGTGAAATAGTGGATAAACTGCTTCGGAGCGCTCGGCAAATTAAGCTCCTGCGGAACGCCGGAGAACTTGTTCCAAATGTCGATAATCTGCTCCTTGGTGGGCTTTTTCTCAAAGTTTACGAAAACAGCGGCGGTGTGACCGTCGGAAACGGGAACGCGTAAGCACTGGGCCGTAAATGCGGGGGAGGTAGCGTCAACAATTTTGTCGCCCTCAATTTTACCCCAAATTTTAAGCGGCTCTTTTTCCGATTTTTCTTCTTCTCCGCCGATGTAGGGGATAACGTTGTCTACCATTTCGGGCCATGTGTCAAAGGTTTTACCTGCGCCTGAGATAGCCTGATATGTGCAAACAAGAACGTTCTTAACGCCAAACTCAGCGTCAAGCGGGAAAAGCGCAGGAACATAGCTCTGGAGAGAGCAATTAGACTTAACCGCGATAAATCCGCGCTTTGTGCCAAGGCGTTTTCTCTGTGCCTCGATAATTTTTGCGTGGTCGGGGTTAAGCTCGGGAATAATCATCGGAACGTCGTCGGTGTGACGGTTGGCCGAGTTGTTGGACATAATCGGGCATTCAGCCTTGGCGTATTTTTCTTCAAGAGCCTTGATTTCGTCCTTTTTCATATCAACGGCGCAAAAAGCGAAGTCAACCATACCTGCTACGGTTTCTACGTCGGCCTCTGCGTTATAAACGGTCATAGCCTTAACTTTGTCAGAAAGCTCGGTTTTCATCTTCCATCTTCCGCCGAGAGCCTCTTCATAGGTTTTGCCCGCGGAACGAGGGCTTGCAGCAAGAGCGGTAAGCTCGAACCACGGATGATTTTCGAGCAGGGTAATTAAACGCTGTCCTACCATGCCGGTTGCGCCGATAACGGCAACCTTGTACTTTTTCATATTATTTTCCTCCATTCGGTAGCCGCACCAAAAAATCGTTGAAAACCGAACGCCTATCTTATATAATAATAAACATGTGACAAAGGTGTTCCTTGTCGAGGTGACGATTATTACTGAAAATAAAAGCTGGCTACATCTATATATACTTTGACAATTTTATCATTTATGAGCCCTCTTGTCAAATCATTTTATTAAAAAATATGCTGTTGCCCGCATAAATGTTTATTGGAGATATAATTAATGAAAAAATCTGATTTTTATTACGATTTACCCGAGGAGCTTATTGCCCAAACTCCCGTTGAGCCTAGAAACTCCTCCCGACTTATGGCTATCGACCGAAAAAGCGGCGATATTTCCCATCGTCGTTTTTACGACCTTGCCGATTATCTTAAAAAAGGCGACTGCCTTATTTTGAACGATACCCGCGTTTTACCGGCGCGCATTTTCGGCGTAAAGGACGATACAGGCGCCGTTGTTGAGTTTGTTTTATTGGCGCAAAAAGAAAACATGGTTTGGGAATGTCTTGCCGGCCCCGGCCGAAGAGCAAAGCCCGGTACTTGTTTTTCTTTTGGCGAGGGTATTTTAAGGGGAGAGGTGCTTGACGTTATTGACGGCGGAAACCGCCTTGTAAAATTCGAATGTGACGGCGTGTTTTTCGACGTTCTTGACCGAGTCGGCCAAATGCCGCTTCCGCCGTATATTCACGAAAAGCTTAGCGATAAGGAACGTTACCAAACGGTATATTCAAAGGAGCTCGGCTCCGCCGCTGCGCCTACCGCGGGGTTGCATTTTACGCCCCAAATGCTCGACGAGCTTAAAGCGAACGGCGTTAATATCGGCTACGTAACTCTTCATGTCGGGCTCGGTACATTCCGCCCCGTAAAAGAAGACGACGTAACTAAACATAAAATGCACACAGAGCATTATTTTATGCCCGCCGAAACCGCTCGCCTTATTAACGAAACCAAGAAAAACGGAGGCAGAGTAATTTGCGTCGGTACAACGGGTTGCCGCACGGTTGAAAGCGTTTTTTCTTTCCTTGCCCGTGAAAACGACCCCGATGTTGCGTATATTGAAAAGGACGGAAAGAGCAGTATGCTTTTGCCCGAAAACCGTGATTTTTCGGGAGATACCGATATTTTCATTTATCCCGGATACGAGTTTAAATGTATGGATGGCCTTATTACGAATTTCCATTTGCCCGAAAGCACGCTTATAATGCTTGTGTCGGCGTTCCTCGGATACGATAACACAATGAACGCTTACAAAACCGCCGTGGACGAGAGATACAGATTTTTCTCGTTCGGCGACGCCATGATAATTATTTAAATTTACGACTTTATGTAAATCAGTGCAACAATAAATTTTGGAGTAGTATATATAATGTATAAGCTTATAAAAAAACAGGGAAACGCCCGCAGAGGCGAATTTAAAACAGTTCACGGTACGGTGCAAACGCCCGCATTCATGAACGTTGCAACCTCGGCGGCAATAAAAGGCGGTATTTCCGCTTACGATTTAAAGGATTTGCGTTGCCAGGTAATGCTGTCCAATACCTACCACCTTCACCTCCGCCCGTCAAGCGAGGTTATCAAGGAGGCCGGCGGTTTACACAAGTTTACCGGCTGGGACGGACCTATCCTTACCGATAGCGGCGGATTTCAGGTTTTTTCACTTTCCTCTTTGCGTAAGATAAAGGAGGAGGGGGTAACCTTCGCTTCTCATATTGACGGAAGACGCATTTTTATGGGTCCCGAAGAAAGCATGCAAATCCAGTCGAACCTAGGTTCGACTATCGCTATGGCGTTTGACGAATGCGTTGAAAACCCCGCAACTCACGAATATGCAAAGCAGTCGGCGGAGCGCACCGTTCGTTGGCTTGAACGTTGTAAAAAGGAAATGGAGCGGCTTAACTCGCTCGACGATACCGTTAATAAAAACCAACTTCTTTTCGGCATAAATCAAGGCAGCACATATGAGGATTTGCGCATACAGCATATGAAGGATATCGCCGCTTTGGATATGGACGGCTATGCAATCGGAGGACTTGCCGTCGGTGAACCCGCCGAGGTTATGTACCGCGTGATTGAGGCGGTTGAGCCCTTTATGCCGACCGATAAAATCCGTTATCTTATGGGTGTTGGTACTCCTGCAAACATCCTTGAAGCGGTTGATAGGGGAGTTGACCTTTTCGACTGCGTAATGCCGAGTCGAAATGCACGCCATGGCCATTTATTTACTTCTAACGGAACGATTAATATTAATAACAATAAATATGAGCGTGACTTTACGCCCATTGACCCTAACTGTAACTGTCCTACCTGCCGAAACCATACAAGGGCGTATGTACGTCATCTTTTAAAGGCCGACGAAATGCTTGGTCACCGCCTTTGCGTAGCTCATAACCTTTGGTTTTACAACACTTTTATGGAAAAAATCCGCTTGGCGCTTGACGAGGATAGATTTCCGCAATTTAAGGAAGAAATGCTTGCCACCGTTTGCCGCAGAATATAAAGCAATCTTAAACATAAATCACCGTACCGCTAAATGTTGTGGTGCGGTGATTTTTTGTGCATATTATACCAAAAAAAGTTATAAAATTTTTTATGTTAACTATTGCAAATGGGGAAATGGTGATGTATAATAACATTAAAATAACACCGAAGTGGAGCAAAATGGTGTAAAATGGTGTAAAACTAACTCGAAAGGAGGACATTACCGTGACCGGAACGTTTTTTCACAATGTAGATAAAAAGGACCGTATATTTATCCCCGCCAAAATTCGCGAAGAGTTGGGAGAAAATTTCGTAATGTCTATTCCTTTTGATGGTCAGCCGTGTATCTCCATTTACCCCACCGAATACTGGAACGTTATGAAGGCCCGAATTGACGCGCTTCCTTATCTTGAAATGATGTCGATTATGCGTCTTGTAGGGCCGCTTACCGACGATAACGTTACCTGCGACTCTCAAGGCCGAGTACATATCCCCGCCGAACTTAAACGCCATGCGGGACTTAACGAAAAGGTTTGTATTATCGGTACCTCTCATACCCTTGAAATTTGGAACGAGGATACATGGATAGAGCGCAAAGCGGCGGAAGAAAACGAGGGCTTGGCTAATATCCTCGGTCGAATTTCGCTTTAATAACGGAGCGTACAGTATGGAATTTAAACATATATCGGTACTGCTTAACGAGTCTATCGAAGCGCTTAACATTAAACCCGACGGAATATATATCGACGGAACGGCGGGCGGCGCAGGACATTCTTCGGAAATTGCAAAACGCCTTACAACAGGCCGTCTCATATCGCTTGATAAAGACCCCGACGCAATAAAAACGGCAACCGAGCGACTTTCTATGTATAAATGCGCTACGGTAGTTAATTCAGATTTTTCTAACTTTGATAACGTGCTTTCCAACCTTGGAATTGAAAAGGTTGACGGAATACTTCTTGACCTCGGCGTATCGTCTCACCAAATTGATACCGCCGAACGCGGCTTTTCCTTTCACGCCGACGCGCCGCTTGATATGCGAATGTCGCAAGAGGGAAGAAGCGCAAAAGAATTTGTAAACGAAGAAAGCGTCGAAACCTTGGCGCGAGTTATAAGAGACTATTCGGACGAAAAGTTTTCTTACCGTATCGCAAAAGCGATAGTTGACGCAAGGGAAAAGGCACCGATTGAAACAACGTTACAGCTTGCCGAGATAGTAAGCTCCGCGGTTCCGGCGGCGGCAAGACGAGACGGTCACCCCGCTCGAAGAACCTTTCAGGCGATACGAATAGCCGTTAACGGCGAGCTTGATTGCCTTTCCGATTTTCTTTCAAAGGCGATTGACTACATGAACGAGGGCGGCGTAATCGCGATAATAACCTTCCATTCGCTTGAAGACCGAATGGTAAAACACACCTTTGCCGACTGGGCAAAGGGCTGCACCTGCCCAAAGGATTTTCCGGTATGTGTATGCGGCAATAAACCGAAAGCGGCTTTTGTTTCAAAAAAAGCAATAACCGCCGACGACGACCAATTAAACGAAAATATAAGAGCACGGAGTGCTCGATTAAGAGCTATATATAAATTGTAAGGGAGAGCTTAAAGTTGGACTACAAGGCAAACTACGGTCGCAGATACTATGTTGAAAGTACAGCATACGACTTCGATATGTTTACCGATAAGAAAAAATCGGCAACAAACGTGGTTGATTTCAACGAGGCTAAGAAAAATAAGTCTCGGTCGGCTTGTAATAAGTCATTGAAATCAAAACCGGCTCATAAAGTTAATATGCGTATCGTTTCCACCGTAATGGTTTGCCTGCTTTTCGCGGCGCTTTTTGGAATGACTGTTTTCCTTCGCGGTGAAATAAACGAAGTAAGCGCAGAGATTTCAAAAATCGAAAAGCAAATTGAACAAAAGGAAAGCGAATATACCGCTTTAGAGGTGGAATTCGACAACCGCGCATCTTTCAAAAATCTTGAATCCGCCGCCGCCGACATGGGTATGCAAAAGGCGCAAAAATATCAGGTCAATTACATAATTACCGACGATGAAAACAGATCCGAGGAGATTGACGGAGCAAAATTTGTTACCGCCGACAATAATTGACGATGAAAAGAAATAAAATGTGTAATAATAGGATGATTAAAATATCATCTCTTATCTAAAAATTAAATTTTCGTGAGAGCGTCCCGTTTTAACGGGATTTTGCTGTCGCGAAAATTTTGTGTTATGTCAGGTATAAAAATTTCGACGGAAAGGGCAGTTTTTCGATGGTATACGGCTCGACAAGGTCAATGAGACAACGTTCATTAGCTATTTTGCTGGTCATATCGGTCGGCTTTTTCGGTATGTCAAGCTTTAATCTTGCTAAATACATGATTTTTAACTCCTCGTTTTATCAACAAAAGGCGACTTTGCAGCAGCTTCAGGATACCGAGATTGCCGCAAAACGAGGCGATATATATGACCGCAATATGGAGGTGCTTGCAACAAGCGCAACTGCATATACGGTTTACATAACACCTCAAGATATCGACGATGACGCCGAAGCGAAGAAGGTTGCAAAGGGACTTTCTGAGCTTTTGGACGTTGAATACGAAGACGTTTACAAGTCAACTCAAGCAAGCACATATTACGAAAAAATAAAATCAAAGGTTGACCAAGCCCTTGCTAATAAAGTAAGAAAATTTATAAGCGAAAACGAGCTTGGCGACATTATCGGACTTGATGAAGGCTCAAAGCGTTATTATCCCAACGATAATTTGGCCTCAACCGTCCTCGGTTTTGTCGGAGCGGATAATCAAGGACTTAGCGGACTTGAATTTTACTATGACGACACCTTAAAGGGAGTTCCCGGTCGCGTTGTTGCCGCAAAGAACGCTAAAGGCGCTGATATGCCGTTCACCTATGAAAAGGTGGTCGACGCTCAATCGGGAAATTCGCTTGTTCTTACAATCGACAGCTATATCCAGTACGTTGCCGAAAAATATCTTGAAGAAGCGGTAACTCAATATTCTTGTAACGAGCGCGGTTGTGCCATTGTAATGGACCCAAAAACGGGCGAGATTTTGGCCATGACCACAAAGCCGGATTATAACCCTAATACTCCGTTCACTATTTACGACCCGACTGTTGCCGAGGCGATAGCTAAGCTTACGGGCGACGAAAAATCAACCGCGTTATCGGTTGCGCAGCAAAAGCAGTGGCGAAATAAAGCCATTTCCGATACATACGAACCCGGCTCGGTGTTTAAAATTGTTACCGGCTCCGCCGCATATGAAGAGGGAAAGATAACCGAAAACAGCGCGTTTAACTGCGGCGGTAATATTACAATCGCCGGAACGACTTATAACTGCCATAAGCATTCGGGCCACGGTCATCAAAATTTGGCCGGAGCTTTCCAAAACTCATGTAACCCCGCGTTTATCCAAATCGGACAAATGCTCGGCACCGAACTTTTCTTTAAATATTTCAAATCCTACGGTCTTACCGAAAGAACGGGCATAGACCTTCCCGGCGAAGCGTCAACCGTTGCGGGCGTAAGCTATCACGATATAAGCACAATGTCTATCGTTGACCTTGCCTCCGAGTCGTTCGGTCAGGGCTTTAACGTAACTCCTATCCAGCTTGCAACCGCAGTATGCGCCGCGGTAAACGGCGGAAATTTGGTAAAACCCCACGTTGTAAAAGAAGTTGTTGACGCCGAAGGCAATACCGTAAAAAGTATTGACACCACCGTAAAACGTCAGGTTATATCAAAGGAAACAAGCAAGGCTATTTGCTCCTTTCTTGAAGGCGTTGTAAGTGAGGGTTCAGGTAAAAACTCGTATGTTGCGGGTTACCGCGTCGGCGGAAAAACGGGAACCTCTCAAAAGCTTGCTCAAAGCAACACCGACGGCGTAAAACGACTTGTTGCGTCATTTTGCGGTATCGCTCCGTGTGACAACGCCGAGCTTGTAATACTTATCGTTCTTGACGAGCCTAATGCTCCCGTAATTTACGGCGGTACGCTTGCCGCGCCTATTGCGGGCAAGATATTTAACGAAGTTTTGCCGTATCTTGGCGTTGAAGCGGTATACTCCGAGGGTGAACAAGCGGCAATTGGCCAGCCTACGCCGGCGCTTGTCGGCAAAACGGTTGAGCAGGCAAGAAGCAGTATAGAATCGACCAACTTGTATATTAAGGTTGTCGGCTCGGGAGATAAGGTTGTACGTCAGCTTCCTGCGTCGGGACAAATGATATCCAATAACGGCACAATTGTCGTATATACCGACGGCGCCGAGGACACAAAGGTGACCGTACCTGATTTCACCAATTGCTCAATTTCTGAAGCCGTTTCGCTTGCAAGTAACAGCCAACTTAACATATCCTTGTCGGGAATAACCGGCGAAAACAGCGGCGCTGTAGCATATTTGCAGTCGATAAAACCCGGCGAAGAGGTTGATATGGGCACAGTTATTACGGTAAGCTTCCGCGTAAGCAGTACCGACTAAGTAAATTACAGGAAAGGGTAAATTAAAAAATGAAACTTGCTGATTTTTTAAATAATGTACCCGCAAAATTTGCGGACATTGAAATAACCGACGTAACAAACGATTCGCGCAGAGTCGAAAAGGGAAGCGCCTTTTTCTGTATCATAGGTAGCGCCTCCGACGGCCATAACTATGCAAAATCCGCCGTTGAAAAAGGGGCCGCCGTTATAATTGCCCAAAAGGATATCGGCTTGGATAACCAAATTATCGTCGACGATACTCATAAAGCATACGCCGACGCCTGCGCCGCCCATTTCGGAAATCCCGCCGAAAGCTTAAAACTTATCGGTATTACGGGAACAAACGGCAAAACAACCGTAACTTATCTTGTAAAATCGGTGCTTGAACAGCTCGGTAAAAAGGTCGGTTTAATCGGTACAATCCAAAATATGATTGGCGACCTTGAAATTCCCGCAAAAAATACAACCCCCGAAGCCTACGAGCTTCACGGACTATTCCGTAAAATGGTTGACGCGGGCTGTGAATATTGCATAATGGAGGTTTCCTCCCATGCGCTTGACCAAAAACGAGTAAACGGACTTCACTTTGCCGTTGCCGGACTTACGAATATATCCCAAGACCATTTGGATTACCACGGTACAATGGAAAACTACGTCGACGCTAAGAAAAAGTTGTTTTACATGTGTGATTACGGCGTTTTCAATGCCGACGACGAATGTGTCGACCGACTTATGGACGGCGTAACTTGCAAAACTGTTACCTATTCGGTTAAAAACGGCGTTTCCGATTATATCGCAAAGGGCGTTACTTGCCGCTCCGACGGCGTAAACTTTGAACTTATCGGAGACAGCGTTATCGCAAGAGTAAAGCTAAAAACTCCGGGAAAATTCTCGGTTTATAATGGGCTTTGCGCCGCTTCAATGATACTTGCCCTCGGCTTTGATTTTGATAGCGTTGTTACGGCACTTAGTAATTCGGTCGCCGTAAAGGGTAGAGCGGAGGTAGTGCCGACAAACCGCGATTTTACCGTTATAATTGATTACGCTCATACACCCGACGGAATTGAAAACATCCTTTCAACAATGCGCGAAATAAAAACGGGTCGACTTGTAGCCCTCTTCGGTTGCGGCGGAGACCGTGACCGCACAAAAAGACCTAAAATGGCGGCTTCGGCGGCTTCGCTTGCCGATTATGTAATTGTAACAAGCGATAATCCCCGTTCCGAGGATCCGCAAAAAATTATCGACGACGTTTTGGTCGGCCTTGAAGGACTCGACGTTCCGTACGACGTAATCCTTAACCGCGCCGAGGCAATTCATTTTGCAATAAAGAACGCAAAGCCCGACGACCTAATCGTTTTAATGGGCAAGGGACACGAAACCTATCAAATTCTTGCCAACGAAACAATCCATTTCGATGAACGCGAGGTTGTTCGCGACGCTCTTGCAAGCTTAAACTAATCGAACGGGATATAAATTTAAGAGGTGAAATAATTGTTTGGAGTTTTAACAGCCATATCGGCAATAATAGCATTTGTAGTAACGTTTTTATCGGGATATATAATTATTCCGCTTATGCATAAGCTTAAATACGGTCAAACCATACTTGAAATCGGCCCCAAGTGGCATAAAAATAAACAGGGAACCCCTACAATGGGCGGAATAATGTTTATTATCGGCATAGCAATTTCCTTGCTTACGACAATGCCGCTTATTAACCTTATCGGCCCCGCCGAACTTAAAACTCAACTTGGCGAAATGAGACAAATTGTTTCCCTTGTTGCGGGCCTCGCTCTTGCCGTATCAATGTCGCTTATCGGCTTTATTGATGATTACATTAAGGTCGTAAAGAAACAAAATCTTGGCCTTACCGCAAAACAAAAAACACTTATGCAGCTTCTTGTAAGCGCCGCTTACCTTACTTCGATGTATCTTAGCGGCATGACCTATACAAAAATTCCGTTTATCGGCAACGTTGATTTAGACCGCGGAATTGGACTTTTGTTTTGGCCTATTGCCCTTATGTTTGTTTACGGATTTACAAACGCCGTAAACCTTACCGACGGAATTGACGGCCTCGCTTCAAGCGTAACTGTTGTCGCCGCAATTTTTATAACCTTTATGGCGGCGTTGCCAAGCGTAAACCAGGCCATTCCCGCTTATCTCTCGGTGATTTTTGTTGCCGCGCTTCTCGGCTTTCTTATTTGGAATAAAAATCCTGCGAAGGTATTTATGGGTGATACGGGTTCAATGTTCCTCGGCGGAATGGTAGTAGCCCTTGTGTTCATGCTTGAATACCCGATAATTTTACTTTTAACGGGTGTTGTTTACCTTTGCGAAGCTATGAGCGTAGTAATTCAGGTAATTTACTTTAAAAAAACGGGCAAGCGTCTTTTTAAAATGAGCCCGATTCATCATCATTTTGAGCTCAGTAAATGGAGCGAAAACAAAATTGATATTGTATTCTCGTTGGTGGGTGCCATCGGCGGACTTCTTTCAATGGTACTTATCGTTTTATCCAACCTTTAATTTTACTTAAACTAATCTAATTTCAAGCGGGTGAGAAAATGGCACATAATTATGATTTTGATACCTTCACCGTCGGCAATAAAAGAGCCGGCCGCGATGAAGAGCGGCCTCGCGCTTCTCGTCAACGTGCCGAAAGAACGGAGACGGTATCTGAAAACAGAAAAACGGTGCTCGGCGGTAAAATGAGCTTTTTTCAAAAGGGAAAGCTTGATATTGCCTTTCTTGCCCTTGTAGTTTTGCTTATGGCGATTGGACTTTTGTGCCTTTTTTCGTCAAGCTATGCCTATGCGCTCCAAAACTACGACGATTCCTATTTTTTGCTCTTGGGTATAGTGAATATAGTTTGACATAGAGACTCCTTTCGTTAGAGTTAACCGCCCATCTTTTGACCTTGGGCTGCTTTTTTCTGCTCGATA
>JAFNUO010000002.1 GCA_017383985.1 Clostridia bacterium | reverse complement strand
GCATAAAACAACTTAACCATATCGTCGGTAGTGTTTTCAAGATAGGTAGAAAAGGTTATTACCGCTAAATATTTTCCTTTTTTTAAATAAATCTGTTTCTGGAAAACGGGCATTCCGCTTCGTTCATAGCTACAATCATATGCGTAGCGGGTAGCACCGCAAAAATCAACCTCGGCTATTTTTATCGAAACCTTTTCGCCGTCCATTTCGCTTATTCCCTGCTCCACGCCGGCTAAGGCCGATTCGATTAAGCTTTTTTCATCCATGACGGCGCCGTATACAAGGCCCATATCCTGAACTATTACCGAAATATGTTGGGTTGCGTCGTCGGTTGCCGCCAAAAAGTCGGTAACAATTCCTTCCTCGCCAACCGTTTCATCTTCGCTTCCCTCAACGTCGGTATGCCAATCGTCGTTAAGCTTACATCCTATGCCGAGAAAGGCGTTTTCATAAGAATTTTCGGTTATTATGCCGGAGGTGAACTCGTCTTTTGCTCCGGTACAGCCAACCAAGCCCAAAAGCATAACAAGAGCCAATAAAAGCGCTACGATTTTTTTCATGTCGATAATACCGTCCTCTCGTCTAATACCTATATTTTATCACAACGGAGAATTAATTACAACAAAAGGGTATCAAATTTTTCGAAGCGTATCAATAAGCAAATCGGCGATTTTTTCGTGACCAAGCGGGTTAAAATGCAATCCGTCGACCATATATTTTTCACATTCGTCCTCGTTTTTCGGGTCAATGCCCAAATCGTTAAACAGGTCGGCAACGTGAATACCGTACTGGGCCGCCTTTTCCTTTATAATATCAACATAGCCGCAAAGGGGCATAGCGTCGTCACGTTTCATAACTCTATGTGACGGCTCGGTGTCGATTATGTCGCGGTAAAGACAATGAGCCGGCGTCATAAACACAATTTCGGCGGTAAAATTCTCTTTAAGAAAATTCATAAGAAAATCAAGCGCGCCGTAAAAGGTTGACGGAGTTGTATCCTCCGGCGTGCCAATTGGCGCGTCGCCGTGAATATAATCGTTAACGCCGCCGTAAACTACGATAATATCGGCGTTTCTGTCCATATAAAAGGCGCGACCGCAAAAGCAAAGGTCATAATGTGGCTTATAGCTGGGCGCCGACTGATGCGCAAAACGGCTTCCGCTTATTGAATAGTTGCGGATTTCGCCCGTATCGCATTTTCTTTTTACAACTCGGTCGTAACAATCCTTAACGTCGTCAAGACCTATTCCCTCGGTAATACTGTCTCCGAGAAAGTTAATTATCTTACCTTTAAGCTCCATTTTTCGTTACCGTCCTTACAAAATTCGACAAGTATTATATCACAAAGCGTTATGATAGGCAACAAAATATTTGTTAACAAAAAAAGCGCAGTGAAAAAAACTGCGCTTTTTTTATTATCGTATAATTTTATGAATAAGGGGCGGAGTTGATTTTTGTTTGGGCTCGATTTTAAGCGCCGAAAGATAGCATTTTTTTGCGTTATCGGGAGAGCCGTTATCGTAATAAAGGGTTGCAAGAAGGTCGCCTTTTTTAACCTTGTCGCCAACCTTTTTGTTAATAACAATTCCCGCGGCGTAGTCGATTTTATCCTCCTTAGAGGCACGGCCTGCGCCGAGCATAACGCTCGCCTTACCGATTTTCTCGGCGTTCATTTCGGTTATATATCCGTCGGTGTCGCTTAAAACATCAAAGCTGAATTTTGCCCGCGGTAAAAGCGAAGTGTCCTCAATTTGAGCCACGTCGCCGCCCTGAGCCGCTATCCATTCCTTCATTTTTTCAAAGGCTGAGCCGTCCTCGATTGCGGTAACAACCTTTTTCTCGGCTTCGTCATGTTTTAAGCCGAAAACAAGCGAGACCATTTCGGTTGCAAGGGCAACGCTTACCTCTCTAAGGTCGCCTTTTTTCTCGTTTTTCAAAACCGACACCGTCTCGGCAACCTCAAGCGCGTTGCCGACATTATTGCCAAGGGGTGAATCCATGTCGGTAATAACGGCGGCAATATTTCTGCCGCAGGCTTTGCCGATTCCGACCATTTTTTCGGCCAAAATTTCGGCGTCACGGGGCGTTTTCATAAACGCGCCGCTACCTACCTTTACGTCAAGTACGATATTGTGGGAGCCGGCGGCAATTTTTTTACTCATTATACTTGAGGTGATAAGAGGGATACTGTCAACCGTTGCGGTAACGTCGCGCAAGGCGTAAAGCTTTTTGTCGGCGGGGGTAAGGTTGCCGGTTTGGCCGATTATTGCCATTCCTACCCGTTCAACCTGCGACAAAAAGGCGTCGGGGGTAAGCGAGGTGTTATACCCCGAAATGGATTCCAGCTTATCAACCGTACCGCCCGTATGACCGAGCCCTCTGCCCGACATTTTGGTGACCTTGCCGCCCAAGGAGGCGACAATAGGCGCAACGATAAGCGAGGTTTTATCACCTACGCCGCCCGTGCTGTGTTTATCGACCGACATTTCGCCGAACCTAGACAAGTCAACCATGTCCCCCGAATGAGCCATGCGGTCGGTAAGGCAAACCGTTTCCCTGTCGGTCATGCCTTTATAAAAAATCGCCATCATAAGCGCCGACGCCTGATAATCGGGGATTTCGCCCTTTGTATAGCCGTCGATAAAAAAGGCGATTTCGTCGTCGGTTAGTTCCTCGCCGTTGCGCTTTTTTAAGATTATATCGTACATTCTCATTTTTATTTACGCTCCAAATTTTTGGGTGAAAAAGCAAGGGGCAAAAGCTCAGTTAAGGTGTATTCGTCAAATGTACCGTCACCCGTTACGGTTAAAATTTTAAAATCACCGTCGCAAAATTCCGCCATAACCTGACGGCAAACTCCGCAGGGAGGAAAAGCGCCGCCGACCTTATCTCCGTTACCGCCCGCAACGGCAATAGCGAAAAACTCGGTTTCCCCCTCACTTACCGCCTTAAAAAAGGCGGTACGTTCGGCGCAGACGGTAGGCGTATATGCTGCGTTTTCGATATTTGAGCCAAGATAAACCTCGCCCGATTTGGCAAGCAACGCCGCTCCGACGCGGTAACCCGAATAAGGCGCATAGGCTTTTCCCCTTGCTTCAACAGCAAGGCGGCACAGTTCTTTATCGGTCATAAGCGGTTACTCCTTTATAATATCTAAAAAGCTTTCGCCGTCGCATTTAAAATCAACGTCTAAATAATCGGCTACGGTTGCGGCGATGTCGGCGAAGGTTTTCCTTGTACCTAAATTAATCGGTTTAACCGATTTGCCGTAAACGATAAGCGGGGTATATTCGCGCGTATGGTCGGTGCTGTCATCGCCGGGGTCGCAGCCGTGGTCTGCGGTAATCACAAGAATATCGTCGTCCCTCATTTTCGACGTAATTTCGGGTAAATATCGGTCAAATTCGGTAAGCGCTTTTGCATAGCCGTTTATATCCTGACGGTGGCCGTAGAGCATATCGAAATCGACCAAATTTATAAAGCATAAGCCGTCAAAATCGGTATCAAGCACCTTTAACGTTTTTTCTATGCCGTCAAGGTTAGAGGTGGTGAACGCCTTTTCGGTTACGCCCTTTCCGGCAAAGATATCAAAAATTTTACCAACGGCGTAAACCGTTTTGTTGGCCGATTTTATGGCATCAAGCAAGGTTTCTTTTGGCGGCTCGACCGAAAAATCGTGGCGGTTAGAGGTGCGGGTAAAATCGGGATAATTGCCGACAAAGGGACGGGCAATTACGCGGCCTACTGCGTGGTCTCCGACAAGAATTTCGCGAGCCATGCGGCAATATTCATAAAGCGTTTCGGGCGGCACAATATCCTCGTGCGCCGCAATTTGAAAAACGCTGTCGGCGGAGGTGTATACGATTAAATCGCCCGTTTTAATGTGCTCCTCGCCGTAATCGGCGATAACCTTTGTTCCCGAATAGGGCTTGTTGCATAAAACGCCTCTGCCTGTTTTTTTCGAAAATTCGTCAAGAATTTCGCTTGGAAACCCGTCGGGATAGGTCGGCATTGGGCTATCGGATACAACTCCCGCTATTTCCCAATGGCCGATTGTAGTATCCTTTCCCGCCGAAAGCTCGGTCATACGGGCAAAAGCGGCCGAGGGCAACTCGGCTTTTTTTAAAAAGTTTACGCCGTCGATGTTACCGAGCCCCATTTTAATCAAGTTATCTATACAAAATTCGGGCGACGCCGAAATACGTTTAAGCGTGTTGCAATTTTTATCCCCGAAAGCGGCGGCGTCAGGCATTTCGCCGATACCTAAAGAGTCAAGGACAATTAAAAATACTCGTTTCATTTTTCACCTTTCAGTCCAAAGCGACGGCGGTTTTAAGGGCAAGCTCCATCATTTCGGTAAAGGAATTTTGGCGTTCCTCGGCGGAGGTAGTCTCCCCCGTCAAAATATGGTCGGAGATTGTACAAATCGCAAGGGCGTTTTTGTCCAAACGGGCGGCGTTCATGTAAAGCGCTGCCGCCTCCATTTCAACCGCCATTATGCCCATCTTGCTCCAATTTTTCGTCGCATTTAGGGAGTCGGGTATTCCCTCTTCGTCGCCGTAAAAGCGGTCGGAGGAAAGTATATTTCCAACGCGGTATTTAACCCCCGTTTTGTCGGCAACGTCGGTACAAGCGCGGAGCATATCATAACTACAAATCGCGGAAAAGGTTCCCGATAAATGATATTGGCCCGCAAAATTAGAGTCGGTTGAGGCGCCCATACCGATTACAATATCGCGTACCTTAATTTCGGGGTTTATTGCGCCGGCGGAGCCAATTCGCATTATATTTTCAACGCCGAAAAACTTATAAAGCTCATAGGAATAAATGCCAATCGACGGCATACCCATACCGCTCGCCATTACCGAAACGCGTTTTCCGTCATAGGTGCCGGTATAGCCGCCTATTCCGCGGACGTTATTAACAAGCTTTGCGTCGGAAAGAAAATTTTCGGCGATAAATTTTGCGCGCAGAGGGTCGCCGGGCATAAGCACGGTTTTCGCAAAATCGTCGGGAGTTGCGTTTATGTGCGGTGTCGGGTAAAGCTTTGACATTTTTTATTCCTCCGTATTAATATTTATCGTTTGGTTGCTCGTTTTTAACTAATTTTACAATGCGGCTTGTGCCAAGGCGGGAGGCACCCAAATCAACAAAATTTTCGGCGTCGGTTATACTCGAAATGCCGCCCGCCGCCTTAATTTTTACGTGGTCGGCTACGTTTTGGGCAAAAAGGGCGATATCCTCCCTTGTAGCGCCGCCAACCGAAAATCCCGTAGAAGTTTTTATAAAATCGGCGCCGGAAGCGGAGACGATTTGGCACATTTTTATTTTTTCCTCGTCGGTCAGAAGGCAGGTTTCGATAATTACCTTTAAAATTTTTCCGTTACATTCGGCTTTTATTAATTTTATTTCGTCCAAAATATCGTCATAGCGCTTATCCTTAAGCCAACCGATGTTTATTACCATGTCGATTTCGTCGGCGCCGTTTAAAACGGCGTCTCTTGTTTCAAAGCATTTTGTCGCCGTAGTAGAATAGCCGTTAGGGAAGCCGATTACGGTACAAATTTTAAGCCCGTCGCCAACATATTCCTTGGCCGCTTTAACGTACGACGCGGGTATACATACGCTCGCCGTTTTATATTTCATTCCGTCGGCGCAAACGGCCTTTATCTCGTCCCATGTTGCGGCGGGGTTAAGCAAGGTATGGTCAACCTTATTTAAAATTTCCGTTATATCCATTAAAAATCACCTTATCAGTAATATAATTTTTTGATTACATCAAAACATTGGTCCTTTGTCATGTCGGGTTTTATCGACGGGTGATAAAGCAGTTTTAAAAGTATTAAATCCATTTCGGAAAGGGCATAATTTTCGGTATATTTTTCGTAAATTACGCTATCTTGGCGCAAAACCGTGTCGTTACTGAACCCGATTGCGTTCATTATCTCCTCGACAATTACCGAGCTTCTAACCCGTTGAGATACGCCGTTATCATAACCGATTTTTGCGGCATAAATTATGCTGTTATCAAGCAAATACCAATACTGAACTATGCCGTCGGAGCGTTCTCCGTTTACAACCTCGCCCATTTCGGCCATAAGATCGTTTCCGTCGTAAAATTTAATCTCAAGGCAGGCCTTTTTGCCTCCCGTTACGGGATAAAAGCCGGGAAAACCCGTTACGGAATTAAGCGTTTCGGCGAAATCGGTTAACACCTCGTTATCCTTTTCGGTTAAATCGCCCTCCACCGAATAATAAATAGGTAAAAGCCATTTTTGAACACGGCGGCTTTGCTCGCTTTCGGAATATTCGGCGGTCAAAACGACCTCTTCAAAATATTTTAAAACCTCGTCAACGGTATAATTTTCGTTATAAATGTCGCTATGCTCGTTTTTTTCTTCTTCGGGGATATAAGGCGTTTTTCCGTTAGCAAGCTTTAACTTATTAAGGTTAAGAAACTCGGTTTTGTCCGCCGTAAGATAAATATTCGGCTCCGAAAAAGTAAATTCGCCGCTAAACACAACCGATTTTGCCATGCTGCGGCAGGCGGCTTTTACCGTTAATTCGTCCTCGAAAAGAAATTTATTCGCCGCTAAAAAATCATTTTTATCAAGGCCTTGTAATTCCAAAGCGGAGTCAAGGTCGTATAAATTATCGCAGCATAAAGCGAAAATATCCGACGCCGCTCTTGTATCAATAAAGGCGTATTCGTAAAAATTGGTAAGTACCTTTTTGTACGACTCAAAAAAGCTTTCGTAATCGGCGAAACACTCGTATTTTCCGTCGGCGAAAAGGGTTACGCAAAGGGTAAATTCCGCAAAGGTGAAATTAGAATATTGGTGAACAAGGTTTAATAGCTCGTTTTCGCCATTTTTCCAATATTTCGCTAAAGTGTCAAAGGACAGCGTATATTCATATGTCCCCGCGATGTCCTCGGCGGTAAGCAGCTTTTCGCTTTCACACGATACGGCGCAGCCCGCAAAAACGGTAAGCGCAAGCAACGCCGCTAAAATTCGTTTTAGCATATTTCCTCCGTGTGAAACAGTTTTAGTTAATGTCAATTTGGCGCTTTTTCATGGTATCAAGCGCCTCTTTTTGAGTTTCGGGCGTCTCTCCCTCACGGCAGGAGGAGTCAACCAAAATTTCATAGGCAACTCTTGCGTTGTCCGATTTTTCGTCGGCGATATAAATCACTCCGCGATAGCTCATGCCGACCGAATCGAACACCTTTTGCATGGGTTTGTTGTTTTTATGGGTATCGCCCTTTAACGACGCAGCTCCGATTTTTTTAGCGTAGTCCATGGCGAAAAGAAAAAGCGATTTTGCAACGCCTTTGCCGAAAAAGTCGCGATTTGTTGCAACTCGGTGAACAACAACGTCGGTTTCGGCGGTAGGACTAAGCCAATTTCCGTCCTCGATATAAATATAGTCGGTATCAAGGCCAACTATAATGGCGGCAATTCCCGCCAAAACGCCGTCGGGAGAATATGCTCCGTACAACCTATTTTTTGCGATGTCATCAAGCAAAACGGCTTCGTTCGGGTATCCGTGTTGCCATTGCTCCGACTGTTCCTTTAATAAAATTTTCGCATATTCTATGATGTCCATTACGGCGGCAATTTCTTCGCTTTTTACAAGTCTTATTTCAAAATTCATATAATTTTCTCTCTTTCACCAAGTATATATTGATTATAATACACCTTCGCCTTTATTGCAACAAGGCAAAACTCCCCTTGAGCGACATGTTCAACGGGAGTTTTTGATTTTTTATATTGTTTAGTTTAATCCGGTATTACATAGCGACAGTTTGAATAGTCGGTATGTGAAATGATAACTAAATTGCCCGCATATACCGCTTTATACCCAAAAAATCGCAAAAGCATATAGAAAAGCATATATTGTAACCGGGTGATTATATGCAATGTAAATTTAATAAACCTCAAGCAATAGCCGTCATAAACGGCAAAAACATTACCTCCGACGTCAAAGGTATTGTAAAATTTTATCAAAAGACAAACTGCGTTTTGGTGGTTGCCGACATAAACGGTCTGCCACGTACTGACGCTAACTTTTTTGGATTTCATATTCATGAAGGCGATAATTGCGATGGAATTGACTTTTCGGGTAGTAAATCGCACTTTAACCCCTACGGCGCTCCCCACCCTAAACACGCAGGTGATATGCCGCCCCTGATGCTTTGCGGTAATATGGCGCATTTGTCATTTATAACCGACCGATTTAAAGTTGCGGACATTATCGGCCATACAGTTGTAATTCATGATATGCCGGACGATTTTACATCTCAACCAGCCGGAAACTCCGGCCAGAAAATAGCCTGTGGTGTAATCAAAAGGTCGTAATTAATAAAAAATCCCCCTAAAATTGCAATAAAAAAAGAACGAAGCAACTGCTTCGTTCTTTTTTTGAGGACTTTTGAACTTAGTGGCACGAATTAAATGTGCCTGAAAACTAAGATTTACTTAACCAGTTTATTAAAAAATGAAATTAATTCGTCATAATTATTATAATTAGAAATTATTACAATACCATCAGTTATTTCATCAACAACCGTTGGAGAAGATATAATCTGTTCATCCAAAACAATATACAATTTTTTACCTATGTTCTCTTTTGTTGCGTTTGCAAAAGCAATAGTTCCTTGTTCATTGAATTCGAGTTGTATATAATAACTGTTATATTCTGACCATTTCGCAGAGACAAACATAATATCAGAGGAATCAAGCAAAACATTATTCTCTTCATCTATAAATTGTATTATGTTCTCAGTAGAAACCCCAGACTGCTTATATAAATATGTCCCGTCTGCAAGTTCTGTGTATTTTTCTTTTTCTTGCTGAGCTTTTGCGGCTGCTTCATTGCCATTTAATTTATTTACAATAGGATTCAAATCACAAGCAGACAAACTTAAAATCACAATAATAACTGTTATTAACACAAATATTCTTTTCATAAAATCACCGCCTATGTGTAGTATAGCATAAAAGCGGTGGAGGTTCAATATCTCTTCACTAATCACTATTACTTCTTACTTTCCAAAAATCCCGTTTGCATTTTTTAGTGAAAATTGAAGAGTGAAAAGGTAAAAAGTAAAATCCCGTCCACTTTCGTGAACGGTATTTTTGTCATTCGTGTCCGAAAAAGAACTGGACTAAAAACTTGATTTTATTTATTATTTTTGATTTTGATTATAGTTAATTGCTTGTCTTAACAAATCGGGTG
>JAFNUO010000118.1 GCA_017383985.1 Clostridia bacterium | reverse complement strand
GTGCTTATTGCGGTTAACCGTTGGCACGCTTCCGAGCGTTACCGTTTACCCGACGAATGGAAAAACGCGACCGTTTATATGGGCGAAAAAATTGGTGACGAGCTTATTATTGACGGCTACGGAGCCTCAATTTTAATTAAATAAAAAAATTGAATAAAACTTTTTTATTTGGAAATACTGTTTTTGAGACCTAATAAGGAGTTGAAAACAGGTGCTTGATAAAATTGCTTTAGCTCTTACAATTGTCGGAGCGCTTAACTGGGGCAGTATCGGTCTTTTCCGCTTTGATCTTGTTTCGTGGATTTTCGGAGGCCAAACCGCAATCCTCAGTCGAATTGTATATACCCTTGTAGCGCTTGCCGGAGTTTGGTGTATCTCGCTTCTTTTCCGAGATACCGAGCCGGTCGAAACAATCGAAAAATAAAAAAAACACCGTCGGGACTTGTCATTGTCTCGACGGTGTTTTTTGTTGTTAATTATTATTTCGATTTCCGTTATTGTTATTGTTTTCGTTGCCGAAATGGTTCCCGTTGTTAGAGCTGTTACCGCTGCCGCTTGGCTGAAAGCTTTCAGCTAAACTTTCGTTTTTACTACTTTCTGGAGACTCGGGCTTTTTGCGTTTTAAATATTTTTTGCCCGGCTCAAGTCCTTCCTCGGCGAATAATTCTGAAACAGTGACAAACTGGTAACCTTGAGCGTGTAACTCGTCTATAACCTTGCAAAATCCGGCCCAAGAGTTGTCGTATATTTCGTGCATAAGAATTATGTCGCCGTCTTCAATATCTTGCATAATGTTGTTATAGATATTGTCTACCGCGGTGGCCTCGTCTTGCTTTTTATATCTCCAGTCGTTGGAATCAACGCTCCAGTTAATTACCGAATAGGGGCTGTCAGCAACTCGCTCGCTTGAAATCGCTCCGCCAACGGGGCGCATAAGCTTTATGTCGTAATCGGGAATATATTTGCGGATAACATCTGCGGTTTTGTTAATTTCTCGGTTATAATTTTCCTCGCTGCATTTTGAGTAGTTATATTCATGCGACCATGCGTGAATACCGATTTCGCAACCGTTGTCAGCGGCGTATTTAATGTTTGAACCGTTAATTTCGCCAATTAAATTGCCTACAACAAAAAAAGTTCCTCTTCCGCCGTAGGAATTAAGCTTGTCTACGATTTTTCTTGTATATTTAGTGCTTGGCCCGTCGTCAAAGGTGAACGCGACCATTTTTGCGCCGCTACTGTAATCAACCTTGGGTAACCCGCTCGAAACGGCTTCGGACGATACCTCCGACGAAACCTCGACGCTTACGTCGGCCGATGAGGTTGAAGAATCAATAGGAGTTCCGTCGACGGGTTTGTTCGGTGCTTTATTTAGCTCGCATGAACAACCGAGCATTATGAAAATTAAAGCACATGCGGCTATTCTTTTTGCATATTTCATACACCATACTCCTAACCATGTAAATCTTACATATTATATCATTTTTTGTCGATATAATCAAGTCGAAAACGGATAAAAAATTCACTTATTTTTACCATTTACTTAAAAATTTTCATATGTTATCACATTGAAAAATTAAAAGCGTATAATGTGATTGGGTGGACTAAATTGAGCCTTATTAACAATTTTATTGCACAGTACGGAGCAACGGTAATTTATGCAATAATTACCGCCGTGATAGGTTATCTGGGCATAATTATAAAAAACACACTTAGACAATATTTTTCCGAAAAAGAAAAACGAGAAATAATAAAAAATGCTGTTTCGGCGGTGGAGCAGTGCTGTCGCGATAAGCACGGGGAAGAGAAGTTTAATGAGGCGACAACCTCGGTCAAAAAAGTTTTACGCGACAAAAAAATAACGGCGTCGGATACCGAAATCCGTATAATAATCGAATCGGTTCTTGCCGAACACAACGACGCTTTTCACAAATAAAAAATCTATACGAATTTTCGTATAGATTTTTTATTATTTTAATAGTTTTCGGCGTGAATTTGGAAAAAGCTTTGCGTTTTTTTGCAAACGGCGCAAATTTGAGGAGCGTTGGTGCCCACAACAATGTGACCACAGTTGCGACATTCCCAAATTTTTACCTCGCTCTTTTTGAATACCTCGGAATTTTCAACGTTGTTGATCAATTTGCGGTATCTTTCCTCATGCGTTTTTTCAATTTCGGCAACCAAACGGAACTTAACCGCCAATTCGTGAAAACCTTCGTCTTCTGCGGTTTTGGCAAACCCGTCGTACATATCGGTCCATTCGTAATTTTCGCCGTCGGCGGCGTTTTGTAGGTTGCCTAAGGTTTCGCCGATACCGTTCAATTCTTCAAGCCAAATTTGGGCATGAGCCATTTCGTTGTCGGCGGTTTTACGAAAAAACTCCGCCATTTGCTGAAATCCATCTTTTTCGGCTACCTCGGCAAAATAGGTATACTTATTTCTTGCCTGAGACTCGCCTGCGAATGCGGCCATTAAATTACCCTCTGTTTTTGTCCCTGTGTATTTGTTACTCATCTTAAATACCTCCCATATTTACTGTTATTATTGCCGAAAAAATCAAATATAGACAATTAAGGTAGTTTGTGATATAATTATTTTTATTAATTTGAAAGAAGGGTAAATATGGAGGCTAAATTACAATACCTGATTGCAATGGTCATTTACATGGCGGCTGTAATTGTAATCGGTGTCGTTTTTGCAAAAAGAGCAAACAAAAATTCCGAAGAATACTTTTTAGGTGGACGCAGCTTAGGACCGTGGGTTACGGCCATGAGCGCCGAAGCGTCCGATATGTCCGGTTGGTTACTTATGGGCTTGCCCGGCGTTGCTTATTGGGCGGGTATACCCGAAGCGGCGTGGACGGCAATCGGTCTTGCCGCCGGTACATACATTAACTGGCTTATTGTATCAAAGAGACTTCGCCGTTACAGCGTGAAAGCGGGCAACGCAATCACCTTACCGGATTATTTCTCTAACCGTTTCCACGAAAAGAGCAAGATTGTATTAACAATTTCTGCGCTTTTCATCTTAATTTTCTTTACCGTTTATGCGGCAAGCTGTCTTGCCACCTGTGGTGAGCTTTTCTCCACCTTGTTCGGCTTTGATTATAAGGTAATGATGATTGTCGGCGCTGTTTTCGTTTTGGTATATACCTTAATCGGCGGATTCCTTGCCGAAAGCGCTTCCGACTTTATGCAGGCAATTGTTATGATTATTGCGCTTACCGTGGTTGTAGTTCTTGGCGTTGTAAAAGCCGGCGGCTTTGGTGCAGTAATTGACAACGTACGCGAAATTCCCGGTTTCCTTGAACTTTTCGGCGGTGCTACACCGTCGCTTAAGGACGGCGCACAAGAGGTTGTAAACGGCGCCCCTGTGTTTGGAGCTGCCGGAAACTATGGTTTCTTAACCGTGTTATCAACCCTTGCTTGGGGACTTGGCTACTTCGGTATGCCCCAGGTACTCCTTCGATTTATGGCTATTCGTAGCGAAAAGGAGCTTACCCGTTCACGCAGAATTGCTACCATTTGGGTGCTTATTTCTCTTACTATCGCCGTATTTATCGGTATCATCGGTCGCTCGCTTTATCCGACCGAGCTTCTTACTCAAAATAATTCCGAAACGGTATTTATTCTTTTGTCAACCAAGCTTATGCCTGCGCTTCTTGCGGGATTTGTAATGGCGGGTATCCTCGCCGCCGCAATTAGCTCGTCCGACTCGTATTTACTTGTTGCGGCTTCGTCGGTTTCAAAGAATATTTACCAAGGACTTATCAACAAGAAAGCAAACGAAAAGCAGGTTATGCTTGTTTCAAGAATTACTCTTGTTGCGGTAATGCTTATTGCTATTGTAATCGCTCTTGATGAAAACAGCATTATATTCCAAATGGTAAGCTTCGCATGGGCAGGCTTCGGCGCAACCTTTGGCCCGCTTATGATTCTCTCCCTTTTTTGGAAACGTACTAACCGCGCAGGAGCCGTTGCCGGCATGATTTCGGGCGGTTTAATGGTATTCTTCTGGAAGCTTGTTATTCGTCCTATCGGCGTTAACCTCGGCGGAACAATCGGCGGCGTTCTTAATATTTACGAATTGCTTCCCGCGTTTATTGTTTCTATTATTTTCATTGTTGTTGTTTCTCTTATCACAAAGAAACCCTCTGCCGAAATCGAAAAAGAATTTGACGAGGTTAAAGCCGGCGTATAAGGCGTATAATTAAATAAAATTTATAAAAATCCGTCGGCCTTAGCCAGAGGTGGCTAAGGACAGTCGGGGTATGTAGGATACGGTGTAGCCGATAAAGGCTACGCCGTATTTCTCTTTCATGCCACTCTTGGCGGATTCTTGCGGATTTCTTCATAAGTTTCAAGAATTGTCTTTCCATCGGGAATTACGATAACACCCACACCAATAAAGCGAACCTTAATAGGAACATGCTTTTTGCCATTTTCGTCTTTGGTACTATCAAAGATTTCAATCTTTGTTATCAGGCGATTGACGAGTTCAGGTGTCAGTTCCTTTAAGTCGGTACATTTACGGATGATAGAAAGAAAAGCCCGAAGGTCGATGTTATCTTGCTCGGCATTAGCAAGTTTTTGTTCCAATTCGGCAACTGCTTGTATCAATTCTCGTTGCTCTTTTTCGTAATTGGCAGTCATACGCTCAAACAGATCATCCCTTAGTGTACCAAGCACGTTCTTTTCAAAGGCAGCTTCAATCAACTTATCAAGTGCCACAATACGCTTCTTGTTTTTCTCAAGTTCCTGCTTTGCGGCTTTGAAATTGTTTGCCTTGTGCAGTTCGTGTTGCTTACCATACAGGTACAGAAAAACCGGCTCATATTCCGTAATATATTCTGCCGCTTCTCTTATCAGCTTTAACACCATTTTTTCGAGTACCACATTACGGATAAAATGGATTGTGCAACTACCTCTGTTTTCCTTATAGGCGGAGCAACGGTAAAATTCCTGATGCTCTTTTACGCTCTTGGCGGCACAGAAATATAGCTTTGAACCACAATCGCCGCAATACATAAGTCCCGAAAAGATACTTTGTCTGCCCGTCGCAGTATTTCTTCGGCGGTGCTTTTTTATCTCTTGCACACGTTCCCAAGTATCCATATCAATAATGGCTTCCTGAGTGTTCGGAATAATTACCCAATCTTCGGGAGCGTTATAAACGGTCTTGTGGACTTTAAAACTCACGGTACTTGACTTGAAATTCACGGTACAACCGGTGTACTGCATATTGGCGAGAATGTGGTCTACGCTATTTTCAGACCAACGGTAAGGATCAATAACCTTGTTGCGTGTCTTTCTACCGATGCTGTTGTAATAGGCAGTTGGTGTTAAAATCTTTTCGGATTCTAAACGGCGTGCGATTTTGGTAACACCTAACCCCTCAATACAAAGCTGAAAGATATATTGCACCACTTTTGCAGCAGGCTCATCAATAATCCATTGCTTGGAATCGTTATCAGCTTTCTTGTAACCGAAGGCTACTGTTGCAGATACACGTTCACCGTTATTAGACTTAGACTGCCATACCGCACGGATTTTCTTGGAGGTCTGCGCCGCATACCATTCGTTGAATATATTATAGAATGGCAGCATTTCCACACCTTCGCCCGTAGCGGTGTTGATATTTTCTTGTATGGATATAAAGGTTACGCCAAGTGTAGGATATACGATTTCTGCAAGGCGGTCGCTTTCGATATGCTCACGACCAAAACGGGATAAGTCTTTTACGATAATCGTGCCGATTTTGCCTTCCTCTACCATTCGGTGCATACGGTTAAAATCGCTACGGTCAAAACTCGTGCCCGAAATACCGTCATCCACGAAAAACATTGTGTTGGTATAGCCGTGTTTTTTAGCATAGTCAGAAAGAATTTGCTTTTGGTTACTGATACTGTTTGATTCGTCCTCTTTGCCTTTTCTCTTTTTGTCTTTATCGTCTTTAATATCTTCTACGGACAGACGACAGTATAAGGCTGTGATTTTATTTTGATTCATATTCTCGGCTTTCTTTGCCATAATAAACTCCTTTCTCAAGAAAGCCGAGCATTACTAATCGGGCAGGCCAATTATACAATGCTCGGCTGTGTTTCTACAAACCTATGGTAGTTACAATAACTGCTCGGATAGGATCAATTCTTTTAATTGCTGAAATAGTGATTTGTCAACTTCGCCCGTAAAAACACCGGTGACATCGTAGATAGTACCGCCTATTTCTTCGGACACGGTAATTTGCTTCGGAATATAGCAAACGGGAGTATTGTCGATTGCCGTTGCTGATTTCGGTGTTACATATTCCAAAAGGTCGATAGGGGCATTTTCATTAATGCGCCCTGCGCCTTTTCTTGAAAACATAATGGGTTCTATATTAACTTTTTTCATATTCTTCACCTTACCTTTCATCACGGTTGCGCTGACGGATTAAGAATTTGCGATAATGCTCGCAAGCTTTCAAAACAAAATCCTCAGCCTGCTTAGCATTGGCGTTAGGGACATATTGGCGAATACGCTCCATCGGGACTTTGAACATTTCCCGCTGATTCGCTTTTTCTTCCTCCATGATCTCCGCAATCACTTCGGGCGTAAGACCTTCGCCTTGACTTATCTTTTTAAAGCGGCAAGCCTGCGAGAGTGACGGGGTGCAATCGCTTTGCTCAATCTGCTCTAATAGGTCTTGCTGTTCCTGTTCATTGAGATAGGAAAGTTCGACGGCGGGAGTGAATGAAATACGCCCCTCATCCACATATTGCAGAATTTCGGG